>JAILAF010000037.1 GCA_024681775.1 Lachnospiraceae bacterium
CACCATGCTGGCTCTGACTCTGTAGAAAGGAACATTTTCCTCGCACATCTCCACCTGCATCCAGGCCTTCCCCAGCTGTGCCATGTTTTTCATGGTATCCAGCGAGACGCCGTAGGGGATCAGGGCAGGCATGCCGTCCAGGACCTCCAGGGTGACAGGCTCCTTTGCCAGATTCCGGATCTCCGCCTTTCGCACCAGACCTCCCACGCGATCCTCCGGCAGCACGAAATAGGTCACCTCCGTAGCGATCTGCGCCTCGGCATTGGTCTCCCGGATGCGCAGAGTGTTCATGAACACATCCATGGCATGGGGGTGCCGCTCCTCGGAAAAGCTTTCAAAGACCTGACCATCCTTCCGGACAAAGGTCCGAAAGCCGGTGCGCTTCACTGTCAGATAGGCGGTGTGCGCAGGGTAGAATTCCATGATGGCATGGTCCTTATTGTCCACACCGAAGCTCACCACTGCCTGCCCGCGGTTCACGTAGTAGCACCAGATGGGAATGCCCCGCAGCCCGGCGATGCCGGGAAGGAAGCTGGCAAAGGTGGATTGTTTTCCGTAGTCCTGTATCGTAAAATGGTCCATTTGATTTCCTCCGTGATGAGGATCTGCGCATGCGGATCCTCAGAATCGGCGAATCGGTGCATGCAAAAGCGTCTCTTATTTGCACCGATCCGGTTTGAAAGAAAAGCTCATCCGCGTTTTTATCCCAGCAGGATCTCGATGCTGTGGCGCACCGCGGAGTCCAGCAGGTCGATGGTCTCCCTGGGAAGGCGGAAGGCGCTTCCTTCTTCCTCGGCAGGGACCGCTTTTCCATCCACGCGACATTCCGCGATCCGGTAGGTACCGCACTCCAGCTTCTGCGGATTGCGGATCTCGACGCGGAAGGGCTTGCAGCCGTACTCCATTTCGATGGAGCACACACCGCCGGTGCCAAACTGCTCCCGCATCAGCGCGGGGCGGATCTCCAGGTCGCCGTAGACGCCCCGGATACCGAACATCTCGGTGGTCACCGTCAGCAGGTACCAGCTGGCTGCCCCCGTCAGGTAGCTGTAGAGCCCTCTGCCGCCTCTGCCGAAGTACTCCGGGATCCCGGGATAGATCCGGGAGATCCTGTAGTTCATGGACGCATCGTAGAGGGCTTTCAGCGCTTTGTAGCCTTCCTTCGCAAAGCCTCTACGGTAAAGGGCATTGGCATACATCACCGCCATATGACTGAAAACGGCGCCGTTTTCCTTCTCGCCGTAGGCAAAGCCAAACATTCTGCCCATGTCGGTCCGGATACTGCCGAAATCCGTATTCAGGCGATAGCCGCCGCTGGATTCGTCGTAGAGCCTTTTGTCCGCAGCAGCGCAGATCTTCCGGACCTGCTCCTCCCCGGCGATGCCGTACATGACGGAGAAGACCTGACCCGTCAGCGTCATCATTTTTTTACCGGGAACGGTGAGATCCAGCGCTTTTCCGCTGTTATCGTAGTAGCCGTTAAACCAGCCTTCCTTGTCATTTTCCCGGATCCATTCCTGCTGCCGCAGGTGCCCCGTGATGCTCCGGGCCTTCCTGCGGAGATTCTCCGCCAGGCTCTGAAGGTCCGTTTCCTTTTTGCGGAATTTCGTTTTTTCGGACACGGCTGTCAGAAATTCATCCAGCACGTCCTGCTTTTTCCCGGGGGTATCGTAAATCGTCTCATCCCGCAGGAGGATCTCCAGCTCCTCCAGGAGCATGGTCTTCCCATCGCCCCATTTCCCGCTGTCACACAGATCCGCCAGTTCTGTCAGGTTGCCCGCATAGGCTGCGGTAAATGCTACGCTCTCGCCTCTGTCCCCCGCCATATCCAGCGCATCATTCCAGTCCGCATCCCGGAGACGGATATTGCCGTGCTCCCCCACTTCCCAGAAAGCAGTAAGATTCTGCAGGAGGATGTGCTCCAGGATCGATCCTTTGTAGGGCTGTCCCGCTGCATCCCGCAGCAGATTGTCCCCCGCCGGAGGATTTTCTTTCCGTGCGGTACCTCTGCGGATCCGGGGATCATCAAAATAGGTACATTCCTCATTCAGGATCCCTGCATCTCCGGTGCTGTGAATGTAGAGACCGGTGGTGACCAGGGGCCAGAACCCGTGATCCATCCACACTCTGGTGATAGCGTTCCGGTCCGCCTGAAACTCTCCCACGCCGCTTCCGATGATGGTAGCGTTGGTGCCGTCGATCCGGACGCCGCCGAAATTCCCCAGGAGCATCTGCTTTACGCCGGAAGGATCCATCAGGAGCAGTGCCAGACAGTCCTGCCACAGATCCCGCCATCCTCTGCCGCCTCTGCCGTAATCATGATGGGGCAGGAAGGAGCAGCCAAAGATCCTGCGCAGCTCCGGCTGGAAAGCGATCCAGCGCATATACCCGTCAAAAGCCGGATCTCCCGTGGTAATCTTGATGTTCACCTTGCTGAGCCAGTAGTTCCTGGTCTGTTCCAGACAGGCCTTCACCTTCTCCGGACTCCGCAGGGCATCTGCGGCCCGTTCGTATTCCAGCGGATCCCTGCTGATGCCCGCATAGATGATATAGGTAGCCGTCTCCCCGGGGGCCAGAGAGGTATCCTCGAAACGGAACGCTCCCATGATCTCCTGACCGCCCACTTTGCTCCCCGGAGCGATGCCGCCCGCGCCGCTGTGGTAGCCCTTTTTCCTGATCTCTGCCAGGTGGGTGACGGTCTCCGGCCAGTCCGGTGTCCCGCTTCCCACGAAATCATCCAGCACGGGGAAAAACTCCGCGGGCAGCGTTCCGTCCTCCCGGTAGCCTTCCACATAGTAGAACGCATCCGCCAGACGGTGACCGCGCTCATCAAAGGAAAAAGTCGGATGGTCCTGGATTCCGCGCTCCGTCACGCTTGCTCTTCCAAGGAGAGAGGTGACATGGCGGTGGTCCCGAATGTTGTCGGCACTGCGCCCGTAGAGAGGCAATGCCGGCACAACAGTCAGGACTCTGTCGATCGTACCGAGGTTGGTGATCCGAAGGACATGCACTTCCGTATTGTGATCGTAGGGAATAAAGGAAGTGATCTCGGACCGAAGCCCCAGTTCGGTATTGGTGCGTTCCGTGCGGTGCCACATGAAGCCCGCAGTGACCCTGCAGGGTTCTCTTTTTTCCGTCATCCGTGTCATATTCTGAGAAGCGGATCCGCCGGAAGCAGACCAGATCTCCCCCGTCTCCGTGACCACCCAGAAATTCCTGGAAAGTCTGCCGGCCGTCAGGTCTTCGATACTGACGGGCGGATAGAGGAAATGGTTCTGATCGACCTTCGCATCCCCCGCCAGGGTAGGAGATACACAGCTTTTCAGACCGTACTCTCCCGCCAGCGGAAAATACAGCTGACCGTTTAAGTCCGCGTCTTCCAACGTAAATGTTCCGTTTTTGTCAATGAATTCCGGATATTTCATGGCTTTCCCCCTGTGTTTTTGTTTTGGCGCAGTCTTGCCTGCAGCCTCTGCGCCGGGCCACTATCATCATAAAAAAGGGAAGGGGAAGGAATAAGGTTTCTTTTTCCGAAACGGTGTCAGTTTTTTATCAGGTGCTAAAAAATCGACACCGGAACGGAAAAAAGGTCCTTATCCGGAAGGCAGGGGAGTACTATGCTGAATGCGGCTTATGAAAGAAATGGGGAGAACCGATATGACAAAAAATATGGAAGAAACAAAAACAGCAAAAAACAGAAGGGAAAAGCGAGGAGGCCTCCTCGCTGCCCTGATCCCGGCGGCACTGCTGTTCCTGGGGTGTGTCTGCGGGGCAGTTTTTTTCCTTCCCAAGGGAGCGACGAAAACGATGGCGGGAGCAGGCACGGAGATCACGGATTTTCACACGGACCTGCTGGGAGAGAACGTATATCTCTTCCGGGAAACGGATGACCATGAAGCGATCCAGCGGACGGTGGACGAGCTCTACGACCGTCTGGAGACGGATCAGTTCGGCAGGACCCGCGTGGCCCTGTGCTTTTTTCCGGGAGATTACAGTGATGTGACGGTCCCCGTAGGCTTTTACACCCAGGTGTTGGGGCTGGGGGCCTATCCCACGGACGTGAAGCTGGGTGCGCTGGTCTGCACCGCCACCTGGCTGGGGGATGAATACAATCACAACGCCACCCAAAATTTCTGGCGCAGCGTGGAGAATGTGGAGATCTGCTCCGGGACGGTCTGGGCGGTGTCCCAGGCAACGGACATGCGCAGGGTCCAGATCGACGGTGCCCTGCACCTTCATGACGATTACGGCTGGGCCAGCGGCGGCTTTCTGGCGGATTCCCGGATCCTCACCATGGTGGATTCCGGCTCCCAGCAGCAGTGGCTCTCCCGGAACAACCAGTACCGCACCTGGGTGGATGACAACTGGAACATCGTGCTGGTAGGTGATGAACCGGGGGGCCTTCCCGTGGGCACCTGGCCCGTGAAATCCTACACGGTGGTGGATGCGGCCCCTGCGGTACAGGATAAGCCCTTGCTCCTGTGGACGGATCCAGCAGACCCCGGAGACATGGGCATCATGATCCCCGCAAGGCGGGAGGATGCCACCGGGATCTCCTGGAGTCACGGAAAGCATCTGGACACTTCGGAAGCAGGCTGGAGTCCGGAGGAAGTAAAGACCTACGGCAGAACCCTCTCGGAGGAAGTACTGACGGACCTGTCACTTTTCCCGCAGGAGCTGGGGCGGATCTCCGGTATGGATGCCTGGTATGTGGCAAAGCCGGAGGCGGACGATGCAGCTTCCATCACCGCTGCCCTGGCACAGGGGAAGAACATCCTCTTTACCCCCGGTGTCTATGACCTGGCAGAGCCCATCCGGGCAGAAGGGAGCCAGGTCCTGCTGGGACTGGGGCTGGCTACTTTACGGGCAGTAGCCGGAAACGTATGCCTGGAAACAGCCGGGGACGACCTGATGCTGGCAGGACTCCTCTTTGACGCAGGCCCTGCGGCGGTCTCCGAAAGCGGAGAAACACAGGTCTCTCCGAACCTGCTGCATGTGGGGGCCGGGAAAAACGTGACCTTAAACGACCTCTACTTCCGGGTGGGCGGAACCCCTACGGACCGCCCTGCCAGAGCGGAGCGCTGCATCACCATCGATGCGGACGGTGTCATCGGAGAGAATCTCTGGGTATGGCGCGCCGACCACGGCGACCAGGTGGCCTGGGATAAAAATGTGACGGAAAACGGCATCGTGATCAACGGCAACGACGCGTTGATGTACGCGTTGATGGTGGAGCATTTCCACCATTATCAGACGGTGTGGAACGGAGAGAACGGGCGACTGTATATGTACCAGAGCGAGGTCCCCTATGATGTCCCCGCAGGGGAGGACTGGACCAGCAGGAACGGCACCCGGGCCGGGTACGCTTCCCTCTATGTGGATGATGCGGTTACAAAATGGCACGGAGAGGGACTGGGGATCTACCTCTACAACCGGGATGCCACAGCGCTTCTGGAGAGCGCAGTGGAGCTGCCGGATACTCCGGGCGTGGATGCCCATCACACCATCACGGTGCTCCTCACTGCCAATCCCGGCATGCACCATGTGATCAATTCCTCCGGTGCAGCCGTGATGCGACCCGGTGAGGAAGCAATCCTTCTGGACTATTGCAACAAAGAGAGCAGGTGACACTTCTGTCACCTGCTTTTCCTTTTGTGAATCCGCTGCTTTGGGGTATAATCTACGTTATGGGGATCCCGGTGGGATTTCCCGAAAAAAAAAGGGGGGGATACGTTATGGACTACCTGGTATATCTGGTATATCCACTGCTGGCCGTGGCTCTTTTGTGGGGAAGCAGTCTCAAAAAACGGGGGGAATGGAACGAAGAGGTTTTTTCCCTGCGGCAGATGAAAGCCATGCAGGGATTCATCGCCCTCTGCATCCTGCTCCATCACTGCGGTCAGAAGACATCCGCCTCCTGGATCGATCAGCGCTACTATGTGCCGGGGCTGGACTTTTTCGTCCCCATCGGGTATATCCTGGTATCCTTTTTTACCTTTGCTTCCGGTTACGGACTCTATAAGAGTTTTCATACAAAACCTCATTATCTGGAGGATCATTTCTTCCGGAAGCGGGTCGTCCCCATTCTGGGGATCGGATATACAGTCTGCCTGGTATATCTGGCAGTGCGCCTTGCCCTGGGAGAGCAGGTTACGGGGCAGAAGCTCCTCTGGTATCTGACAGGCCTTAAGCTGTGCAACCCCAACAGCTGGTACGTCTATATCATGCCCCTCTTCTACCTCGCATTTTTCCTGGCCTTCCGATTCATCAAGGACGAACGGAAAGCCCTCGCTGCGGTACTGCTTTTTACCATCGCCTATCAATTGCTGGGCGCATCCATCGATCACAACGACTGGATCATGCGGGGCGAATGGTGGTACAATTCCATCCACCTCTTTGTGGTGGGACTCTTTGTGGCAAAGCACGAAACGGCGATCCTGGAACACCTCAAAAAGCACTACGTGCGGTATCTGGTGCTGGGGATCCTGGGCGTTCTCCTCTTTACGGGCTTTACGCAATTTGCCAAGTCCTTTTTCTCCTACTACGGAGAGAACTGGGGCGCTCCGGACAAGGTACTGCGGCGGATCATCTGTCTGATCTCCGAGATCCTGGTCTCCTCTTCCGTGGTATTTACGGCCTATCTCATCGGCATGAAGCTCCGGATCGGGAACCGCTTCCTGGCCTTTCTGGGGAGGATGACCCTGGAGTTCTATCTGATCCACGGGGTCTTTGTGGAGCTGTTCTGCTACTCCTTCGCAGGGGAGCTGCCCAGCCTGTATTACATCCGGAACAACGGTCTCTTCGTGCTGGTGGTGTTTGCCCTGGGGCTTCCCTCCGCCATGCTTTTAAAGAAAGTGGGAGACCTATTCCGCCTCTCCCCGTCAAAAGCCGTACCCCCGGAACAGGGAACGGAAAAATAAGGGTGATCGAGAGGGCAGGCTCCTGCTCGCTTGCCGGATTGTTGCTACAAAAGAGGCCATGCCGGACGGCATGACCTCTTTTGTGATACCCGGATTTTTATAGCGACTATACGGTAAAGAACTTCACATTCTCATTGATCTGGTCTGCGGCGTCTGCCACGGATGCAGCCGCAGCGGACACGCTGTCGCTGGAAGCTGCCACATTTCTGGAGCTCTCCGTCAACTGATTGACGGTAGCGGTGATCTCCTGAGTGGTGGCGGACTGCTCCTCGGAGACGGAAGCCATGTTGGTGGCCACGTCGTTTACCTGCTCCATCTGGCCTGCCATCTTTGCCATAACCTCGCTTGCACGGGTCAGATCGTCGGTGATCTGCTGGAAGGTAGCTGCCGCATTGGTGATGGCTTCGGAGTTCTCGTTGATCATTTTCGTATTGTGCTCGGACTTCGTTGCCAGATCCCGCACCTTCCCGGTAATACCGCTGATGATCTCGGCGATCTGCTTGGTGGCATCCGCACTGTTGTTTGCCAGCTGGCCGATCTCCGTAGCGACTACGGCAAATCCGCGGCCTGCTTCGCCTGCGCGGGCAGCCTCGATGGAAGCGTTCAGACTCAGCAGATTGGTCTGGGCCGCAATGCTGTTGATCATATCGATGATCTGGGTGATCTGCTCCGCAGCTTCATCCACGGAACGGACCGCATTGTTCATCTCGTTCATGGATGAAACAATGTCGCTCATGCCGTCACTGACATGGCTCATATCCGTTCTGCCGACGCCGGCCTTTTCCACCAGCTCGTCCATGTTTTCCTTCACTTCCCGCTCGGACTCGGTCAGATCCACAACATATTTCAATTCTTCGTACTAATAC
Source organism: Lachnospiraceae bacterium (assembly GCA_024681775.1). GTDB lineage: Bacteria > Bacillota > Clostridia > Lachnospirales > Lachnospiraceae > AC2028. Next base: position 7,787 of record JAILAF010000037.1, read on the forward strand.
AAGTTATTGAAGGTTTCCGTCCTCTTCCTCTTCATCGTCATAAAAGGCGTAATAGCCGACGCTTTCTTCCAGCATCTCATCAAACGAATCAAAGGAATCCAGCGGCCTGAATGTTCCTGCTTCCAATGTGTCAAAGGTTTCAAGCCTGGGGTTGTACACATAGATCTCATTTCTGAAACTCCCCACCACAAGAAATCCCTCAAGTTTTTCACTGAGAGTGTGCATGATCTCATTCTTGTTGAAGATGGATGCCAGTGCACAGTCGTCAACCTTGACCATGATCGGTGCAGTCCCGAAGAACTGAAAATCGTTCCAAGAGACGCCGTTTGCTATCTTCAGGAATTCCATATAATCTGAGGGCAGCAACGGAACGCCGATGGTGGCCAGATCCACCTGGCAGCGAGCCAGATCATTTTCGCCGGCTGGCTGCACGATCAGCGCATTGGTTTCGCGGATTTTTGCAAGGATCTTTGTAATGGTTTCCTGGTTCATACGCACCTCCCAATCACTGCAACGGCCCCGGTTTATTGTTTCCAATCAAATAATTCCGGCAATCTGTATTTTATTATATTGAGTTTCTGTCGATTTGAAAACCTGTAATGTTTCAGTCAATTGCATCAAAGGGTGAGAAACTCCTATGAATGCGGTATAATGATCTCAACACCACTGTTGGCACAGAAGGAAACGGCGTGCTATTAGGAGACGATATGAAAGAACAAATCTACACAACACCCTGCGGTGACATTCACTACTGGATCAGCAAAGAGGCGGAGAACACGGCGGTAGAACTGGTCTTCCTGCCGGGACTGACTGCGGATCACAGATTGTTTGAAAAACAGATCGCATATTTTGAAGGAAAATACCCTATCTTTGTCTGGGATGCGCCGGCCCATGCTTCTTCGTGGCCCTTCCGGTTCGATTTTACCCTGATGGATAAGGCAAAATGGGTAGACGAGATCCTGGTAAAAGAGAGCTTTGATCATCCCGTCATCGTCGGCCAGTCCATGGGCGGCTATGTGGGACAGGCATACGCGGAACTTTTCCCGGAAAAACTGAAGGGCTTTGTTTCCGTTGATTCCGCACCCCTGCAGCGCAGGTATGTGACGGCGCTGGAGATCTGGCTTCTGAAACGAATGGAGCCGGTTTACCGTCATTATCCCTGGAAATCCCTTTTGAAGACGGGGACAAACGGCGTCGCCATGTCCGAGTACGGAAGGAACCTGATGCGCGACATGATGATGACATACGACGGTGATCAAGGGAGGTATTCCCGGATCGCCGGTCAGGGCTACCGGATCCTGGCGGATGCCATGGAGGCAGATCTTCCATACGAGATTAAATGCCCGGCGCTTCTGATCTGCGGAGAGAAGGATCATGCCGGGTCCTGCATCCGGTATAACAAGGCGTGGCACAAAAATACCGGGATCCCCCTCGAGTGGATCAAAGATGCCGGACACAATTCCAATACCGATGCACCGGATACGGTGAACCGGCTGATCGAAGGACTGGTATCGTCCATACTGTCCTGATCATGTGAAATGAGGGCCCGCAGTGGGATTGCTGCGGGCTTTTTTTTCAGCCGGAAAGCTTGTATGGAGGCTTTCTGCAAAAGAAAAGACGAGAAACTTCAGAAAAGGGTGTATAATGCCTGCGGCGTCATTGTTGCCACAGGCGGAAACGATTATGAAAAAAGGAAAGATTTTGGCACTGGCGATGACCGTTTGCATGCTGCTTTCTGCGTGCGGCGGGAAAGAGCCCTATGATGCCCCATTCGTTACTCCTCAACCACTGCTTCGGCCGGTGCTTCCTCCCGTTCTTCCTTCAATCCCTGATAGCAGAATCGATACACGAGTACGAAGGCTGCGATGGAATAGATCGCCAACAGTGCTTCGGTGACGTAGAGATGCATGGCTCCGATCTGGTAAAGTGCAGCAGGGACATCGAACAGCGCATGGGCTGCAATGGCAAGGAAGAACACCCACAGCTTGGATTTCCTGACCCCATAAAATACCAGCATGGAGAGGGACACATGCAGCAGCATTGCAAAGACTCGCTCAAAGAGTGCCAGCAGCCCGGTCCCAGGGGTAATGGCGGCAAGTTGCGCAGGCAATGCATCGAGTGAGGAAACATCCACGCCCAGAGCAGCAGTCTGATCCACCAGACTCTGAAAGGTTCCGGCATTGATCATGGAAGCATAGATCAGATTCTGTACACCTGAAAGGATCAGCATATAGAGCGCCTCAAATCCGCCGTGGCCGATGCCATGAGAGATTCCGGTTTCCCTGTTTCTGCGATTCTTCAGCAAAGTTCGAAACACCACATATCTTCCGGTCTCTTCAAAAATGCCTGCCAGCAGGGCTCCGATCACCGTGTACAAAAGGACGCTTCCCATCACGGTCTGCCCCAGAGAGGTCGCCGGATTAAGCAGGATCGCTTTGGGGATGGTTTCCAGGATGATGGCAAACACAAAAAAGGTGGCAGCGCCGATCAAAATCGTGGATATTTTTTCCTTCCGGGTGACCAGCCACCAGATACTGACTCCCACGGGAAGCAGGATCCCGCTTGCGACCATGATGATCATTCCGATATAAGCACCGCTTCCGATGATTACCATTACACTTCTCCCTCCTTTTTCTCCTCTGAACGTTTCTCCTCCACATACACCTTATGGGCGTAAACCGTGGACACCACCGCCGCCAGGCAGATATAGACGATTTCCAACACTGTGGCACCGGCGGCACTTTTTGCAAACACAGATGACAGGATTGTCATAACGCCTGCTGCCATCAAAGCGACAGCCGCAAAGCGATTGCTCTTCCGCCAGGTATTGTCGTTGTACATGCTCCAGCTGATCCGAAAGCCCACCGCGCCGTTGTTCCGGGTCTTCGTCATGAAGTTCCCCACCACGATGAGGACGATTCCCGTGAGAAATACGGAGACCTTGCCGATGTCCATGGTCTGTTTTTCCGCTCCGATCATCGCCTCTGTATAGGAGCTGTACAGCATAAAACCGTTCATCACGGTAAACATAGCCGCCATGGAGATTCCCACGATGCCCAGCACCTTTGCGTTGGACTCAGCAGCCGCGCTCTCCTTCTCATCCTTCGCCTTCAGGGCTTTTTTCTCGAAATACAGGATGAAGAGGTGCCAATGCAGGGACATGATCAGAATGATGATGGGGAAGATCAGACTCTCATTTCTGGAGCCCCATCTGTCGATGTTCCCTGCCAGGTCATAATGCATGGGAATGCTCTCCGGCATGAACCGGATCACTGCCGCTGTCCCGATCAGGGAGAAAAAGGATATGCCCCACATGATCTTTTTCATCATTTTGATCTACCTCCTTCCTGGTTTTCTTCGCCGTGCCCCCCGAACTGCCCGATCCACAGGATCAATTCTTCAAAGACCGTGGTGTTGATCTCGTAGTAGATGTAGTTTTTCTGCTTGTATTCCATGATCAGATCTGCAGCCTTCAGCATCTTCAGGTGATAGGACAGTGCCGCCGGGGTGATCCCCAGCCGCTCCGCGATCTCTCCCGCGTTCATCCTGCCGCCCTTCAGCATCACCAGAATCCCACGCCGCTGCTCATCTGACAGGACCTTGAAAATATTCGTGTCACTCATGGCGTATCTCGTTCAAAGCTATTTAAAAATATTTTTAATTGCAAAATCATTATAGAACTGCGGTGAAGCTGGCGTCAATATCTATTTCAAAATATTTTTAAATGCGGATAGTTACCTTTCCATACAAACTTTTATCCGCAATCTCTTCTCCCCTCACGGTAAATCTCCATCATGGCCCGGAAGGTGGCGGCGGTACCCTGCAGATCATTCGGGTAGCGCTCCCCGGTGTCCAGCGCTCTGTAAAAATCCCGGATGCAGGCCTTGTGGCCGCAGCCCCAATAGTCCTTGCCGATCCCCCGCTCCTGCTCGCAGAGGAAATGTTCCGGCGCTGCGCCGTCCCGATAGAGCGTAACCTCCTGCCCGTTCATGCAGATCCTGCCCTGCTCCCCCTGGATCTCGATGAGAACCGGAGCGTCCTTCGCATAGCCGTTGGATGCGTAGAAGCAGGCGCGCTTCCCGTCGGGGAAAGACATCCAGGCTTCCACGGTATCCTCCACCGCCAGCTCCGGCAGATGATGGGTAGCCACGGTGCTTTTCACCAGATCCGGTTCTCCGCAGTACCGCAGCAGGAGATCCAGGGTGTGAATGGACTGGTTGATGAGAGCCCCGCCACCGGCAGTTTCCGGCCTCCCTCTCCAGGGACCTGCGGCGTAATAATCCGCATCCCGCCGCCAGGTTACAAAGCCACGGGCTCCCAGCACCGCTCCGATCCTGCCCTCGGCAACGAGCCGGTCCATCAGGCGGGTGGTTTCATTGTACCTGTTTTGAAAGCAGAACCCCAGCTTCCCGGGATGCGCCCTGTCAGAAAATACGAGCCCTTCAAACTGCTCGGTGCTGACCGCGCTTGGCTTTTCACAGAAAACGGCTTTGCCGTGCTCCAGAAAAGCCTTCGCCATGGGGGCATGGAGCGCATGGGGCGTGCAGATATGGACCGCATCCAAATCCCCATCCAAAAGAGATTCCCAATTCGTGACGATCTCCGCCTCCGGTGCGTAATCCAGCGCAATTTCTTCTGCATGGGTTCTGTCGGTATCGCACAGGACTGATATTTTCACCCGTTCCATTCCTGCCAGGACCCACGCGTGCACATGGGCGATGCCGCCGCAGCCAATGATTCCGATCTTTTTCATCTCTATTCCTTTCGGGCACCTTGATGGGGGTGCCGCCCGTTTCTTCCCTGCTTCTTTCTTTATTGTAGTCCGGCAATCTCTGTAATAATATATACATAGAATACCAAAGATATATACTATTCCGACTTTGTGTTGTCCTGCTTCTATCCAGGGGCAGCCCCTTGCAAGGAAAGGAGATCTCATGGCAACGGATAAAAATCCCATGGAAACACCGCTGTACCACATCGGTCAGCCCTTTGACGCAGCATATCGCAATTCCGCGACCCCCTTTCCTGTCGGACCGCACTCCCACAATGCCACGGAATTCTATCTCACTCTGACAGATCTCCCGGACGTGTTGCTGGGGGACACGGTCCGGGCAGTCCCTGCGGGAACCCTCATCGTCATCCCCCCTTTTTGCGTGCACCAGCTCTACCACGAGGCGGGCGCGAGCTACGAACGGTACATCCTGACGGTGCAGGACAAATGGCTGAGTCTTTCTCTGGGGGAGGGCTTTGCGGACTTTTCCTATTTGGAGGAAAGCAGCGCCCCCTGCTTTCTGTTCCCGGATCTCGAACAAAAAAGAGAGCTCATCCGCCATTTTGACGAACTGCTCTCCTTTGAAGGACGTCTTTCCCCGGATTCTCTGGTGGCTTTTTTCACCCTGCTCTCCGATATCCATTCACTGAAAAAAATGCAGAAAAAGCCCCATTCCCTGCCCGTATCAGCCTCCCAGCAAAAGGTGAACGACATCATCGCCTATCTGAACGAGCATCTCCGGGAGAACCTGACCATTTCGGATCTGGCGGCGCATTTTTATTTAAATCCCGACTATCTGGGGAGGCTCTTTAAGCGCCACATGCATGTTCCTCTGGGGCATTACATTACCCTGCAGCGCATCAATGCGGCGGAAGCGCTGCTGCGTGAGGGGAAAACCGTCAGCGAGGTGCAGGAGCTCCTGGGATACTCCAGCTATGCCTACTTTTTCCGCACCTTCGAGAAGGTCACCGGCATCTCTCCCAGCAAGTACCGGAAGCTGTAAGTCCCGTTCATGGGCGGGAGGCTGTAGATCCCGTTCGCAGACCGAAAGCTGTAAGTCCCGTTCGCAGACCGGGCGCACGCCCCCCGCCCTTCTGCCGCATGGAACGGTTTATGGTATCTTACTTTTTCTTCAATACTGCCAGTGCACCATAGTGCAGGACATCGAATCGCTCCGGCGCGATCCTGTCTAACAGCGCTCTGTGTTCTCTATCCCATCCGGCCAGTTCTTCCTCCGACAGGGAAGCCCCCACGCCCCTGCTGGCTCTCATTCTCCCATGCCAGGATTCTTTGGTGAAGGGGACCATCAGATCATATTCCTCATGGTCCTCCAATGTGAAATACTCATAAGCAATCTCAGGAATCCAGATCGGATGTCTGGTCTCCCCGGCCCCGGACCATTTCGGGCTGTATTTCAGCACGAGCTCCTCACTTGCCCCTGCGACCCGGTCTTCCTTCGGAAGCCATGCCATATAAAGGATGAGCAGCTTGCCGGCCGGTTTCAAAAGTGCAGCCAGCTTCGGCATCACCCTTTCATGATCGAAATACCAGAAACACTGGCAGGCTGTGATCACGTCAAAGCTCTCTCCGGCAAAGTCCAGCTGCTCTGTCGGAACCGTCTGAAAGTCGATCTTCATATCTGCCGCATCCGCCAGGAGCTTCGCCTGTTCGATCTGCTCCGGAGAAATATCCGTTCCGGTCCATTCCGCGCCATATTTGTACATGTTCCGCGGCAGCACGCCCGTACCCGTCCCCAGATCGAGGACTTTCTGCCCATTGATGCAAAGTCCCCTGTCTACGATCTTCCGATAGAATTCCTCAGGATAGATATCTCTGAATCTGGCATATTCCTTTGCGGTTCTGCCCCAGTCAAAAGCCTTGCCGGCATCTACCCGATCATCTCGAATCTCCATATGCTCCTCCCTTTCTTATCCCTCTTTTCTGTGCTTTAAAGTGCGCTTTCAATTGCACAATATAGTGTACTTTATTTTTTTAAAAAAATCCGATCATTTTCCGGGCAGACTCCATGGCTTTGGTTATTCTGGCTGCCTCATCCCAGCCTTTTCCCAAGCAATAGTATTTATCTGTTCGTCAAATAATACAAATGTGATCCATCTCGTACAAAATCCAAGTTATATTCTACCATAAATGGCACTTGTTCTCTGTAGGATCGTGGGGGGTGATGCCTTCTACCCGCTCCGGGGAGGCTGGCACTTGCTGAAGGCAGGGCCAAAAGCATCAAATTCTGTAGGATCGTGGATTTTTGATGCCTTCTCCAGGCTCCGGGGAGGCTGGCGCTTGCCCAAGGCAAGGCCAAAAGCATCAAATTCTGTAGGATCGTGGGATTTTGATGCCTTCTCCAGGCTTCGGGGAGGCTGGCGCTTGCCCAAGGCAGGGCCAAAAGCATCAAATTCTGTAGGATCGTGGGATTTTGATGCCTTCTCCCCGCTCCGAGGAACCATGCACTTGCCCAAGGCAGGGCCAAAAGCATCAAATTCTGTAGGATCGTGGGATTTTGATGCCTTCTCCCCGCCTTGTTCCGCTCATGATCAAGTTGAGCAGGCCGGAAAGCAAGCAGGGAAAGAAAGCGGGGAAAGCAAGCCGGAAAGCAAGCAGGGAAAGCAAGCAGGGAAAGCAGGCCGGAGACAGGCCAAAAGACTTCAAAACAGATAGGATCAAAAAGAAATGCTGCCCCTTTGCGAAAGGGGCAGCAGAGAATACAGATTGCAAAAGTGACACGGTCGTCATTCGTACTCCACCGTAGCAGGGGGCTTCGGCGTGTAATCAAAGAGCACGCGGTTGATCCCGGGCACCTCAGTGATGATCCGCTGCACCAGATGATCGATCAGTTCATCGGAAAGATGCTCTACGGTCACCTCCATCACATCGGTGGTGTTGATGGCGCGGATGATGCAGGGCCAGTCAAAGGTACGCTTGCCGTTCTTGACACCGGTGGACTTGAAATCCGGAACCACGGTAAAGTACTGCCATACCTTCCCTTCCAGGCCATTCTTCGCAAATTCCTCCCGGAGGATCGCATCGGATTCTCTGACCGCCTCCAGTCTGTCTCTGGTGATGGCACCGGGGCAACGCACACCCAGTCCGGGGCCGGGGAAGGGCTGACGATAGACCATGTTTGCGGGCAGGCCCAGGCGTTCTCCCACAATGCGGACCTCGTCCTTGAACAGGATCCTGACGGGCTCCACCAGCTCGAACTTCATATCCTCCGGCAGGCCACCCGCGTTGTGATGGGCCTTGATGCCCGCTTCGGATTCCAGGATATCCGGCCAGATGGTCCCCTGCGCCAGGAACTCGATGCCGTCCAGCTTTCTCGCTTCCTCGGCGAAGACCTCGATGAATTCGCCGCCGATGATCTTGCGCTTGGTCTCGGGATCCGTCACTCCGGCGAGCTTGTCCAGGAATCTGTCGGTGGCATCCACATAGATCAGGTTTGCCTTCATCTGATTCCGGAACACTTCGATCACCTGCTCCGGCTCTCCCTTGCGCAGCAGTCCGTGATTGACGTGCACGCAGACAAGTCTGTCTCCGATGGCCTTGATGAGCATTGCGGCAACTACGGAGGAGTCCACACCTCCGGAAAGTGCGAGCAATACTTTTTTGTCTCCGATCTGATCTCTGAGCGCCTGCAGCTGCTCCTCAATGAACGCATCCGCAAGCTCGGGTGTGGTGATCCGCACCATATTCTCCGGTCTTCTGTCGTTTGGCATGTCTGATCCTCCTTACAGAGCTAAAGTTGTCATTACAGAGAAATTATACCCTTGCAAAGGCGCCTCTACAACGATTTTCTATGGGACCCTGCGCCTGCCTTTTCCGGCATATCTTCCTGCGCCCGCTTCACAATCGGGGAAAAGGCTCCTTCCGGTATGCTCCTACGCCCGCCTCGCGCGGACGATGAGAAAATCCGGCTTGTGGAACAGATGCCGGTGACTGCGGCAGCGCCCTTTTTGATGTAGGATGAGCAGTGCTCTCCAAAGCCGCAGCCCAGATCCAGCACCTCCTTGCCGGTGAGATCCGGAAGCATTCCAAAGAGGACCGGGATCTCGAACAGGTCGTTGGCATTGGACTCCCTCTCCCGGATCTGCCGATAGCCCTCAAAAAAAGTCTCGTTGTCAAAGATGTTCTGTTTTGGCACTGTCTCTCTCCCTTTTTTACTTGCGCTTGTTTCTCACCTTGATCTTGGCGATTTCGATCAGTTCCCGCTGATCCCGGATAACCATTGCTCCATCTCCCAGGTGTGATCCATCTGGGCAATCAGTCTTTCATATAGCCTTCGTCCTTCCGCCATTTCTTCAAGCCAGTATTTTCTTGCCGTTTCCGTTCCACAGATCCGGTCCCCGGAGGAAACAGCAAGTGACAAACGGTTTTCTGCAACTTTTTTCAGATCAACCGCTGTCAGCTCCCCTATATCCCGGTTTGCATTCATGATCATGCGCATTTCATCGTATCGGTCCAGATCATCCGCATCCCATACGGAGAGTTCAAAGGGCGACGCGTTTTTGAAAAGCTCCGGATTTTCGATCGGACTGCCTTCTGCGTGCAGAACGATCGCCACGCTGATCTTTTTCACCTCTTCAGGATCGTATCCCAGGGCCTCCAGATATTCCTCCGCTATAAAGCGCGAATAGTGGTGATGCACATCATACGCATCGTTCTTCCAGCTCTCAACATACCCGATGTCATGCAGCAAGCAGGCGATCACAAGCGGCTCCGGATCCCACCCTTCACCTTCCGCAATCTTCTTTCCCCACAGTGCCACCCGGAGGGAGTGCTCCAGACGATACAGTTTATCCTCGCGTCCGGGCTCCGGATGGAATGCTTCTTTTACAAATTCATACGTGAGTTTCATCAGATTCTCGTTATTTCGCTCACGGTATCTGTCGATCAGCTCTCTCATCTCATCAGATACAAAATGTTCCATACCCAGCGCCTCCATGGTTTCCCCCTATTCAACGATCTACAGCATTTCACAAACATCCGGTTTTATATCCGCCGGCTATCGGGTCCGATCGGGCATCCTTGCGATCACAGAATATAGATCCCTTCGGTGAATTCCTTCTCAACAGCCTTCAGTTCGTCTCCGCCGAGAAGAATTTGATCCCAGATTGTTTGCCAACGGATCATTGAGAAAAATGCAATCAAAAAATGCTTTTCGCGTTTTCATCCAGTTCTTTCACAGTGCTGAAATAATTGAAGCTATGATCCGCTTCCTGCCTGTCAAAGACGAAATTACGATGTTCCGCTACCCATTTTGAAACATCTTTGAACAGCCGGCACATGGTTTCCACGGCGCTCCACATGTCGTTTACATCGGTGCCGCAATAAGTGTCCAAATACTTCTGCCATTCTTCTTCAGAGAGCCATTTCTTCATATACTTCCCCGATTTGCCGACGCTGACAGAATAATCGGTCAGCTCTCCTACTTTCCAGGAAAGCATCTTTTCCAGTTGCTTTCTGACCACGAAGTTCAGCATATCCTGCGCATATGTTACTTCTTTTCTCCAAAGGCCTTTTGCGATATTGTTCAGACACCACCAGAATTCGTTGCAGACAGCAGCGTACTGTTCCTCGGA
>JAILAF010000068.1 GCA_024681775.1 Lachnospiraceae bacterium
GGGATGCTCTCCAGTGCCTGAATGGCCGCCTCCGGAATGGTGGAGATGGAGTCGTCATACCAGGAACGCCCTGCGAACTCTCCCACCGGCTCCATCCGGTGGGGCAGCTGCCGGAAGCTTTGGAGTGAAGTCATCACCGCCGCAGGATCGCAGCCGAAGCACTCCGTCGCGATGGTCCGCACAAAGAGGGCGTTCAAATGGTTGTGGGCGCCGAAAAGCTTCAGCCCCGGCACATACATGGCAGGGCTGGGTTTTATGACAGTCGTGACCGATTTTGTCTCGATCTCCGGCACATTTTCGCCCTTGTAGAAACGGTCCCCCGCCTTCTGGCAGGAGGCGATGTGGGCCTTGGCGCCGAAGTAGGCATCCAGGGTATGATAGTAGTCCAAGTGCTCCTCGTACAGATTCAGAAACACGGCGATGTGGGGCGCCGTGTGGGCATTCGCCAGCTGGTGGCAGCTCATCTCGTAGACCACGATGGTATCCTCCGTGATCTCGTCAAAAGCATCCAGACAGGGGATGCCGATATTCCCCACCAGCAGCACCGGGCGTCCGCTGCACTCCGCAAGCACATGGGCCATCATGGAGGAAGTGGTGCTTTTCCCCTTGGTGCCGGTAATGCCGATGGTCTGTCCGGAAAATGCCTGCAGGAAGAGCTCCGTCTGTCCCGTCAGCTTCGGATCTTCGGAAAAAAACGGGATCCCGGGGCTTTTAACGATAGCGTCGTAAGCGTCAAACACTTCCGCCGTCATCTCCTCGGGCTTGCCTTCAAACACTTCCGTCACCGCCGCCGGGCAGTGCTCCTTCAAAAAGGCTTCCGTGCTTTTCCCTTCCCGTCCGTAGCCCCAGATCAGGATCTTTTTCCCGTTCAATCTGTCGATCAGGCCTTGTTTATCCATATCTTCGCCTTTCCGCGTTCTGACTGTTCCTTCTCGGGGAGAGATCGTCACCCCTCCGTCCTTCTGCCCTGCCGCAGCGCTTCCCGGATCCGCTCGCAGAGTGCCTCGGGCACATGATTCTCCGAAACCCACTCCTTCAGCATTTCGTCGATGTCGGTGGAAAATCCTTCCTGCGCACTGAGCTCCGGGATCCGTGACAGTTCCTTTGTATAGCGGTCCGTCAGCAGGCTGTGGCCGCCCCTGCGGACAAAATCGCTTAAGGAGGCGTGCACTTCCCGTCTGGTGCCCACGCACTCAAAGGGCTTATTGTCCGCGATGCCGGTGAGGGCGCGGAAATCTGCGTCCAGGCTCTCCTTCTCCAGCAGGTCCTCCCCGAAGATCGCATGGAGCTGCGGGATACTCAGGAAAGAAAGCAGGATGATGTACACAAAGAGGCACTTGGGGCAGTTGCAGCACCAGATGCCCTGCTTGCTCCCACGGTTGCAGGAGCGGAAGGCCTTGTGGTAGGCGGTATGTCTTGCAAAAAGGGACGCGATCTGCAGCTCTGTCAAGGGGCGCAGGAGGCTGTAGTAGTGAATGTCACTGTCCGTCAGGCGGCTGAAATACTCTGTAAAATCCGACTCAAACTCGTAGGATTTGGAGTATTGATGATTGACCGTAGAACCCTTTACGGTGCTTTCGTTGGCGCTGGTCTCGTTGGAGAGGGTGATGTCCTTCAGGCCCAGGAGATATGCCGCCACCACGGAGGAAAAAGCCACCACCGCGGAGAAGGGGATGTGCCCGTTGAGATACCCCTGTTCATTCAGCTCCAGAATGCCCTTGTCCAGGATGCGGCGGGCCACATAGTCTCCCTGTCTGTCATCACAGATCCGGCAGACATTTTTTGTAGTCTCATTTCCGTTGATAACGTAGGTGACGATCCGTTCGTCCCGCAGGAGCTCCAGACTCACCACGGAATCCTTGCCGCCGCCCACGGGCACGAGATACCCCTCGTAGGAGGTTTCATCATGCCGGGGCGCCTCTTCCGTCTCGGATGCGGGAGCAAAGTGCACCAAATCCTCCAGGTCGACCGTGATGTCATTCAGATAGAGGAACTCTCCCAGGCCGTGGAAATACAGTTTTTTCCACCAGGCCTGCTGCCACTTGCTCAAGTTCCCACAGGGGATCTCCACCCGCTTCGGACACACCGTTTTGAAATAGCTGATGGTCTCCGCCATGCCCAGGGAAAAGAGCATGTTCTTCAAAATCGGATCCTGCAGGGGATCTTCAAGGCCTGCGATGCGGGATGCATTCTCTGCCGCGGGCCCCTCTGCGGGGGCAGCGCCGGAACAATCCGCAGTCTCCCCCTCCGGCCCCGTGATCTTCAGCGGGAAGACCCATTTGGACGTAAAGGATCTGAGCCCCGGGATCTCGAATTCATAAAAAACCTTCAGTTCGCCGTCCTCCACCCGGGCGTGATAATCCTTATAGATAAATGACGCATATGTCATCCGATAATCATCAAATTGCTTTTGAGACATAATAAAGCCTTTCTTCGCCCTCGTATTTTATCGGTCATTCTTTCATTAATCGAAAGGGCGCCAGTTCTGTATGTTGCATAAACTCTTCCTGAAAATCCGGGAGCTGTGCCAGATTCAGGATCTTTGCT
>JAILAF010000072.1 GCA_024681775.1 Lachnospiraceae bacterium
TTCCGCTTAGAAATGAACGGAAAAAGCATGCGGGAACCGGTATAACTTGTAACTGTCAACCAAGCGGCGCTTTGCGCCGTTCAAAACGGAATGGCCGCGCCGCTGGCGCGGAACGGCTGTTCCGTTTAAGCGGAATTTGCATATCACGAGTTATTAGTACAGGAGGAAAACGAAATGGATACAAGTAATATTTTTGTAACTAATCTGTCCGCAGACGCCCAGAAAGTTCAAACTCATGCGTGCGTAAGTGAAGTATATAAGGCAATGTACGAAGCGGTTAACGCATTCTGGAACTATTATCATGCGGAAGATACTGGAGCATTCTTCAAGTATAAAACTGAGGAACTTGCAAAAATGAATATCGTAACCTTCGAAGAGGCTGAGGAGCTCTGCCATAAGGTCTATGATCTGTTGCGTAAATACCTGCTGGATATCCCGACTTCTTTGATAGAGAAAACAAGGCATTGGTTTGGAACTAATGTTAGTTCCCTACTTGAGGATACTGCAGTTTTGTTCCCTTTGGAATGGAATGATCCGGATGATGAACTTTGGAAGGAAACGTACCATCATTTACAAGAAAAGGAAGCGCGATACCAAGTGGGTGCATATTTCTGTGAATTGAAGGATCTGTTTTCTGAGTATATTATGCCATAAGGGTTATATAGTCATGGTTTCTCCTTTCTACGTGGGTTTGGGGAAAAGAGCACCTTTTTGGTGCTCTTTTCCTGGTTTGATCTTCCGGGGTGGTTGATCTTCTTTAGTCTTTATTATGGAAACATACGGATAGCACCTATACGATTGATAGTCGCCAGTCATAAAACTGGCGGCTATTCTTTTGTTATCTGTAGCAAAGAAAGGCGTGTGAGGAATACTCCCGGAAACAGAAAGGAAATACACCAGGGTAAATTTCCATAGAAATCATCGATGGAAGACCATCAATGCAAAAGCCAAAAGAAATCCGATAGAATCGACGCAGGAGGGTGAACCAGTGTCGAATCAGCTGCAAAAATACAGTGGTGTATATCGGGAGATGGCGTCTTTTCTATCGGACGCCACCATTCGTAGGATCTGGGAGCATATGGGAGGGCTGGACATTTCTTTCCCGAAGTCATTGTATTCCAGAGAGTATGTACATGCGTACATCCGGAAGAATATGGACACTAAAAGACCTCGTGAGATTGCAAAGCATGTCGACCTTTCTGAGCGAAGGGTTCGTCAGTTGATCAGTGAGTTCAAAAAAGAGGAGGTATAAGATGGAGCTTTTTTCTAGGTCAATCTCAGCAAAATCCTTATTGTTGTTGGTGTTGTTTCTGTTGGGTTTTTCTTCGTGTGCCGGCGCTCCCGGACCAACGATCAATTACGGCGATGCAAAGTCATTTGAGGCGGCACTAAACAGGGGTGAGGACCTGGAAGGAACGATCGTCCGTTTCGAGGTAACAGATTTTAAGCCTACTTCCATACTTGGTTATAACCTATGGGCGGGCGAACATCTGAATTTCGTATCAGATCGGAATCCCGGAGTCAAAGCCGGTGATATCATGACGGTAAAGGCGACAGAGATTCGAAGCTCTATGGGCTCCTGGCTCATCTCATATACTCCGGTGAACAACGGACGTATCACAGAACAGACAGTTATCTCCGGCGATGCAGGGCTGAATACAGGTGTATCAGATGCTTCGGTCAACGAGACAGAGGCAGATCCGGCCGCGTCTTCCGCAACAGAGTCTAACGATTCCTCCATAGGGGCGGGGTATTCCGCATCCGTAACAGACCAAAGATCCCAGGCGCAGAAGCCGGAAATCATAGAAAGTGGGTGGATACTGGATTCTTATTCGGAATACAGTGGGGATGTATATATCAATTACTATGCGATATTGTATAACCCCAATGAAGATCTGGTGGTGGAATTCCCGCAGATCAATGCGACCATTCGAAATCCAAACGGAACGATTCTGGGGACGGATAGCACATCTGCTATGAGGATCCTGCCCAAAGACACCGTGGTTCTAAATGGGGACATGTCAGTTCCGAAATCAGAACTCCGGGATGACACCTCCTCTGAAATCGGTGGCGGTTGGGATAATATGTCGGAGAACGTTCCCTCAGGAGCAGCCAAATCATCGGATTTCGAGATTAAAAATGTTTCGGAACGATCAAACGGGGATTCCATCACCGGGGAGGTGAAGAATAACTCGGGAACCGGTCAGGATATGATAGAGCTGATCCTGATCCTGAAGAAGAGCGGTAAGGCTGTCTACATCGATTATGATTACATGGACAGCCTGTATGAGGGCGGAACGAAGGCCTTTGAATTCTCGGCATACGATGGATTTCCAGCACATGACAAGATTGAGGTATATGCTCAGTCGTGGTGGTAATGAGAACAGAATGATCATGAAAGGAATGCTATGAAAGATCAAGAAATACTGGGGAAAAACATCTGTGCTCTGCGGAGAGCATTTGGGGAGACGCAGGGGGAATTGGCGGACCTCCTGGCTGTGTCCATGACTGCCATCGATGAATACGAAAAAGGAATATCACAGCCACCCGAAAACATCATTCGGCATCTTGAAAGCCATTTCAAGGTATCTGCCGAGTGCCTGATCGGCTGCGATTTTTCGGATTATAGTGAAGTGCTTCAGGCTCCGGAATTCAGCCGTCTGGACATGGTATTTCCGGTCGCAGCATCTGAGGAAGCGCTGAAAAACGAGCATTTTCTGAATGCCTACAACCTGCATATGGCTGTATATGACTACCTGTATATGAAACCTGACGAATACATGCCGTGTTTGATCTCTTTGGCGAACGAAGTAGATCAGGAATACAGGGCTGCCGAGGCGGAGTTGAAGGACCGGGCACCGGTGTTTGTAAACTACATGGCCACAGTTGGCTCGCTGAACCTGATGGTCAGAAAAGGCGTAAAGTGCAGGCGGAATCGTACAATTGAGCCTGTTCGGGAGGCAGACTGTTCATCAGGGGATCAGATCGAATACGAAGACGAAAAGCTGCGACGGCGGTGGAAGACGACGCTTTATCAGTCTGACCGGTGGAAAACTGTTTCAGACTATTACACCGCGCTGGATTATGTATGGAATTTCGTGAAGAACGACTTCCCGCCGGAAAGAAATACGGAAATGGGGATGGAAATGCTGTACATCGCCGCCGGACTGGGTAATCAGTATGCTCTTCGGTTCCTGCGGTGGCTCATATACCGAAAAGTGGAGATGTGGCAGGAAGCCCAGGGAATCTCCGAGGAAGAGTCACATCAAGGAAGGACCCGAATGGCCGGTATAGACAGGACAAAAACGAGACGGACCGGGTATGCGAGCGTAGATGTGCTGAAATATCGCATGAATGAACGATCTGCTGTGTCATCACCCTCGTAAAAAATACAAATCTCCTTCTTGAAGGAGGAGTATACGGAAATCCGCAGGGGGGTATTCCCGTAGAAGTACACTGAGGATGGTGAACAATGCAAAAACAAAGATCTACCCGATAGAATGGCATCAGGAGAACACAGAGGTGTCTAAACAGCCGGAACAGTACTGCGGGGTCTATCGGGAAATGGCGGAGTTCCTCCCGGATGCAACGATCCGGAAGATCTGGGAACACATGGGAGGGCTGGATGTGTCATTCCCGAAGTCGCTGTATTCCAGAGACTATATCTATTCTTACATCCGGAAAAACATGGACACAAAGAAGCCGGGGGAGATTGCGAAGACCGTGAATCTGTCCGAACGCAGAGTCCGGCAGCTTATTCAGGAGTTTCGAAAGGAGGGGTGAAACCGTGGGAGAGACTATCGAGGAATTCTTTGAAATGCTGCAATCTGCCGGTGGTACGGCATTGATGAAGGGAAGTTATGTAGTGATGAGCGTGCTGTTTATCATTGCCGTAGTAAGGTAATCGATGTAATGCGAAAACTGTGTGGAAATCGAGTTCAGAAAAGGAGGAACAAGATGAGCAAATATGCGGTATGCCCGGAATGCGGGTATCGGATGAAGGAGATTGAGCCGGGAACTTATTCCTGTGTGCACTGCAAAGGTGAGTCAGAGGAGGGGTGTGAGCGGATTACCGTCTCGGAAGCGGCATTTTTGTGGAATCTGAATGCCAGGAGGGAGGATATATTGTTTGGATACTCGGTGGAGGAGTTGGAGATAGAGTGTGACAGAAGTGTTTAGACATTCTGGTCTACGGTACCCTGAACTCGATGAATATGAAGAAACCAAGAACCCCCGGTGGTGCGATTATTACACAACCACCGGGGATTCAACTTCAGTCGGAGTTATATGCCAAGTGATATGGTGCCATCTAGTAACCTCGACAACGCTAGTTACTTATTCTGTTGTTGAAGAATTGTCGGTTTCCTTTTCGGGTGTTTTTTCCTTTTGGTTGTTTCTGAATACCTTTTTCACTTCTTCCAGATTCTTCTCGTCTAAGTAGTATAGAATGGCTGAATTTCCAATTGCAGAGGTCCCGGCAGTGGCGATTCCGGCGCTGATAAAAGAGCCAACTCCAGGCCACAGTGCATTTAATAGCTTAGATCCTTGTTGGGCTATAAACTTAAATGTATAACCGGCCCCGACAATTCCGCCAAGACCTAGTATGAATTCCTTTGCGGTATCCAGAGAGATATCGCGTCCGCTTAACGAGGCTATTAAGCTGACAAGAACGGCTTGAAGCAATAAAAGAATATATATGTCAGAGACAGGAATGGGTGTAAGTGCTATTGTTCCTGATATGGTTGAGAATATGGTATTTAATTGCTTCGCAACGCGATTTACAACTTCATTCAATCTGGCGGCCATCCTTAACCCCGCTTGCGCCTCAAAGTCTTGGATGGCCATTTCCAATATATTAAGGAGTTCCTCGATTCTATAACGTCCGTCAAACTCCATTTGAAGATTATCGATGTCTTCTTGCGGAAGTTTATCGATATCTTCAACAGTAACAGACATACCATCCGCCGTCATCCAGTCGATATAAGAAGAAACGGCTATGATATTGTCTATCTTAAGACCGTTTTTGACGATGATTCCTTTATAGTATTGTACTTGTTCTTGTATTTTGTTTATTTTGCTCTGGGGATATTCTGTTGGTAATTTGAACCTTGGAGGTGCCATTTCATCTGACTTGTTAACTACGACAACGATTGGAAGTCGGACATTGTTGATTTTTGCATAACTGGATGCTAGTTTTTTCAGAAACTCGACGTCTTCTACAATATCGTCACGATGTGTGCAATTAAGCATGAAAATAGCCACATCAGGAGAAAACTCGTTGATCTGATCAATGAGCATGTCTTCCGCAGTCTTAGTATTATCAACGGAAAGAGACTCGGCAATTCCACGTGTGTCCATTATTTCCATCAGTATTCGATCGCCGTCTTTGCAATAATACGGTTTTGCCTGTTCGGTACAGCTTTTGGTGTCACTTACTTTTGCTACATAGCTGCCACAAAGTGCGTTAATTAAACTGCTTTTTCCAACCCCGGTGCGCCCTATCAGGAAAAAGCGGGGTGGACGATGAGAGTCAATTCCCTCCATTAGTTTTTTCAGATCTTTGTCACCAAGGATTTTTTCCTTGAGCAACGCCCTTGTTTTCTCTGGAATAGAGTCCGGAAGATTGTCTATCAGGTCGCTTGCTTTAAGATAGAACTTTTTCATGTTTTGGAGCCTTTTTTCAATTACGGATCCGTCTTTTTTCATTTGCAGCCTCCTTTGTCTGAAGTCCTGAAATGGAAGGGTTAACAATAATCGCGTATATCATTCAGGGGGAGTTCTTTCACTTTGGCTTGTTCCAGTAGTCGTTTTATAAGGAGATTAATGTTAGTTCTGGGGCGTATGGATTGGGAGTCGCTAAAAAGGGTGGCCCAGGAGTCTGAGTAAGTGCTTTCTGGGGAGGCCCCTGGGTGATTTATAAAGTAACTGGCTTGCTTAAGGGGCTCTCCGTAAAAATCATTGCTGAATTTCCTTGCATCTTGTACTTTGTTAAAACTAGCATTATTCGCCTTGCCAAACAGAACATGATCTAGATTTGAGGAAAAGAAGAAAACACTATATGGTTTGTCTCGCTTGCTGCTTGCATCCTTTTCCGTCGTTATTTGAAGATGGCTAGTTTCGACAAGTTTGGCAAGGTTTTCCCGTTTCCGCTGGTTCCGCCGGATAAAGGAATCGCGATCCTTAACGATAATGGTATTGGTCTGATCGTCATAATAGGGTAATTCACGAGTTTCACCGGGAGCAGCATTTACGATCCGATCATCATCCAAGTAGACACCGTCAATATCCACCAGGTGAATTACTTCATAAACATATTTGGGGTATTCATACGCTGGGTGTTTTTTGAGCTCCGGATGTATAAACATTTTTAGTAGCATTGGCAGTATGTTTTCCGGAGTAATACCAGTTCGTGACGTGATATCACCGTTGTAATTTGCTTCCAATGCTCCTGTTGATGTCAGCGATTCTTCTGTATAGACCGGGAAGAATACCTCAATGTCATCGTCAATAAGGGAATATAAGTCCGTAAAAAGGCCTGTTAATGCTGCTCGGTCTGAGGGCCCCTCGGTTAGTACCATCACGCATTTTGGCTTTTTATTCTTTCCCAATGAGATCACCTGCTTTCTGCATTGCCGAGGCAATTTTCCCATGTTTGGCTGCTGTATACAAGTCTTCTTCTTGGCCACCCATGATTATTTCCCTAAGGTATACATCTCGGAGGTTGTTCTCATTTCGAATACTCTTGGGCTTTAGGTACCGGTTGTTCGGGTTGGTTGTGGTAAAATATATATATTTCTTGTTTAGGACTTCCATGGGGCGAAGGTTATGACATGTAAATATCAACTGGCCACTGCCATATTCCTCAAAAATAAGTAACAACTCCCCTAATAGATACTCATATACTCCGGCATCTATTTCGTCTATCGCAACCGTGACACTAGGGTTTACAAAGGCGAAGGAAAGGAGGCCGAGGGATGAAATGAGACGTATTATTCCGGCTGATTCTTCTCCAATTGGAATCCTTACATTATCTCTCACAGAGTACACTACTACTTTTGTCCTGGTTGCATGAGCTTTTGCATTGCGATCATTAAGATCAATGTCTACTTGTCGTACTGCTTCTAAAGTGAGACCGGGTATTATCTGTTGCAACACAACATTTAGTGCGTTGAGGGCAGTTTGGAGTGACTTCAGTCCATCGTTGGTTAGGTATGTGGTCGAATCACTTTTGCTGATTGGAATCCGCTTGTTTGCAGTGAATAGAGGTATCACTTCTTCCCCGGCAGAATTGCGAACCTTATTCGCCAGTACCCACATATTTGAGATTGCGAATGCCTTTAAATCAACTATGATTTGAGCATATGCACTGATCTGTCCCTGCTCAATGATTAATTGGCTCAAAGCGTCACAGAAGATAAAAGACTCAGAGTTTACCAGGCATTGCTTTTTTTTACTTTGCAGTTCCTTTAAAACTGCTGCGGTCTTCGAAGGGAAAAAGGCTTTCTGTTTTGCTTTTGGTAAAAAAACTGTTTCATCTGTGCGTGTATCAAAAATAGGTGCCAGTCTGATGGAAGTGCCGTCGAATGTCCCGGAAAGACTTAATACTTCATCGAATATGACTAGACGGTGGGTTTTTCCGTCGGATTGCAATACTTCCTTTCCTGTATTTGAAGATTTAATGATTTGACTGGCAACAATTCCGGCTGCACTGGCAGCTATAGCCACAGGGCCCAAGCCCATTGCAGTGACTAGCGTCATGGCAGGCACTGCAGTTGACATAACAGAAAGCCCTGCTACAGTAGCTATACTTTTGGAGTTGACTTTTTTTCCTGAATTGTCGGGTGCAATTTCCCATTTCCCCAGTGAAAAAGCGTATTCTAAATGATATACTTCACCATTGGATTTCATTACCTGAAACGAGATGGTCATTCTCGCATGATCTGAATCCTGGGAAATGATGCTTCCGAACATATCGTAGGGTATTTGTTTCCCCATCATAGCGCGCTTTGCGATTCGTAAAGCGTCTAGAAGGGTAGTTTTGCCTGAACCATTCTGACCATAGAGTCCTAGAATATCAGAACTGGTTTCATTTCCAATGGGAGTCTTTAGACAATTGAATTCCACGATCCCATTTGAGACGCCTCTAAAGTTCTGAAGTTCAATCTTTTCGATTCGGATTCTTTGAGAGTTGATAGTCTGCTCCACTAATGCCACCTCTTTCTTTTGCTAGGTTGTGAAAATAGTGTTACATACGATTACATTGCCAATATAATCCATGCAAAGATAATTGTCAACGATGAAAATGAAAATCTGCAGAAAAAATGCAATAATTCAATTTCACAAGCAAAAAAGCAACAACATAGGACATGAAAATATAGGTATAAAGATGGAAATCTTCCGTGTGAATTAGCTGTCAAAGAGTTCCTCAATAATTCCCCTTATATAAGCTATAATTGTGAGCGGATGGGTTTGTCTTTGTGTTTCGTAAGTTGTAGTATATGTAATAAGGCATCTGAGGGACGATGTCTCGGTTAACATAGGGAATTGTGACAGTATGGAAGTGTGAGAGGAACAGAAGATGGACAAGCAAATTGTCGAGTTCTTGATCAGAGCAAAGCGTGCCACCTATGCAGGTAAAGGCGCGGAGACCGCATCCTCCCGTGAGAAGTCCCATGATCTGATCTACCGGGATGGCGACTACATGTATTACGACACCTACCTGGGAACGGGGAAGTTTGCCGGGGAAGAAGCCCTGTGGATCCGTGGGATTCCCTATTGGAGTATGAATTATGTGGGCAGAGTCACCGGTGAAAACTTCAGCGGGGATTTTCTGAAGGAAGCGCTGCTTCTGGTCCCGGAAGACAAGCCCTTTCGTGGTCCGGAGAGATATGCAAACGGGGACTATGAGTACCGGTGTGAGATCCGGGGGGATGCTGAGTGGTTCCAGGGTAGGGAGATCATAACGTATAAAGGAACCGAGATCTACGAATGTGTTTTCCATGGCGGATTGGTAGAGTAGATTTGGAGATAACAACATGGGTATTTTTTCAAAACCGGAAGTCATTATCCTGAAGGAGTCGAACGAAGCAAAGGAGTACCTTGCGAAGCTGCAGGAGCTGCTTCCCAGGGCATCCGGAGAGGTTGCTTCGAAGATTGAGAGGGAGATTGCCGTTGTCAATGCCGGTATTTATGGGGAAGAGAACATCCTTTTCGAACTGAAAAACAGTGGGATGGATCTTGTGGTTTTGCATGATCTGTATCTGAAGACGGAATCCGGTCTGACAGCGCAGATTGATTATCTGGTTTTGACTCCCAAGTTTTACTATGTGATCGAATGCAAAAACCTGGTGGGGAATATCGAGATCAACAATAACGGAGACTTCATCCGCACGTTTCAATATGGCAGCAGAAAGCATAAGGAGGGCATCTATTCCCCCATTACACAGAATGAGCGGCATCTGAATGTCCTGAAGGAAGCACGGCTGGATGGGAAGAATATCCTCATGAAAGTGCTGGTAAACGCTACCTTTGGTTCCGTCTATAAAGGCATTGTGGTTCTGGCCAATCCAAAGACTGTGGTAAATGACCGGTTTGCAAAGAAAGAGGTCAAGGAAAAGGTCATACGTGCAGACCAGCTGATCAGTTATATCCGGGAGACGAACCAGTCATACAAGGGACCTGTGATGTCGCTGAAAGACCTTCTGGAGATCGGAGAAAGCTACTTAAATCTGGATCACCCGGACAGACCGGATTATCTGGAGAAATATGAGGACCTTGTTCGTGAGACGGAAGTGACTGCACCTTCTGCTGCGGTTTCCCCGTCCGAAGATGCAGATGCAGTGATGACCTGTCCCAGATGTGGGAGTCCGCTGGTGATGCGGACGGCGAAAAAGGGCGACAATGCAGGGAATCAGTTTTACGGATGCAGTGCTTTTCCGAAATGCCGGTATGTGAAAAACATGGAGAAATAGCAGTTGGAATGATTTGTTCAGCCTTTCAAAAAGAGTGAACAATCAGATTAGAAAATCGGAAGAACAAAGCAGGGCGTATGGTGAAGTAGCATATTGCGATGGTAAATAGTCATTATGTTCCGCAGTTCATCCTACGGAACTTCTATGCGGATGACAAAATCACATACTGTGATCTGGAACAGAAAACGATCCAGGCACGAAACGCAAGAACCGTTTTCTCAGAAAAGGGGTATTATCCGGAAGGGATCGAGCGTGATCTGTGCGAGAAAACAGAGCATCAGTTTGCGAATCTTTTCCATAACAAAATCGAAAATGCGAGAAGCAGTCTGTCGTTCACGGCAGAGGAGCTCTTTACCATCAAGAAATTCCTGATTGCATCGGCGGTTCGGTACAAAGCCGAGCTGTCCGTGGAAGAAAAAGCCGGGATTGAGGCGTTGGGGCCGGAATTTGAGATCGACTATGAGATGTGTCTGAATGACATCCTTGCATGCGAGGATATGCAGGATGTCATCAGCGTTGTGAAAAAAGCGGAAAGGTTTCTTTTGAATGATACTCCCGAACCGGAAACAGATGCCCCGGAGATGCCAAACATTTGGTTGTGGACAGAGATCAAAGATCTGATAGGCGCCTATCTGATTTTCGCTCGGCCGAAATGCGATGAAAGATTCATAATGCCCGACGTTGGTCGCGGAGTCTATCAGGGACCGTTCGCAATACGGAAGATGAACGCTACTGTTGCTACATTGCAGCAAGTCCCTGATCCGTCATTGGCACAGCTTATGACCATGTTATCACCGAGAGATTACTCTGTTTACCCGCTGTCGAAGGATCTGGCGATCATATCGATGTCCGCATTTTACCAGATATTTACGAAAAGTGAGCTTCATGTTCGAGTAATGATGCCGGATGAATACCCGACTCTGTCCTCGGTACTGGGGTTTGGCGACAGTGACACGATCCTGCCACCCAGAGTGAAAGGAAATGGGAGAGACCGCGAATATAAATATGAGATCGTGCGATTGGATTCAGGAGATATTTGCCATCTCAACAGTCTTATGATAACTCAGGCAAGCAGATATATTGCCTGTGCGGATCTGAAAGGCATTCAAAGAAGTATCAGGTCGGCAGTGCAGTATACAAATCGTGACCTTTCATTTATGAGATTGAATCTGACGTGAGTTCGTGAAAGTTTAGGGCATGGTGTTCTGAAACGCTTATGGCGAAGGAGGGAACGAACGATGCAATTTCTGATCAGAGCCTACGACGGCGAAGGAAAACTGGACAGGCGCATGGAAGTGCGCCCGCGTCATCTGGAGGGGATGCAGAAGCTGAGCGATCACATCATCAGCGCCGGCGGGTTGCTGGATGAGGAGGGCCGGATGAAGGGCTCTGCCCTTATCATGGACTTTGAGAGCAGGGAGGCGCTGGATGCATATCTGGCCGGAGAACCTTATGTGCTGGAGAAGGTCTGGGAGCGCATCGAAGTAGAGCCCATGAATGTGGTGATCGCCAACGGTCGTTAGATAAAATGACGGGAGCATAAGGAGGGTCCGATGAAACTGACGCTGAAACTAAAGCCGTCCATGCTGGGCCAGTATTACGAGAAGCACTGTGATAAATTCCTGATCTACAATTCCGTGAGTAGCCGGGATTACCGTCAGCTGGGATGGGTCGCGGCATCCGCATACGAGCAGACCGCATCCGCCCTGGCGGGAGAAGAGTGGGAGCAGATCCTGCTTCAGAGGCTAAAGGAAGATGATTCCTGCGAGGTCATCGACCTGAAGGAATCGGACCGGGTTTCCCTTGCAGGGACCGTGGCGGCACTGAAGCGCCTGTCCTCCACATCGAAACCGGTCTATCTCTATCAGGCGTGCCTGAGCGTCACCCCCTCATTTGCATCGAAATATCTGGCTGGGGTTTCGGACCTGGATATGACGGCGGTCTTAAGTGACAGGATGTATCCGGACTTTCTCCTGGCAGAGTTCATTCACTCCGAGGGGCGGTATCGCATCACCGTCATCGATGCGAAAAATGCCAGTTTCCTGAAGGTGGGCGCCGAGATCCAGATCGCACTCTATGGGAAGCTCCTGAAGTGTATCTTAGAGGACGAGGGGATCACGAACTGTTATGTGAATGAAACCGAGGGCATCGTCTGGAACCGGGAGAAGATCACGGACAATCGTCTGGAGCATGTGTTTCAGCTGCGGGATGCATCCGCGGAGGTGGAGGAGTTCTTTTCCGCGAAGCTGGTGGAGCTGTGCCGCCTGGGGACGGAGTGCAGGACCGGTTCTCAGCTTCAGCGCAGGCTGGACTACCGCATTTCTCAAAAGTGTGAATACTGTGACAACTTCGAAACCTGCAAGAACTACTGTATCGATGAGGGAAACGTGCGTCTCATGCCCTATATGAGCGGGGAGGCCCAGAATCGCCTGCGGGAGCTGATGGAAAGCGGCGCTTTGGCGGATGATACCCTCGCCTCCGTGAAGGCCCTATTGGAGCAGGATCCGGACACGCTGACGGACGAATGTCACTTCTGGAAGACTGTAAAGAACAACTTTGAGGCCTATGAGCAGGCTCTGCTTTGCTATTACGACGGGAGAAAGGATCGTTTTCCCAAGAACGGCACCTCCGTCTCTTTTCCCATATCTCAGAATTTCGCACTCCTTCTGACCGCCCAGCAGGACGCAAATTCCGGACGAAACTATGCCTACGCCTGGCTGTTAAAGCCGGGGAAAGGGCTGGATATCTGGGATCAGGGACTGAGCGAGAGCGGATATGTGCCGATCTTTGAAGGGAAGGATGAAGCCCCCGGAAAGGGTACCTATTATGACTCCGTCGTGGCTGCGGAGTGCACCCCGGAGGAGTTTGACCGAGTGGACCGCTGCTTTGTGGAGGGGATCTATGAGCTTTTCCGCAGGATCGATGCCTACCCGGATGTCTCAAAGCATGGGCTGCAGTGCTTCGTGATGGATGACTACGAGAGTTACAACATCGAAAGTGCGCTCTATCATATGCTGGAGTACCTGGATCCCGTGCAGGATCAGGACCTGCTGGACAAGGTGATGACCCTGCTGTTCTGGCTGCAGGGGGAGCGCCTGGTGACAGATGCGGACCTGCAGCCGGAAGAGTGTGTGGATACGCCGGTCACCGTTCTGACCACGGAGATTTCCAGGCTGTATGTGCTGCCCGAGGCGGTGGCATACGGATTTCGGGAGACGGCCTCCATCTTTTCCCCGGAATATAATTTCGATACCGATCAGCTGGATTTCTTCGGTCCCCTGAGCAATGTCTTAGAGGGGATCCACATCATCCATGCATGGAACGAGACGAATGAGGCGAAGAAGAAGATCAAGACGGAGCTCATCGCCTCCCACCTGCGTAAGCGCCTCTTCGTGGAGTCTGCCGTCATTGCCGCCATCCAGAATGACAATCGCAGCGGTGTGATCCACCTGGGAACCTGGCCCATGCGCTACCGCATGCAGCAGCCCAGGTATCCGGAGTACCCCGAGATCGCCAGGCTGGACTTTGAGAACCGCTTCGAGCAGCTCCTGACCTATCATCAGATCCTTCAGTCCCGGGCCGGAGGCGTGCAGGAGGCCATCGACAAAGGCGCCATCCTGTGGCTGGAATATACCGGAAGCGGGAATTCGTACCGGATCCTGAATCACGAAGAGTACATCGGACGGGAGTGGTTTGCGGCATGGCTTTGTGAAGATACACCGGAAAACAGGCTGCAGGTGATGCTGCTGCGGGATACCAGGTTTACGGGGAATCAAAAGCTCCGTTTCAGTAAGAGCTTCGCGGTTATGGGTACGGATACCGTCTTTTACCCCACGGGCAATGATCAGGAGTACGATTTCTCCGATGACGGGAGCAAGGCCACGGTGGAGTTTGTCCCCAGGGATGTGACCTTCCGCCCTGTCCGTGGCAGGCGCTATCTCTTTTTCGATGTATACCTCGATCTGAACAGTCCGAAGACGGCAGAGGGGATCGAGTATCTGGTGGGCCGCCGGGAATTGCTGGATCCGAAGGCGGTTGCGGGGGATACGGGCCTGGTCTTTGACGACGCCATGGAGGAGATCTGCAGCAGGTTTTGGTCCCCGGATCGGATGACCTTCAGTTTTTCGCAAAAGAAGGCATTCATCCACCTCCTGCAGCGCAGGCTGACGGTGCTGGTTGGGCCCCCCGCCTCCGGAAAGACGGATTTCATCGCCCGGGCGCTGATCACGCTGTGCTGCTATTATCAGACGCAGGAAGGACGCAAGCTGAAGGTGATGGTGTCCGCAAACTCCCATTCCGCCATCGAAAACGTGCTCCTGAAGCTGGATAAGATGCTGAAAAAAAGTGACCCCTGCGGGATCCGGGTCTGTAAGACAGAAAAGTTCGATGATGAGGATGCTTTCCGGGGGACGAATGTCACCCTGTGGGAAAGATTTTCCGCCGCCGGGCATCTCTCGGAGGATGAGATCCAGATCGTGGGCATGACCAGCTGGTCCGCATACAACGAGTTTTATAGAGGTCAGGAGGGGCCCTCCCAGACCTTCGACCTCATCGTCATGGATGAAGCGTCTCAGGTACGGGCCATGGATGCCTTTCTGGATTTAGAGTGCAGTGACCACCGCACCAGATTTCTGCTGGTGGGGGACGACGATCAGCTCCCGCCCATCATCGGCGGCAAGTACCGGGAGACGGAAGGGGAAAAGTTCATCCACGGGTCGATCTTTCGGATGTACCTCACGGGGCTGGGGGAGAACCATCCCGATATCGTCAGGCTCTCCGACAACTTCCGCATGAACGGGATCCTGTGCAGGTACCCTTCCATTGCCCTCTATGGACCCGAGTATCGTGCATACAACGATGCCATCCGGGACCAGCGGATCAGTCTGCGTGAAAGGTCCGGGGATGCCCTCATGGCCTCCCTCCTGGACGAGGAATATCCCCTGGTCTTCTGTGAACTCTCCGGCATCTCCCGGGAGCAGAACGCCGCAGAGGTGGAGCTGGTCACCCGTCTCGTTCATGAACTTTGGAACCTGCAGACGAACGGTCCCGGAGGCGCACTGGCACGGGATGCGGGGAACTTCTGGCGGGATGTGACCTTAGAGGACGGCACCTTCTTAGAGGGGGCCTGCGGGATCATCACCCCCCACCATGAGCACATCAACCGCTTAAAGACCAGCATCTCCGCGGACCTGGGGTTGGAGCGCCGGGAGATCTTCATCGGTACCGTGGACAAGCTCCAGGGCAAGGAGCGAAAGACCGTCATCGTCAGCTACGGCGTCTCCGACAGTGAGAAGATCATGGGGGAGAGCGAGTTTATCTTCAGCAGCAACCGTTTCAATGTCTCCATCACCCGGGGCAAAGCGAAGACCATCATTTTCCTCTCCGATGTCATCGCGGAGCCGAACCTCTCCACCAACATCCTGACGGCCAACGATCCCGCCCTCAGGAAAGGTGTGGAGTTCATCCACGGCTTTTCCGCATACATGAAGGAGGCGCAGGCCGGCGAGGATCTGGTCACGGAGGAATACCCCTACGTCCTGGGTGAGGCCAACCTCAAAGTATGGAAGAAGAGATTGGGATAAAGGAGAGCGCGATATGCCCCTTCAGATTGTACGAAACGACATCACCAAAGTAAAAGCGGATGCCATCGTGAATAGCGCAAACCCGGATCCCATCTTCGGAGCGGGCGTGGATGGGGCCATCTACAGCGCAGCCGGGAAGGCGAAGCTCATGATGGAGCGAAAGAAGATTGGTCCCATCATGCCGGGGGAGGTGGCTGTCACTCCGGCCTTTGACCTCCAGGCGAAATACATCCTCCATACGGTGGGACCTGCATGGCATGATGGGAACCATGGCGAGTATGAGATCCTCAGAAGTTGTTATGCAAAGTCTCTGGAAAAGGCACGGGAGCTAAAATGCAAAAGCATCGCTTTTCCCCTCATCGCCACCGGAGTGTATGGATTTCCGAAGGATGCGGCGCTGGAGATCGCGCTGTCCCAGATTCAGTCTTTCCTGCTGGCACATCCCATGAGGGTCTTGCTGGTGGTCTTTGATCAGGCTGCTCTGCAACTCTCAAAGAACCTCACCGACAGTGTCCGTGAGTATGTCAGCGAACATTACGTGAACGAGGTCGAAAGGGGATATCGACAGAGGAATTACGATGCATACAGGCGCCGGACCGAGGCGGTTTTCCTGGAGGAGATGCAGGTGCCGAAACTCTCCTCCAAAGCGGGAATGGACTCCCTGCTATCAGGCGTGGAAAAGACCTTTCAGGAGAAACTCTTCGAGATCATCGATGCGCGGGGGCTGACGGGGCCGCAGGCATATGGAGACTATGTCTCCAGACAGGTATTTCACAAGCTGCAGACCAACATGGACTACCGTCCGGACAAATACACGACTCTTGCGATGTGCCTTGCACTGCATCTGTCTCTGGAGGAGACGCTGGATATGATGGGGAGGGCCGGATGGACCCTGAGCCCCAGCTCAAAGATGGATGTGATCGTGAAGGCCTGTATCGTGAATGGGGAGTATAACCGACACAAGATCGATATCCTGCTGAATGATTACGGACTCCCGGAGCTAAAGTGCATCAAGTGAAGATTGAGATTTCGAAAATGTCAACGGCGCGTTTACCTGCCGTTGATTTTTTTCCTCTATACTGTGTTTAGAACGAAGGTTCAGAACACAGAGATAGGAGGGATCGAAATGATGGACAAGAAAAAGAACGTAGAGAACACGCACACCGCACAGGATCAGTACGAAGGAAATGCATTGCTTCGCGCAGCATACCTGCTCTTTTGGGAGGAAAAGGATCCGGACAGACGGGCGAAAGGGTTCCGGGTATTCCTGATGGAGCTGGCGAAGCGGATGAAGGAAGGCGGTGTGGGACCTGCCCCTTGCGTGGATGTGAATGGGAAACTCATTGACGCACTGGACCTGGAAAATGTGCAGGTGGGACAGAAGGTGGTGCTGCAGGAGGATGTCTGGCTGAAGATGGATACCGTGACGGACGCAGATGGAAATCTATGGCTGCCGCTGTTTTTCCATACGGAGGAGGTGAAGGCGGGTCAGACTTCTATCGTGACGATGCCGGTTCTCCTCAGGGACATCCTGCGGCTGGGCCGGGACAGAGACGATGTGCAGGGGGTGGTGGTAAGCCCCTTTACGAAGCCCTTCACCCTGGGAAAGGAGCTGCTGACGCAGTTCCTGGATGATTATGACGAGTGTGTGATGGGCAGTGAGACAAGGAACAAGGAGGGATAGATATGTACGGAGCAGTTTTAGGAGATATGATCGGCGCACCTTACGAGTTTGACCGGGGGAACAAGTCCAAGGAATTTGAACTCTTCGACAGAAGAAAAGGGGTCCGGTATACGGACGATACCGCCATGACCCTGGCCATCGCAAAGGCATTGATGGATGCGGGAAAAGATGCGGGCGAAGAGGCGCTCAAGAGAGCCTTTGTCGAACATATGCGGGATATCGGGAGCCGCTACGCCCAGGGAAATTACGGCGGCCGGTTCTCACAGTGGCTTACAGCTCCGGACCCGAAACCTTACGGGAGTTGGGGGAACGGATCCGCCATGCGGGTTTCGTCCGTCGGATGGTTCTTTGACACGCTGGAAAGGACCCGGGAAGTCGCCAAGTGGTCCGCGGAAGTGACCCACAATCACCCGGAAGGGGTGAAAGGGGCGGAATGTGTGGCGTCTGCCATCTTTCTTCTTAGAAACGGTGCGGGAAAGGATGAGGTAAAAAGATACATCTGTGAGGAATACGGATATGACTTATCCCGAACCTGCGACGAGATCCGTCCCACCTACTATCATGTAGAGAGCTGTCAGGAGACTGTGCCGGAAGCCGTCACCTCTTTCCTGGAAGGGACGGACTTTGAGGACTGTATTCGGACCGCCGTATCTTTGGGCGGGGACTGCGATACATTAACCTGCATCACGGGAAGCCTTGCGGAAGCGTTCTACGGGGTGCCGGAGAGCTTCAAGAAGGAGTGCGAGGACAGGCTTCCGTGGGAGTTTTTGGACATCCTGCACCGGTTTCACGAAGCTGTGGGAAGATAGGAAACTGGACGAAAGGAGGGCTTTGGCTATGATGATGGCACCGGAAACGTTCGTGGATATGCAGATCCGAGGGAAAAGCAGGGAAGATGCGCTTTTGGAAGTCGGAAAGCTTTGGGAAGAGATCAGGTACTTAAAGCATGTGATCGAGGAAGAGCCGGATTCGGAAGAGAGGATGATCCGTCCTTCACCGGAAACCAGGCTCAGCGTCTTAAGGGACTATCTGGACACTACGAGGGACTACTTTGCATCCATGGTCTGGGAATATGATCCCACTCCCGAGGAAGAAAAAGACCGGGCCTTTAACGAACGTCTGCAGGAGATGGAGAGCATCACCGTGGACTGCAGCGGGTTTTTGTGCGGCGGCGAGGAGCGGACCATCACCTTTGACTGGGAAAAGATCCTGGCGGACCAGGTGGTCAAACGGAGAGAAGACTTCATCGGACAGCTAAAGTCCCTTCACCTGGGGGAATGGGAAAAAGAGTACGAGAATCCGGGTGTCTGTGACGGGATCCAGTGGTCAGTGGAGATCCGCTTTTCCTCCGGAAAGGACTTTCGAAGCTCAGGGAGTAACCATTTTCCGTTCAGTTTTAATGCGTTTCTTGACCTAATGGGGATGTCGGAGGTAGTGTGACAGGGGGATGGCTGTCAGGAAAAGTCGTCCTGACAGCTTGTCCCCCTGTCAACTTTATCTCGGAAAAGTGGCGAAGCGCGATCATAAGACGGGAATGGATTGAGGAGTTGCATCAGAAGGAGTAGGATTGTGACAGATTGAAGGAGCAGTATGTTAGACAAAAATGGATTTGATCTATGGGCGGATGGATATGATAAAATGGTGGGGCTGTCGGATGAAGGCAATACGTATCCTTTTGCCGGATACAGGAAAATACTGGGCAGCATATACGCACGTATCATGGAAAAACCAAATCCGGCAGTACTTGATATAGGGTTTGGAACGGGTACCCTGACCGCAAAACTGTATGAAAACGGATGCACGATATATGGACAGGATTTTTCCTCCGGAATGATGGAACTGGCTTCTGCCAAAATGCCGGGTGCACATCTGTATCAGGGAGATTTCTCACAGGGATTGGTAGAGCCGCTAAAGCAGAACGCTTACGATTTTATCGTCGCAACGTATTCGATCCATCACCTGACGGACAGTCAAAAGATTATACTCTTAAAAGAACTCCTCGGTCATTTGAAAGAAGGCGGCCGGATCCTGATTGGCGATGTGGCCTTTGAGAGCCGTGAGGAACTGGACAAATGCAGGGATAGAAGCGGTGATGAATGGGATGATGAGGAAATCTATTGCGTTGCCGATGAATTAAAGCAGGTATTTCCAAATCTGGAATTCGAGAAAATGACCTTTTGTTCCGGGATTTTGACTATATCCGGATAAGTTGGATTAGATGGATAGGGAGCGTTGATGAAGATATCCGAAGAATACAAAAGACTGATGTTTGATGACGGGCTTCCGGAGCGTTTTCGGGCGGGAGATTTCGGCCTGTTGGAAGAGGAACTGGTGACTTTGCGGGACTTTGTCGACAGCTTCTATGCCTCTGCCCGGGATAACGGATATGTGCCTTTGGAGGATTTCACGACATTCATGGATTTCCTGGCTGTGATCCGGGATGCCGACAGCAGTGCAGTCCAGAATCTGATCGCAGAGGTTTTCATGAAGAGTTCCGAGATTCGAAATGGGCTGCCCAAATAGGAGGAGGTAGAAGATGGACGATCTTTCACAAAGGGTAAACAGTCTGGTTCGGAAGCAGGAAGAGGAGAGGCGGGCCGCGGATCTGGACCGGGCGAGCCGGGAGGAATACTGCAGGCAGGCGCTCCTTACGGAGAATCTCCCGGAGTTTAGCCTTCCGTCCTCCAGAGCCGACCTGACGGACCCGGCCTATATCGATTCGCTGCGGGAGCTGAAGGACTTTTTCCATCAGCTTTGTACGCTTTTGCGGGAGGACACCTGGATCCGCCCGGACCTCACCATCTGGCCGGACGCGATCACCTTATCGGACAACAGTGGCCGCACACTCCGGTATACCCATATCGATTTCGGTATCGCTCCTTTTGCCTACAGATACAAGTCCCCCATCGGAGAGCTCCGGGTGGGCAGCTCGAAGGATTTTGCCTTTTGCGGATATGATGTGCAGGGGGAAGTGAAGCTCACGGGCCTCTTCGGGTGGAGGACCCGGGGAAAGCTGATCCAGACCGCATTAAAGAGCATCGACGATTTTGAGCAAAAAGCCATCGCTCCCTATGAACATGTCCGGTTCGAGATCTCGGACGGTGATGATTCGTACGCTGCCTATCTCTTCAAGGACGGCGTATTCCTGGATCCGGACATCGGGAGGTACTCACCCTTTCTGGGCTTTTTCAAGGATATCTGCGGCCGCGGCTTCAAGAAAAAAGAAGACGTTTTGGTGGCGCTGGCCGCGGACCTCATCACCCACAACGGTTCAGTGTTCTATCGCGGCTTCGGCTTCATGAAGATCACCGACGTCTACAAATAGTGAGAATGGGGGACGGTTGGGCAGTTTTTTTCTTGTTTTTTTGCGGACCTCTCCCTCTTTTTGACACATCCGTCAGAAAATCTTTGTGCACTTCGTCGATTGCAGGATCCGGGACCTCATGCTACCATCATCTCACTCACAGCGGTATTCCCGCAT
This sequence comes from Lachnospiraceae bacterium, assembly GCA_024681775.1. Classification (GTDB taxonomy): domain Bacteria; phylum Bacillota; class Clostridia; order Lachnospirales; family Lachnospiraceae; genus AC2028. The sequence goes on from JAILAF010000072.1 coordinate 20,719, forward strand.
TTTCCCACGGTTGATGATCGGTCTGCAAAGGAGGTCCTATGAATCATTCTGTCTCTTCTCTGTTCGGTGCTCCGATTCCGGAGAGTAAGATCCTGGCTGCACTGCAAAAGAAGCCCGACGTACTGGAACAGTTTCGGCAGTTTTCCGAAGAGGACAGGAGCCGCATCCTGGCGTTTCTGGCCGGGGAGCGAAGCCTGCAGATCCTCAGTGACCGCTTTTTCAAACAGATCCTGAACCCGGAGAGCACGCCGGAGAGGCTGGAATCCCTGCTCAGCGCGGTCTTTGGCCAGAAGGTGACCATCGCAGGCATCATCAGCCGGGAGGAGATGCAGATCACCGAGACGGGGAGTCAGGTGATCATGGACATCGTCGTCCGGTTGCAGGACGGAGCTCTGGTGAATGTGGAGATGCAGCGGGTGGGATACCTTTTCCCGGGACAGCGCACCAGCTGCTATCTGAGCGACCTCATCATGAAGCAGTACGACGTGGTCAGATCAGAGAAAAAGGACCGGTTCAGCTACAAGGATCTTTGCCCCGTCACCATCCTGGTGATCATGGACCGGAGCTCGGAGGAATTCCGCGATGTCAGGCCCGAGTACATCCACAGACAGCAGGTGTCCTATACCAGCGGAGCGCGGGTGGAAACGCTGGAAAACGTGATATACATCTCCCTTGACACCTTCCAGGAAATGGCTGAGAATGAAATTGGAAATGACCTGGATGCATGGCTGACTTTCTTTTGCTACGACGATTCGGAGCATGTGCTGCGCCTTGTGAGCGCACACCCGGAATTCATTCCCATGTATCAGGATATCGCGAATTTCAGGAAAACGCCGGAGGAGGTGATCGGTATGTTTTCGGAAGCGCTGCGGATCATGGACCGGAATACAACAAAATATATGTTTGAGCAGCTGCAGGAGCGGGTTACGGAGCAGGCTGAACAGATTGCCGAGCAGGCCGAACAGATGGCGGAGCAGGAAAAGAAACATCAGCAGGAAATTGCTGCGGCGCAGGAAGAGATTCGTTTGCTGCGGGAACAGCTTGCTGCCCGGAAAAAAATGGATATAGAATGAGGGTACGGCACATTGTATGAAGCGCTCTCACACGACGGAGGAACCGCCATGAAGACGATCTTTATCTCCAGCACTTTTTGCGACATGAACGCCGAACGGGATGCCCTTGCACAGATCGTTTTGCCGGATGTCTCCGCCGAGGCGGCGGCGCACCGGGAGAGCATCGACTTTATCGACCTCAGATGGGGAGTCGATACCACGCAGCTGGAAAGTGAGAGCGGCGCCAGAAAAGTGCTCTCGGTCTGCCTGGACGAGATCGAGCATGCACACCCCTACATGATCGTCCTTCTGGGGGAGCGCTACGGATGGGTCCCGGATCAGGCGCTCATCGAGCGGGCCTCCCTGGAAAAGGGGTTTGATGTCCGGGAGGATTTTAAGAGCGTAACGGCGCTGGAGATCGAGTTTGGCGCGCTGGCCCGGGGGCGGCAGCTGGACAAGTGTCTGTTTTACCGAAGAGAAGGCCTGGATCTCTCCCGCCTGTCCGAGGCGGATGCAGCGATTTATGGGCCGGAATCCGAACGGCATCGGGAGAAGCTTTCCCGGCTGATCCGGAAGATCGAGACGGCCATCGGGCATCCCATCCCCACCTATCCCGTGAAATGGGATGAATCGAAGCATGCCGTCACGGGTCTGGATACCTTTTGCGAGATGGTGTCCGCGGACCTGAAGGCGCTGTTTCGGCAGGATTGGGCTCAGTCTGAGGCAAAAAGCGAGCAGGAGTCCGGTATCTTGGAATCCTGGTGGTTTTTTGAGAAAAAGGCCGCACAGTGTGTGGCGGTGGACGAGCTTCTGAAGGAGTACGAGGCTCGCATTGACGATCCCGGGACCTCCTATTTTCTGTTGCAAGGCGCTTCCGGCTGCGGGAAAAGTGCGCTCATGGGGCGTATGGCCGTGGATTTCAGAGAGCGGGGAGCGGATGTTTTTCCCTTTGCCTGCGGCCATACCGTGCGGACCGACTCGGTGCGGGATCTCCTGGAGCAGCTGATCTTTTACCTCTCCGGTCTGCTGGGGGAGGAGACTCCGGCGGATCCGGAGGAAAACAGCTTTTCCGATCTGCGGATGCGCCTCATGGAGCTGATGTCCCGCTATGGCGCGCGCCGCGGGGACCGGTCTTTGTATATCATGCTGGACGCCGCGGAATCCCTGGGGGGAGAGGGCAGTGCCCGTTTTGACTGGGCCCCGGATATTTTGCCGGATTGTGTCAGAATTGTCGCCTGCTTCCGAAGCGACCGGCCCGTGGAGCCCCCCCTTCGTGCGAAGAACCGGTCCGTCAGCGTAGAGCGCGGGAGTCTGAGCCCCGCGGAGGCGGAAAGCATTCTCAGGGCAGTTTTTGCCCGTTCCCACAAACAGATAAATGAACAGCTCCTGGGCAGCATCATCCATCGGAAAAATGCGGGCAGCCCTCTTTACCTCACGCTCCTCATCCATAGGCTGATGATACTGGACAGTGCGGATTTCGGTGAGATCGCGGGCCTGGGGAACGGGATGGAGGCCATCAACGCCTATCTCCTGAAGACCATCGAGGAAACGCCGGATACCACAGAGGGCTTATGCCGCCTCGTCGTTTCGGAAGCGGGGGCGCAGATCGATCCGGATCTGGCTGACAGTGTGACCGGGCTCCTGGCGGTGCCCACCCGGGGACTTCGGGAGAGCGACATCCTGGCAGTCCTGGAGCGCGCCGGTCAGAAGACGGATGCCCTGACCTTTGCCCGGCTGATGAAATATCTCCGTCCCTTCTTTGCCTATGGCCAGGACGGTAGGATCGAGTACGCTCACCGGATCATACGGGATGCCATCTATGGTGGGATGGAGGAAAAGACCCGCCGGACCTGGAGCAATCTCCTGTGGGAGTATCTAAGGGACCTCCCCGCCTCGGATCCCGTCTGTGCGGACTATCGTGCGGTCTACGCCTGGCTCACGCGCCACCGCCAGGATCTGGTCCGCTTTGTGGCGGATCTGGATGCGCAGCGGGACCGAAAGGCAAATACGGAATCCCTCCGGTATCTGGCTACCATCACCAGGTCCGCCGAGCCTGCCGTCACGCAGTTCCGGGAGATGATGGAGGAGCTGGAAAAATACGACGGACACCGGCGCTTTGTCAGGAAACTGGCAGGGGAGCTTTTTTCCTTCTATGGGAAGGGGCAGGCGGCGCAGAAGGTCTTCCGGTGGGTCTATGAGATCCTGCTGGCGAAGCTGGAGGCGTACTACGAGGCCGCACCTGCAGACGGAAAAGAGAGCTTGTTAAAAGAGGTGATCAGCTGCCGGATGAAGCTGATCCGCTCATATCTGGAGAGCGGTCAGCCGGAGCGCGCCGGGCAGCTGTTGGAATCCTCTCACGCACTGCTGGAGCGGGATGCGGGAGAGAATCCGGTTTATTACGGGTCGCGCTCGACCCTCCACAGGTACCACGCGGAATACCTCCGAAATCACCTGCAAAACCGTGGGGATGTAAAAGAACTGCTCCGCCACTGTGAGGAAGCGGAGCGGCTGGCGGCTTTGGATACCCCGGAACATCTCTTTGGTCTCATCAACGCAAAGATGCTCTCCTGCAATGCCCTGGAGATGACGAACAAACTCCGGGAAGCAAAGGAAAAAGCCGCGGAGTGCATTGGGATCTGTCAGCGGTTTTTCCGGGAAAAGCCCACTCCCGCCAGGAAGAAGGTCCTGGCAGATGCCTGTAAGCTGTATGGCGGAAACTGTCTGTCGGCCGCATGGCTCGGGAAAATGGAGGAGCAGGAGGTCTCCGAGGCGCTGGAAGCCTGTGAGCGGGCCGTCACCCTTTTCCGGGAGGTGCTCCCGGAGCAGCGGGCCTTTTATACCTATCTGGCAGCGGCAGACGCATACTCGGCAGCCGCGGAGGCGCATGTGTTTGCCTGGGCGGTCTGCTCCGAAGAGGAGACGGCGGGGCATCTTGCGAAGGCAAAGCAGTACCTGCAGCAGGCGGACGACCTCATCCGCATCACGGAGGACGCCGCCAGTTCCCTCAGAACGAACATGAGCCGCTACATCTGGCTTTGCAAGCGCTACGCCTGGCATGAGGTCCAAAAGGACGATGTATCTGCCCTGGCGGTATTCGAGGAGATGGAAGTCCTGGGAAAGGAACTGACGGCAAAGACCGGTGACAAGCGTTATGTGGGCATCCTCGCCGGCTTTGGACTTCGGGTTCCGAAGCGAAAGAAAAAAGGCCTGTTTGGCCGTAGATAAAACGAAGGAGGGTAAGAACATGGGATTATTCGGACCAAAGAAAACCGCGCAGCAAAAGTATAACGAGAAGGAAGCACAGCAGCTAAAACGCAAGTATGAAAACGACATCAAGGCCTTTGAGAGCGGCCTGAGCAGCAGCGACAGGGAGCTTTTCCGCAGCTCCGTAGCCGAGATCATCTCCAAATGCAGACCCTACGAGCATGAAGCAGGTCGCCCCCGCAGTCTGGACACGGAACTGGACGACATCGCATGGAAGCTCCAGAAGGCCTTCGGCCCCCAGGCCTGCATGTACGCCTATGTCCTCTTCGCGGAGCAGATGCCGGACTACGCCACCTACTTCCAGGATCTTATCCTGGGCTGTGACCGCCGCACCAAAGAGCGCACGTAGTTCGCGAATAAACCCTCTCTATTTCGCAAAATGCGCCGTGTCGGTATGTTTCTTTTTTTGATATGGTGGAGGCAGTAAAGCCGCGAAGGCGGGAAGCGAAAGGAGTGATCTGAAGATGGCATATGAAATGATAGACAGAAGGAAAGAGATTCAGGAGGCGATCTACGCGGCCGACCACGCGATCAGCGCCCTCGAACGGGCCGGGGATTTCCTGCGAAAGGCCAGCGGGTGGGGCGTCTGGGACATCCTGGGAGGCGGCTTTATCACCACCTTTATGAAGCATGCCCGGATGAACGACGCAGAGGAAGCGCTGGAGCAGGCCCGGGCCGCGGTCCGCACCTTTGGGCGCGAGTTGCGGGACGTGGAGGATCTGGAGGATATCCGCATCGATACCGGGGACTTTCTGTCCTTTGCGGACTATTTCTGGGACGGGGCACTGACGGATATCCTGATGCAGTCCCGGATCGGAAAGTCCAGGCGGCAGGTGGAGGATGCCATCATGCGGATCAGCCGGATCCGGGAGCACCTGGTGAACCTTCGTTAGGAAGGCAACGAAAAGGAGCCATCCACAGATTCAGACAGACAGCAGGTGACAGACAAAAGTGGGAGGTAGACCATGACCGAAAGATGCAGACACCGTAGATTTGGAAAGCGCCTGATCGCAGTGGCGGCAGCGATGATACTGCTCCTGACCGCATGTGGGAGCGGAGGGGACGCGCCGGCAGCACCCTCGCAGGGAGCGGGGACGGCTGCGCAGCAGGGTGCTGCCGGGGAGACGGGTGATGCCGGGCAGCAGGCATCCGGGCAGGAAACCGGGCAGCAGGAAGCACAGGACCCTGCAGACAAAGCCCAGGAGGCCATCCAGGCCGGGACGGATACGGACGCAGGTACCGGTGCGGACAGCGGATCCCAGGCGCAGCTTTTCCCTGCATCGGGACCTGAGATCCTGACGGCGGGCAAGTACTACTACGAGTGGGACGACGAGATGGAGCTCCTCCTCATAAAGGGCACGGTGGAGTCCCCCATCCTCAGCGCCTCCAGTGCGCAGGCATATCCCGCGCTGGAAATGACGCTTCGGGAGCTCCGGGCCAAAACCGAAGCCGAAGCGGACGAATTTACCTCGGAGATGCTGGAGACCGCCCGGATCGAGTCCCGGGAGATCCCGGAGTATTTCAGCGAATATACCTATGACGGAGATGTCCTGGTCCGCAGGTCCGATGAGCGGGTATTGAGCTTTGCCACGGTGTATGCGGGTTCCATGGGCGGCGCCCACGGGTTTACCGAATATGAGACCGCCACGCTGGATGTAAATACGGGAAAGCGGCTGCACTGGTCGGAGGTGTTTACCGTGGATGGCGCTGAGCTGATGGGTCTGATCCGGGCGAAGGTGCTGGAGGTTTACCCGCAGTTTGAGTACGATGCGGAGTGGATGGACACCCAGCTGAATCGCCTGTTCCTGGAGGAACCAGAGTCGGACGAGGTCAAATGGACCCTGGATCCCCAGGGCGTGACCTTCTGGTTTGCCCCCTATGATCTGGGGGCCTATGCGGCAGGTTCGCCGGTGATCACGTTCCGTTACGATGAGCTGGCGGGAAAGATCGGCGATGCGTATCTGCCGGTTCCGGGACGCGGGTACTTCTGCGGCGTGGCGGCAGATTACTATACGGAGATGTTTGACTTGGACGGCGACGGGCTCTGGGACGAGTTCTTCTTTGACCGCACCTTCGAGCCGGACTGGCCGGATGATTATACGGGCCTGACCTTAAATGTCCGCTACGGCGCGGACGGGCCGGTGGATCCCGACAGTGTGTATGACGGGACCGCCTATCGGGAATGCGCGGTCGAGGATCTGTACTATACAGGTCTTGAGGTCTACTACGTGCAGACCGCCGACGATCAGCGCTATCTCTACGTTTGGATCGACGGTATCAACGACAGCTCGTGGCTGTACGTGTTCCGGGCAAAGGGCGGCGATCCCGCGCTTCTGGGAAGTGAAGATGTCACTTTTTCCTATGAGGTCGTGAACGAGGATACCTGGGACGGTGGTGCATTTACCCCGACGGATCCAAACCACCTGCCGCTCCACAGCCGTTTCGACATGCTGAGCACCTTCAGCGCCGGAAGGCACTACAGTGTGGGAAGGGACGGCCTCCTCACCTCGGCGGACGTCTTCTACGAGCTTTCCCCCGACACTTCAAAGAACCTGGTCCTCACCTCCGTGCAGGATCTGACCACGGACATCGTAGACGAAGCCGGCCAGATCACGGAAAAGGACCATACCTTCCCCGCCGGCGAGACCTTCTCCATCATCCGCACCGACGGCGACAAGTTCATCGACTGCCTCACCTCTGACGGCTCGATCGCGCGCCTTTACGTCACCTACCGCGGCTGGCCCCAGGAGGTGAACGGCCTGCCCGCCGAAGAAGTCTTCGAAATGCTCTACTACGCCGGCTGACCCCATGTGGGGATGGGGGACCGTCCCCAATCCCCACTTTCCCCCACTCCCACCCGGAGGAAAGGATCATTCATCACACCATGCACGAGAAACAGTTCAAAAAACCCATCCTGCTTAGCGTCATCGCCATAGCGGCATACGTCGTGTGCCTGGTCTTCGACCTCCTTTTCCTCCTGAAATGGAACGGATACGGCGAGATGGATTCCGCCCTCGGGGTATTTGTCCCGCTGATGCTGATCCACCTGATCTTCCCGGTGCTGGCCATCCTCTGGTTCAGGAAAGGAAAAAACGCTGGCCCGGAGGGGAAAAAGTCCCCCGCGAGCGCTGGGGCTATCATCGCGCTCCTGATCACGGCGCTGGTGGCATGGTATGCATATATGACTGCAAATACCATGGTGGACTATGTGTACAAGTCCAAAAACGGCAGGGGTGATATGACCCTGGAGGAATTCAGGACAAAAGCTGCGCTGACCGTAACCTCAGCCGACCTTCATGATGGCGCCTGGGACGCTGCCATCACCAACACGTCCCGGGGTGAGAACTGCTCTCCGCAGCTATCCTTTGATGCGGTGGAGGGAGCGTCATACTATGTGATCTACATGGTGGATGAGACCGCAAACAACTGGGTTCACTGGTACGCGGAGGTTCCCGGGACGGAGTTTTCCCGTGGCGCAAATCCCGGATCCTACGTCGGTCCCTATCCGCCCCGCGGCTCCGGCCCCCACACCTACACCATCTACGTCTACGCCCTCTCCGGCCCTCCGGGGATCCTGAAATACGATGGCACATACCCGGAATTCGACCGGCCCTGGTTAGGCGCGGACGCCCTCTGGTCCGGGGTCCTGAACATCAAAGACAATACGAAGCATCCGATCCTCTATGGCAACGTCCTGGCGTACGGCTACATCGAAGGCACCTACGAATCGTGACAGTCGGGGACGGTTCCTGGGGATCGGGGACGGTTCTTGGGGATCGGGGACGGTTCCTGGGGATCGGGGACGGTTCTTGGGAGTCAGGAACCGTCCCCTACCGTCATCCCCACTGATTTCCTGTTGCAACTCGCTTCTGTGTATGCTACTTTATGGGTAGCAGAATACATGTCTGACCATAGATCTTCACGCCGATTCGGCATCTGATTTCGAGGACTTCTTCTGCTGGTTTTCACTTTTACAACGCAGAAGGAACCTTCGATGATCACAGTTAAGCATCCGGCTCCTTTTGCACAGCCCATGAGAAAGGAGTACGGTATGGGGGAAAAGAACAATGTGAACGTGCATTTCCTGAAGGATCCCGAACGCTTTGCGGAAGTGTTTAACGGGTACTTTGGGAACGGGGAAAAACTGATCGACCCGGCCTGTCTGGAGGACATGAGCGAAAAACTCGACGGACCGATGGTCACAGACCCGGAAACAGGGAAACAGGGGCCCTACGTCGAGCGGATCCGGGATGTCTGCAAATGCTACAAGGGGGAGACGATCCTGCGGATCTTTTGCCTGGAAGACCAAAGCTACATCGACTATACTGCAGCGGTCCGGACGCTTGCGATGGACGGTCTTGGGTATCAGGAGCAGCTGGACCGGCTGAAGAAAAAACACAAAGAAGCGAATGACCTCACCGGAGATGAGAGGCTCAGCGGGATCGGGAAGGACGAAAAACTGATCCCGATCATCACGCTTTGGTGGTACCACGGAAAAAAGACATACGATGGTCCGCGGCGGTTAAAAGACAGTCTGATGGATGCGGGCACACCATGGTCTGCGTATGTGGCGGATTACCCGCTGAATGTGCTGACAGATCAGGTGGATCCGAAGAATTTTCCGGGTGATTTTGGAGTCTTATATGAAGCACTGCTGTATCAGAACGATCCGGAAGGGATGCGAAGGCTTTTCGAAAATGATCTTCGCTTTCAGCATGTCAACGAAGAAACCATAAAGGTATTAAGCGTCAACATGGGAAACAATGCCCTGTGGGAGGATCGAAACCGGCTTCTGGAGAAGGATGGGAGGAATTATAATATGTGTTTGGCATTTGATATGATCAAGGAAGAAGGCAGAGCGGAAGGAATCAAAGAAGGCAGAGAAGAAGGCAGAGAGCAGTCCTTCGGGGATGCCATCAAGGCCCTCATGGAAACCCAGGGAGTGACCATTGATACTGCCATGACGATGCTAAAGATCCCGGAGGAAAAACGGGATCGATTCCGCGCGATCATATAACGGATGGGGATGTCCCCCATCCCCACCCAAGAGGAAATCCACATGCGAACACTCTTTATCGGAAACAGCCACACCTATTACAACGACATGCCCGCACTCTTTCGGGACCTGTGCACGGCCCGGGGGATCGACATGCAGGTTACCATGCTGACAAAGGGCGGCATGGGCCTGGATTACCACGCGGAAAACGAGCAGACCCGGTTTAACATCCTCTTTGGGAACTACGATTTCGTCATCCTGCAGCACGTGGCCCATCCCATGGGGGAGTTCGAGGTCATGGAGGCGGCAGCGGATACCATCATGCAGTGGATCCGCCAGGCCGGGTCGAAGGCCTGTTTTTACATGACCTGGACAAAGGAAGGCGATGAGGCGTCGCAGCCCGAGATGTCGGCCAGGTACAGGCGCCTTGCGGAAAAGTACGGGTGTCTCCTGGCGCCGGTGGGGGAAAAGTGGTGGGAGCACATCCATGCGCATCCGGAGGTGGACCTGTTTTATCAGGACCGAAGGCATGCGTCTTTGGAGGGCTCCAAGCTCATTGCACAGACGATTTTTGACACCCTGGGGCTTGCTTCCGAATAGTAACTCGCAAACAGGTTCCCACATACGCAAAGGAAAAAACATGAACGTACTGGTCTTAAACGGCAGCCCCAAGGCAAAAAGCGATACCTTCCGCATGACGGACAGTTTTCTGAAGGGACTGAACCGCGATCGGCAAAATGAAGTCACTGTGATCAACGTCATCGAAAAAAACATCGCCCCCTGCAGGGGCTGCTTTGGCTGCTGGGCAAAGATGGACGGCCACTGCGTCATAGACGATGACCAGAACGCCATCCTGAATCTGTATCAGAAGGCGGACCTCGTGATCTGGAGTTTTCCGCTGTACTGCTATGCCATGCCCTCCCATCTGAAGGCAGTGCTGGACCGGACCATCCCTCTGGTGAAGATGAAGATGGTCCAGGATGCCGACGGCAAAGTGCAGCATGAGGCTCTGGCTGATTTTTCCAGGCTTCACACGCTGGTCATCTGCGGATGCGGTTTCCCGGACTGGGACGGGAACTTCGACGGCCTTCGCGCCATGTGCGCCCAGGCATTTTGTAACCCGGACATGGTCTGCGTTCCGGAGACCCCGCTCCTGAACGTCCCCGCAGCTGCCATCGTGGCGGATCCCCTTCTGGCCAGGTTTGAAAAAGCCGGGGAGGAGTATGCCCGGTCCCTTACCCTGTCTCCCGAGACCATCGCGGACCTGGAGCGCCCCATGATCCCGAAGGAAGACTACATCCGCAACGTAAACGGAAGTTGACAACTTTTCGGAGGATACCACATGGAACAAAAGCCGGAAATCTATCTCTTTGGTCAGATTCTGGGGACCCACTCCTTTTTGCTCAGGGACGGGTTCCTGCAGCCGGATGAGTACGCGGAGATTGCGGAAAAGTATTTCCTCCCGGGCGGAGAGACGGGCACGGCGGCCACCGTGCTGGACTCCCTGGGGGTTTCGGTGCGGATGGACGGCACCTGGATCGGCACCGAGGTGGCGCCCATGCTGAAGGCATTTTACGCGGAAAAAAAGGTAGATCTCTCTCGCCTTCATTTCATGGAGGATGATCCCGGCGTCATGGATTATGTCGTCATCGCGGGCCTGGTGCGGTCTCCCATGGGGCGGTTCCAGACCCTTTTTTCCTCCGGGAAAAGATGGTGGAATGCGCCGTCGGAAGCGGACATCGCCGGGTGCAAGGTGGCTGCCATCGATCCCTTTTTCGGAGAGGAGACCCTGGAGGCGGCCCGGATCTGCCGGAAGCTGGGGATCCCTTATGTCACCATCGACAGTCCTCATGATTCCGAGCTTCACCGGGGGGCTGCCGTGAACGTGGTTTCCAAAGAATGTACCTCCGTGCATTATGCGGACCGGTCTCCCGAGGAGATCCTGGAGCTGATGCAGGCGGAAAGCGAGGGCCTCACCATCATCACCCAGGGCGCCGGGGATATGCTCTACGGAAGGCGCGGCGAAAAGGCCCACCGGATGAAGCCCTTTTCCGTGGAGGTAAAAAGCACCCTGGGGGCAGGGGATACCTTCAAAGCCGGGTGTGCATATGCGCTTTTGCATGGGATGTCCGATGACGAGCTGGTGCGCTTTGCCAGTGCCTGCTCCGCCGTGGCCATCTCCAGGTTCCCGCTCCCGCTGCGTCCCCCCACCCTCCCCGAAGTCCAAAAGTTGTCAGGGGGACAGTCCCTCTGACAACTTTCCCTCCGTTAAAAGATGACAGGGGGACAGTCCCTCTGACAACTTTTCCTCCGCTATGCTAAATGCAGAAAGGATCAGAAAGGGAAATGCCTATGAACAGAAACGTGTCTAAGTGGCTTCTGCTGGCGGCCTGCATACTCCTTTTGGCCGGATGCGGACAGAAGCAGGAAGCCGTGCAGGAAGCCGCGTCGGAAGCAGGGCCCGCTGTCAGCGAAAGCGAGCCGGTGGCCGATCTCGTGGACCAACCGGAAACGGATCCTGCGATGGAAGCTGCTCCGGAAGCGGACGATGCACAGCCGGAACCTGCACAGCCGGAAACTGGAAGATCCGAAACGCTGACGCAAAGGTACACCGGACCCTACTCGTCCATGGTGGTGGTGTGCATCAATCCGGAATTCCATTTTTATCTGGGAGCGCGGGATGAGATCCTGGCCATTGATCCGGTGAATGAAGACGCACAGCAGATCCTGTCTGCCATGGAAGAAAGTGGGATAACCTACGAAGGCCTGACCCTGACGGAAGGGATCGAAAACTTGCTGGATGAATGCATCCGGGAAGGCTTTGTCGCGGAAGGCAGGGACATTGAGGTCCGGATCTCGGAGATCCAAACGGACCATGCGCAGTTCGCGGGTCAGATCCTGGAGGAGGTTGAATCCGCGTGCAGCGGTGTTCTCGAGGACCATGAGCTGGACACGGACATCAATGTGGGCCGGGAAAATTACGCAGTACTGGATGAACTGGTCATACGCCCGGATGAAATGACTCCGGGGGATGATCAGGAATACCACGCCCCCGGAGACGCGACGGGAAGTGCGCCCGGAGACGCGCCGGGAAGTGCACCCGGAGATGCACCGGGAGATGCGCCCGGAGATGCACCCGGGGAAGCGCCGAACGTAACCTACCCGTATCAGTGCACGCACTGCGACGGGCATGGGATCAGACACCGCGCGGAGACCTGCTATCACTGCGGCGGCAGCGGAAAATGCCAGATCTGCGGCGGCTCCGGTGTCCTTCCCTGCGATGGGGATCATTCACAGGGCGCGGAAAACTGTCCGAAATGCCATGGCGCAGGCTCTTCGACCTGCTACAGCTGTGAGGGCTCCGGAAAATGCGGACAGGAAACCTGCGATGGCGGCATCATGCGCTGGGATGAGGTGTGCATGACCTGCGGCGGAGACGGTTGGGTTGATGAGGCCGACAAGGATAATGAATAGAGAAAAGTTGTATGGGCGTGATGCCAGGGGGAGGTTTTCCATGAGAATGATAGACCACGAAGATGAAGTGCGTTACCTCGTCGAAGCATGTGAGTGCACCCGGGAAGAAGCGGAAGAGTTCCTGCAGGTTTCGGTTGGCTTTATGAATGAAGCGGAGCCGGGCGGTACCCGTGAAAACGAAAATGCGCAGGAAGTGCTGCACGATGCCCCGGAGCGGCTGGTAAAGTACACTGCCTCCCGGTCGAGCCTTCCGCAGGACCTGGTGGAGCGTCTGGCCTATGCCGAGATGGAGTATTTTGCCTCTGTGTAATCCCAACCATAATATGAGCTATCCCAAATAAGAGCTGGCTCATATATAGACCGGCATATACATACGGTATGCTGCAGATCCCCGCAGCCACCTGACAGATGCAGGCGGCTGCGGGTTTTTTTGCTTTTTCCGCGCATCGCAGTCTCAACTGGAAGAAAGCCCGAATTCCTGCTATGATGAAACAGGCGGCTGCCGCTGTCCGGTATCTGACGAGATCCTGATGTACCGGGACCTGCGTCCGGATATCGCATTGTAAACGGATTTAAAAAGGGGGATCAAATATGGAATTTACCACCGACATTCTCAGTGTATTTGACAAAAAGTGGGCGCTGCTCACGGCAGGCACGCAGGAAAGCTTCAACACCATGACCATCAGCTGGGGCGGCCTCGGCACCATCTGGAACAAGCCCGTGGCGACGGTCTACGTGCGCACCTCCCGGTATACCCACGACTTCATGGACGCGAATGAGTACTTCACCGTGAGTTTCTATCCCGAGTCCTGCAAACAGGTCCTGGGCGTTCTAGGCGCAAAATCCGGCCGCGACATGGACAAGATGAAGGATTCCGGCCTGACTCCCGTGAAAGCCGGCGAATCCATGTCCTTTGCGGAAGCGGAGGTGACCCTGGTCTGCAAAAAGCTTTTCCGCCAGCAACTGGATGTCGGGAACATGCCCCCGGAGGTCGCCCGCGCCATGTACGAGGGCCAGGCACCTCACGACATGTACATCGGCGAGATCGTCGAGATCCTGAAAAGATGACAGAGGGACAGTCCCCCTGTCACCAAAAAGAACATCTTTATACCACAGGTTCATTGCGCCTTTCCCGGTTTCCTGCTAAAAGTTGTCAGAGGGACTGTCCCTCTGACAACCTCTGACATCACCCTGAAAGGAGCCAATTTTGATCACCATCGCAGGAACCTGTACCACAGCCCTGATCTGCTGCAGGGAGGACCTGGAGGGCGCATCCATCGAGCGCTACGCCCTGGACCAGATCCGTCTTCTTTGCGACACCGAGGCCCTGCGTGGCAGCCGGATCCGCGTGATGCCGGACGTGCATCCCGGGAAAACGGGCCCCGTGGGGCTGACCCTCACTGTGGGGGATGCGGTTTTGCCCGGGCTCGTGGGCGTGGACATCGGCTGCGGCGTGGATATGGTGCGGCTGGGCAGGTACAGGAATGATTTTCAAAAACTGGATACCGTTATTCGGGAGAATGTTCCCGTGGGGTCCCGCATCCGGAAGACCCCCCATCACGAGGCCGAGACCGCGGACCTCGGGGCTTTGCGGTGCGAAAAACACATCCGGAGGGAAAAGGCGCTGCTGAGTCTAGGAACTCTGGGAGGCGGCAACCACTTCATCGAGCTGGACAGGTCCGGAGACGGCGAGGTGTATCTGGCCGTTCACAGCGGCAGCAGGCATCTGGGAAAAGAAGTCGCGGACCACTACATGGAAAAAGGCGCCAGACGCCTGAAAAAACAGGGCCTCGCGGTCCCCTATGAAATGACCTATCTCACGGAGGAGGAAAAGGACGACTACCTCCACGACCTGGAGATCGTGCAACGATACGCAGCGCTGAACCGCCGCATCATCATCCGGGAGATCTGCAAGGCCATGAAGTGGAAGGAGGAGGAATGGATTTCCTGCATCCACAATTATATCGATGCAGACGGCGCACAGCCGGTACTTCGAAAGGGCGCCATTTCCGCGAAACAGGGCGAAAGGGTCATCATCCCCGTTAATATGAAGGACGGGATCCTGCTGGGGCGGGGTCTCGGAAATGCCGACTGGAACGAGTCCGCGCCTCATGGATCCGGCCGCATCGCCTCCAGGGAGGATGTCACCAAGTCGCACACCGTCTCGGAATTTAAGGCAGCCATGAAGGGCATCTACAGCTCCTGCATCGGCGCCGGGACCCTGGACGAAGCACCCTTTGCCTATCGCGGCATTGCCTATCTGCAGGAGGCGGTCCGGGATACCGTGCGCATCGAAGATCGCCTCACACCAATGTACAGTTACAAAGGCGGTAAAGACAACTGAAAATGACAGGGGGACAGTCCCCCTGTCAACTTTTTATACCACAAATTGATTGCCTGCCCCGGCCCTTCCTGTTATAACTTAAAGCATCACCACCCTTACGGAAAAGATGCCCGAACCCAAGGAGGATCCTATGACACCTGTATCCGATCCCTTATTCGAAACACCCCACCTCATCGTCCGCCCCTTTCGCCCTGCCGATGCGCAGCGACTTTACGAGTATCATCTGGATGAAAACGTAAAGCACTGGTTTCCCAATGAGAGCTACGAGGACCTGGCGGAGGCGGAGGATGCCATCGGGTTTTTCCTGGACTGTGTCTCACATGACCGGCTCCCCTACGTTCTGGCGGTTGAGTTCAAAGAGACCGGGGAGCTTATCGGGGACACCGGTGTGAGCGAGGTGGAAGGGCATCCCGATGAGGTGGAGATCGGCTATGTCATCAGCGACGCATATACCGGAAAAGGATATGCGACGGAGCTGGCATCCGCCATGAACGCTTTTGTCTTCGCAAAGTTTGGTCTTCAAAGGGTCTGCGGACGCGTACTGCACGGGAACGATGCCTCCGTTCGGGTGCTGGAAAAGAGCGGGTTTTCCTTCCTGCAGGAAGAGATGGGTGCGGAGGATGACCCTTACGGGAACGGGATGCTGGTCTATGTCTGTGACAGACTCGGCAATCTGTTTCTGGAGATGCATCCCGGGTTTTTCCGGCGGGACTATGTGAAGCGGGTTTCGGAGGAGGAGCCTGCGTCGGAGATGCTGCTGGACCTGCGGGAGTTTGATCCTGCGGTTTACGAGAAGTCGCTCCCGGACAATGTCTCTTTTGGGTTTTACGACGGGCCTCTGGATGCGCTGATCAAAGCGGTGGATGTCGTGATGCCCCACTGGGTCCCGTTTTTTTCCGAAGATTCCAGAGTCTATTGCGGATTTGTGGACGGGGAGATCGCATCCTTTTGTATGATTGAGGACTTCGGTGAGCATGTGGTGGATGCCTCCGGCTCAGATCCGCATGCCGCCCCCCTCAGCAGGATCGGCGGCCCCGGCTGCGTCGGCACGGTCCCGGCGTATCGGGACCGGGGGATCGGCCTCACCATGATCCGGAATGTAACGCAGCTTCTTCGGGAGGAAGGGTACGATTTCAGCCACATTCATTACACCTATGAGACGGCGTGGTACGGAAAACTCGGATACCGGACCTTCCTCACCTGGAGCGGGAGAGGGGTTCGGGAGGTGCAGGCGCTGTAGAGCCCGCGCACAGACCGGCAATCCCGCGCCGCTGACATTTCGTGCACCGAGATCACAGAACAGAAGAACAGACCGACGAAAGATCCAAAACCCATGAACAGCGACATCCAAAACGACATACATAGCCGCAACCCCAGATCCCCCGGTCTCCGGGACTTCTATATCCTCTGGAGCACTCAGAGTGTTTCACAGCTTGGCAGCAGTCTCACGGCCTTTGCCCTGACCCTTTGGCTGTATGATCGTACGGGTTCGGCCCTGAGCACCGCCGGGCTGACCATCTGCACTTACGCGCCCTACGTGCTCATGAGTATCTTTGCCGGCGCACTGACGGACCGCTGGAACAAAAAGAAGACCATGCTGGCCTGCGATATGGTGGCCGCGCTCTGCACCCTGGGGATTTTTTTCCTGTACCGAACGGATACGCTGGCCATCTGGCATCTTTATGCCATCAACGTTTTTTCCGGCCTCATGAACACGATCCAGCAGCCGGCATCGGAGGTGGCGCTGACCCTCATCGTGCCGAAGGAGCGGTACCAGACCGTCAGCGGCCTGAAGAATCTGTCCCGGTCCCTCATCTCGGTGTGTAATCCCCTCATTGCCGCGGCCCTGTACACTTTTGCCGGGCTGGACATCGTCATCGCCGTGGACCTGGTGAGCTTTGCCATCGCATTTATCGCGCTGGCGTTTTTGATTCGGATCCCGGAGCAGCCCGCGGGTGGCGGCGAGAGCACACTGAAAATGGCAAAGGAAGGGCTGGTTTTCCTGAAAAAGACTCCCATGATCCTGACCCTGATCCTGTTCATGTCTGGGGTGAATCTCATTTCTTCCGCCTTTAATGCGACCCTCCCGGGGTATGTGATCCCGAATCCGAAGGGCGGGAATGCGGTCTTTGGCCTGATCACCTCCGCCTCCGGCGTGGCCATGGTGGTGGGGAGCCTTCTGGTGTCCTTTCTGCCAAAGCCGAAGGACCGGGTGCGGGTGGTGTTTGTCACCATGCTGATCTCTCTGGGGAGTGAAAACTTCATCCTCGCTTTTTCCAGAGAGCCCGTGCTTTGGGTCCTGGCCCAGGTCATCGGGTGGATCCTGGTCCCCGTCATGAGTACGAACCTGGAGGTGATCCTGCGAAGTGCCGTCCCCGTGGAACTTCAGGGCCGGGTCTACGCATGCCGGAATTCCCTTCAGTTTTTCACCATCCCCATCGGGCTCTTCCTGGGAGGCCTCATGGTGGACCGGGTGTGTGAGCCGTTGATGGCCGCCCGCTCGGATATACGGCTCCTTGCGACCCTCTTCGGCACCGGGAAAGGCTCCGGCGCAGCTCTGATGATGTTTATCCTCGGCGTCATCGGAACCCTCCTGTGCCTCATCACCGGCAGCAGGCTCCGCAGATACCACTATACCGAAATGTGACAGGGGGTGGCTGTCAGGAAAAGTCACCTGACAGCTTGTCCCTCTGTCAACTTTTTGGTTGACATCCCCCCGATTCCCGGCGTATAGTCTTGACTAATATTTCACCGATGAAAGGAGCACTCATGCTGCATACCTGCCTGACAAATTCCTACGTACCTATGGACCTCGTGATCATTACCGATCAGGAGCCCTATTTGGCGTACAGGATAAGGTCAGGTGCAAGGTAGATCCTACATCAAAAGCTGCGACACAGATCCCAAGACCTTATCAACCGAAAGATTGATAAGGTCTTTTTCTATATAGAGGACGACGAAACAGCACTACAGTGAGAGGAGGAATGAAAAAATGAGAGAAGAGACAGAAGCGATCCGGGAGCATTACAACGCAGATCCGCAAAAGGAGTGGAACCGCCTGAAGATTTTCCACCCTTACGAGAAGTACATCACCACCCATATGATGGACCGCTACATCAGACCCGGCAGCACCATCTTGGACATCGGCGGCGGCCCCGGGCACTACTCCGTGCACTACGCCCGTCAGGGCCATGCGGTCACCCTCTTTGACCTCAGCGATGAAAATGTCCGCTTTGCGAAAAAGAAAGCCAGGCAGTACGGGGTAAAGATCACGGCCATGCAGGGGAACGCGCTGGATCTCTCCGCTTTTCCGGAGGATTCCTTTGACATCGTTTTTTTGATGGGACCGCTCTATCACTTGATGGAGGAGGAAAACAGAAAAAAAGCCATCCGTGAGGCGACGCGTGTCCTGAAACCCGGCGGCTACCTGTTCTGCAGCTTTATCCTGCTCTACGGCGGCGTCATCTTCGGTGCCAGAGAGCTGCAGGACACCATCCTCATGCCGAAGGAGCAGCCCTTTTACGAGGCGGCGGCCAGAGGGGAAAGCCTGGCACTGGAAGCTTTTACCTACGCATATATGACCACTGTCCCGGATGCAAAGGCTCTCCTGGCATCCATAGACGGCCTGCGGATGGAGACGGTCTTTGGTCAGGAGAGCATCCTCTCCCCCTATCGGAAGGAGCTGAAGGAAAGCCCGAAAAAGGTCCGGGATGCGTGGTACGAGTACGCACTTCGCTACTGCGAGAAGGAGGAGTACCTGACCCACACGGAGCACCTGATGATCGTCTCCCGGAAAAGTTGACAGGGGGACAAGCTGTCAGGATGACTTTTCCTGACAGCCATCCCCCTGTCACAAAAGTTGTCACGGGGACTGTCCCCCTGTCAACTTTTTAGGTATTTTTAAGTAGCGCTGAGGGCCGGTCCGTGAGAAAATGGAGGGGAAAAGGAGGTATCTCACATGAAAGTGCAATATGGGGCGTCCGAAACCGGTTCCCTTAGCGAAGCGCTGAGAGGGATCACCAACCCGAAGCTGATCATCCTGATGAGTGTGGGAGACTGCTTTGAGGAGAATGTCAAAAAGCTGGAGGAGGCATTTCCGGGAGTGCCCAGCATTGGTTGCGTGGCCATGGGATACTCCGGAAAAGTCACGGAAAAAGGAGTCGTGGTCACCGCGTTTACCGAGGGGGTAACGGCGGCTGCGGGAGTGCTGGAGAGCGTGTCCACCATGCCCGCCAGACATATCGAGAGACTCGAGCGGGATGTGGACAGGGTGAAACCCGGCAAGGGCAATACCGTCATCATCGACCTTTGTTCCGGCAATGATGCCTGTGCGCTCAACACCATCTCCCCAATCCTGGACCGCTACGGCATCCAGCTCATGGGGGGCACGGGGGATGCCGGAAAGGTGTCCTGCAACGGGCAGGTCTATCCCGATGCCATGGCCTACGCCATCATTCGGAATGAGACCGGAAAAGTAAAGACCTACAAGGAAAACATCTACGTCCCCATGGAGAATGTGCGTCTCGTCGCCTCCAAGACCAATCGGGCGGACTATTACATCGGCGAGCTGAACGGCCGCAGCGCGAAG
>JAILAF010000088.1 GCA_024681775.1 Lachnospiraceae bacterium
TGGGACTTCTTATGAAAATTATACAATTTTTCATCAAATCGTGCAAGTTTTCTGTAAATTTACACCAAAGAAAATTAAGTGCCGTAAGAAGTAAGGCAGATTGACACATTTTCGGATGGGTTATCTCGGCAGGATCTCCAGCAGATGGGAAAAATAATCGGGTAGAGGCGCCGTAAAACGCAGAAATTCCCCGGTCCTGGGGTGGACAAATCCGATGACTTCCGCATGGAGGCACTGGCCCTGAAGGTGGTAAGGGCTCTTGCGGGTGCCGTAGATTTCATCACCCAGAAGCGGATGCCCGATGTGAGTCATGTGGACGCGGATCTGATGGGTCCTGCCGGTTTCCAGCCTGCAGACCACCTGGGAAAAGTCCTTATATTCTTTCACCACTTCGTAGTGGGTGACGGCATGTCTCGCACCTGTGGTACCGGGGGAAACCACGGCCATTTTTTTCCGGTCGATGGAGTCTCTTCCGATATGGCCCGTAACAGTGCCTTCCCGCTCCGGGAAATGCCCCCAGCAGATGGCCCGGTAGAGCCGCTCTGCGCTGTGGACACGCAATTGTTCCGCAATGGCGTTGTGGGCAAAATCATTTTTGCACACGATGAGAGACCCGGAGGTGTCCTTGTCGATGCGGTGGACGATGCCCGGGCGCATGACGCCGTTGATCCCCGAAAGGCTCCCCTTGCAGTGGTACAGAAGGGCATTGACCAGGGTGCCGCTCTCATGCCCGTGGGCCGGATGCACCACCATGCCCTTGGGTTTATTTACCACCAGCAGATCGTCGTCTTCATAGAGGATGTCCAGAGGTATATTTTCCGGCAGGATCTCCGTCTCCTTCAGTTCCGGGAGGTTCACGGCGATGGTATCGTCTTCCCCCGGTTCAAAGGAGGGCTTGGTAATGACTTTTCCGGAGACCTCCACGGCACCGTCCTTGATGAGATTCTGGAAAAAGGTGCGGGAATAATCTCCAACCAAAAGCGGAAGCAGCTTATCCAGCCGCTCACCCTCGTAATCCTCCGGCAATTGGAGATCCAGGCGGATCATGAATCGATCTCCCGGTACTTGGTGTGCTTGAAGTTCAGGAATTCCAGGTCCTTTTCCTTGTAGACGAAAAGGAACAGAATGACGAGTCCGATGACGCCTAAAACGACACAAATGTCGGCAAAGTTAAAGATCGGGTAATGGATCAGAATAAAGGAAATGTAATCGATCACGTAATCAAAGCGGATCCGGTCGATCATATTGCCAACGCCCCCGGCGATGATCATGGAGAAAAACACATGGGAGGGGATAAACTTGTTATGATCCGGCAGCTTGATGAGCATAAAGAGGATCACTGCCATGAAGATAACGCTGACAAAGAGGATCAGTACTTTCTGGTTCTGGAGCATGCCGAAAGCGGACCCTCTGTTTTCCAGATAGTCCAGCTCCAACGCGCCTTCGATCAGGGAGTAGGCCTCCTTTCCCTGAAGTTTTGTTACGGCCAGCTGCTTGAACCACTGGTCCAGGAAGATGAGCAGCCCCAGAAGGATCAGGTCCACCACATACATGACCGGCTTTTTGTAATGTTTGTTCTTCATAAATCAATAATCCTTTTTGTCGAAGTTGATCTCGTCCAGCGCTTCGGACATCTCTTCTGCCGTCACATCATTTACGATGACGGCGTTTCCGATGCCATTCAGGAGAATAAAACGGAGGGTCCCTTCCCCGACTTTTTTATCAGAGGCAGTGAGCGCAATGATCTGCTCATTTTCCAGCTCCGTAGTGGAGATGGGGAGTCCGAAAGGCACGAACATGTCACGGATCTCATAGTAATCCTCTTTGGAGATCATCTCCCGCTTCCAGGAGATAAAGGAGGCGGCTACGCATCCCAGGGCGACACATTCCCCGTGCAGCAGTTCGAAATTCTTATACTTTTCGATGGCATGTCCCAGAGTGTGTCCGAAGTTTAAGATCGCTCTTTCCCCTTTTTCCAGAGGGTCCGATTCCACCACATTCTTTTTCACGGAACAGCTCCGCAGCAGAAGCTCCTGAAGAGTCTCCATATCCCGGTCGCCGATCTCGTAGATGTGGTCGATGAGCCACACGTAAAAATCCTCATCCCGGATGAGACCGTGCTTCATGACTTCGGCAAAGCCGGAGGCATACTGCTTTCCATCCAGTGTCTTTAGGGCGCTCAGGTTGGAATAGACCAGGCGGGGCATTTTGAAGGCACCCACCATATTTTTGTATCCGTCAAAATCCACGCCGGTCTTGCCACCGATGGAGCTGTCCGTCAGGGAAAGAAGGGTGGTGGGAATCTGGATATAATCGATCCCCCGCAGATAGGTGGCTGCCGCAAAACCGGTCATATCGCCGATGACGCCGCCGCCCAGAGCGATGAGGAAGCTCTTCCGGTCCAGATGGGACTCGATGAGGTGGGCGTAGAGCCTGCGGATCTCGTCCAGATTCTTGTGCTCTTCTCCTGCGGGGATTTCGAAGGAAGTGACCTCGCAGACACTTTCTACAGCACTTTTTACCGCATCCAGATACAGAGGACCGACATTGCTGTCAGTTACGATGCAGGCCTTCTTCCCGGCAAGGCCCAGGCGCTCGAGTTCACCCGGCAGTGCGTCGAAGGAATCGGTAAAGAGGATGTCATAGCAGGGTGCACCCTGATAGTCTATGGTCAAACGTTGAGACATGGTTTACTCCTGATTCATGGTATTAGCCGTAGCTTTTATTTCGGCTCATAAATACAGCCCTTCCCGGATGAGCGGGAAGGGCTGCACAAAGCAATTTCGCTTAGAACAGATTGCCCGAGGAAGGGATCGCGGAATCCTCGGAAGAGGAAGGATCGATATCACCGGAGATGTTGGTGGTCTCGGGAGTGATGATGAAGACAAACTTGGAGATGGCTTCCATCCTTCCGTTCAATGCGTAGGTAGCGCCCTTTACATAGTCAAAGATCCGTTGTGCGTATGCGGAATTCTCCTGATTGGTCACCAGGTTGTCCAGGTTCAGAACCACACTTCTGCCATCCAGCAGGGCATCCACAGCCTGGGCTGCATCATCCAGTACATTGGGCTTAAGTACAAATACCTCCATGTTGCTTGCGTTGCTCATATTGGTCTCCTTTGTTGCTTTCCTGGAACGGAAAGGGGTGGCTTTGGTGACTTTTCTGGGAGAACGGTCCTCGGGATCGCTGTAAGGATCCTCTCTGGGGACTGCGGGAGCTTCTTCGGGATAATCGTCGGTGGCATATTCATCGGCGTATCCGTCTTCCTGCTCATCCTCCTCATTGTTCACCCGCATGAAATTGATAAACTTGTCAATCGTACTCATATTTTCCTCACGACTTATTTGATTTCAAGTACTCACAACCTTCTATATTATCTGCGTTTGTGAGCTCTGTGTCAAGTGCACTGCCCTTTCCCATGCAGCCTGCAATGAGGTCTGCCAGCAGCAGCAAAATAACGGTTTCGCTCTCCTGCCAGATCCTCCGCTCTCTTCTGTCGGTAAAGACGAGGTAGCAGTCATCTCCGCTCTCGGGCGGGATCCTGGAAACGATGGCAGTATGCTGGTTCTTGGTGGCGATGGTTTCGAAAAACAGCGGGCAGTTTTCCATCAGATACGGGAGCTCCGCCATACCGGATGCCTGGATCTCCGGCGGCAGTTTGATGTCGGTGGCCATCTCATTGACCCAGTCTCCGGCCATGACCATTTTGTCTCCGGTCACGATATAGACGGAGGCGATACGGTACTGCATCTCCAGCAGGGGCAAAACGGAATTGACCCGCTTGGGCATGGGATCATCGGTATCAAAAAGAGAATGGATCTTCAGAATGTTAAAGGGCAGGTTTTTCTTAACGATCTGTTTGAGATCCAGGTCTTTATGGAGCTCTTTTTCGTAGACCACATAGCAGTTACGGCCCTTGTTCTTACCCACATAGAGGGTCTTATCGATGAGGCCGAAGAGCTCGTCAAAGGAGGTGGCATCCTCCGGATAAGAAGCACAACCGGTGGTGGCGGTGAGGAATGGTCTGCAGTCTTCCAGAATCAGGGTACGTCTGACCACCTCTCTGGAGTCATACATGGCCTTGAGGACTTCTTTTCTGCCGGTGACATCGGATGCGCCGAAATAGAGCATCAAAAGCTCGTCACCGCCGAATCTGCCGATGAGGCCGTCCTTGCCCACATAGCGGACCAGGGCTTCGGAGACGTCCATGAGGACTTCATCTCCCACCTGGTGTCCGTAGTTGTCATTGATGGTCTTGAAATTATCGATATCCAGAATGGCGAAGCAAAAAGGCTTCTTATCTGCGATGAGCCTATGGACGAGATCCAGGATGTATCTGCGGTTCACGATGCCGGTCAGGGGATCGAGGATATCGGTTAGGGGGATATGGTCGAGGATCTGGTCGAAGTAGGGATAAACTCTGAGGGAATCCCAGGTGTAGAGCTGTTGGGAGGCGGTTGCATTGTTCTGGTAACGGAGGACATCGGTCACGTCAGAAAAGCTGCCTACGAGACCGATGATCTTGCCTTCCTCGTCATAGAGGGGACGCTTGGAGGCGATGATGTCTCTCTCCTGGTCGCCTTTCATGCATCTTCCCAGGACTTTGTAGGTGCTTTCACCCGCCAGGACGCGGAGTTCGTCCTGTTTAAAGGGTTCCGGATTACTGTGCCAGCCTATGTCTTCATCGGTTTTGCCTTTGATCTCGTCGATGGAGGTGAATCCGTAAAAATCGAGAAAAGACCGATTCGCGCCGACAAAACGGCGTTCTCGATCCTTCCAGAATACGCAATCCTGCGATGTATTTACGATTTGCTCAAACAGATGATCCGTCATGTGCATACCCCTTGTTGAAAACACATATACCCTTTGAAAATTATAGCAAAAGGGAGGGATTATGTGCAAGATAATTGAGGTAAGAATGGAAACTGAGTCACGCGGCTTCGTGTCATAGTATTCGTGTTCGGACACGCTTTCGCTTACGATTTTTCACGTAGCGGATGCTAAACTCACTGCGAGCATAGGCTCTTGTTCGTTAAGCACCGACGGAAAAATATAGTCCTCACACGAATCTATGCCATTCAGCCGCTGAACTCAGAAAATTATCATGACTTGTTACTAAGTGAACTTTAGGGGCATTTGAAATTAACAAAGATTATTAGTTAATAAAGTCATCATCTCCCACCGAGGCTGCATCCAGGGCGATGAAGTCGTAGACGCGCAAGCCGTACTCGGTGTTGGATTTGACGATGGCGTATTCGTCGTTCTGGTAGAGGACAGTGATCTGCTTAAAGTCGGCGTAACCCTTG
>JAILAF010000097.1 GCA_024681775.1 Lachnospiraceae bacterium
GATACGTGGCCATGATCAGGTGTACCGGCTCGATCATGCGGTAACGAAGACGCAGAAAACGATACTGAATGCGTTTGGTATGGACGCCGCATACGTTAAACATCGGGCACAGCGGATCAGCGAACAGTTAAAGATCGCAGATGAAGGCGGGAGGTAAGGGGCCACGTATGACAAAGGAAAGCATTGAGGCAAGTCGTATCACTCATATACAATGGCATTTAGATTGTGGCTGATGGTGAATGAACGTGCATAGAACATACGAAAATGAAGATATCGTAGTCTTCTGGAACTCCGAGAAATGCTTCCACGCAAAGCGTTGTGTGACGGGCAGTCCGAAGACCTTTGACCCTTCAAGGCGTCCTTGGATTCAGTTGGGGCATGCGGAGAATCCGGAGGTCTGGCAGGCCATTGAGCAGTGCCCGTCAGGCGCGCTGGGTGTGGCATATCGATTCGGGATAGATGTGAGATTTGAGGAGGATCGGAACCGCAGCGCGTCATACGAGGGCGAGACGCAGGTGGGAGAGTGCGAGTATCAGGTGATGGATGGCCACTGGACCATCGCCCATACCGGTGTGCGTCCGGAGTACGAGGGGCGAGGGATCGCGAAACGCCTGGTCTATGCCGTCCTGGAGGCGGCGGAGCGGCGTGGTGTCGAGGTGTCGGCCACCTGCTCTTATGCACAGAGGATTTTGGGAGACACGCAGAGTAGGCGTGACGGGATGTAACCATTTCGCCACAATTGACAGAATATGATATACTTTTTGGGTAAAACTTTTGCCGTGTTTGGAGGGACGGGCAGAGGTTAGCGCCGGGCCCGGAAGGGTGACGAGGTGGGCAGCGATCGAAGGATTCGGCGGATGCTGCCCCGGCTGATCGGGTGGATCGGTCGTTAGTGAGAAAGCAAAAAGCGGAATTGATACCGTAACAGAGGTTCTCTCATCATTGGCTAGAAACAGATACTGCAGAGGGGGTGAAAGTCCCCTCATTTGGTTTACAAAGGAGAGTTTGTTACATGAGAGTAGTCATTCAGGAATCTTATGAGAAGATGTGTAAATGGGCGGCATCCTACATCGCCGCGAAGATAAACGGGCACAAAGAAGATCGCCCCTTTGTGCTGGGCCTCCCCACCGGATCCTCCCCCATCGGGGTGTACAAGGAGCTGGTTCGGATGAACAAAGCGGGAGAGGTCTCTTTCGCAAACGTGGTGACCTTTAACATGGACGAGTACCTGGGCCTTCCCAGAGAGCATGACCAGTCTTACTGGTATTTCATGCATGATAATTTCTTCAATCACCTGGTGGATATGAAACCGGAGAACATCAACATCCTAAACGGCATGACGGATGACCCGGAAGGGGAGTGCGCCCGGTATGAGGCGAAGATCGCATCCTACGGCGGCATCGATCTCTTTATGGGCGGCATCGGTGTGGATGGACACATCGCCTTTAACGAGCCCTTCACCAGTCTGGCATCCCGTACCGGTGTGAGGACTCTTACCACCGATACCCGTATCGTAAACTCCCGCTTCTTCGGGAATGACCCCGAGGCGGTTCCGGCACAGGCCCTGTCCGTGGGCGTCGGTACCGTGACAGATTCCAAAGAGGTGCTGATCCTCATCAACGGGCACAACAAGGCCAGAGCTTTGGCAGCGACTGTCGAGGGGAGTGTGAGTCAGAAATGGACCTGCTCTGCCCTGCAGATGCACAATGGCGCCATCATAGCCTGTGATGAGGCCGCCTGCGATGAACTGACGGTGGGTACCTACAAGTACTTCCTGGACATCGAGAAAGGAGAGCGCCTGTAATGTACACCATCAAAGATTTGTATGATCTGGATCATACCCTGGCGGCGGACTACCTGTCGCAGTTTACCTACCCCTGGGAGGCTCTGAAAGGGATCAAGGACATGATCATCGCTCTGGGGGAGACTCTGGACCCTGCGGAGTATGAGGAGAGGGAGCCCCAGGTCTGGGTGCATAAGACCGCAAAGGTCTTCCCTTCCGCCTACCTGGGGGCACCCTGCATCATCGGTCCGAACACCGAGGTGCGGCACTGTGCCTTCATCCGGGGATCGGCTCTGGTGGGAGCGGACTGCGTGGTGGGGAACTCCGTGGAGCTGAAGAACGTCATCCTCTTCGACCATGTGCAGACCCCGCACTACAACTACGTGGGGGACAGCATTCTGGGGTACTATTCCCACATGGGTGCCGGCAGCATTACCTCCAATGTAAAATCCGATAAAAAGCTGGTCATCGTCCACAACGGCACCGAGCAGGTGGAAACGGGCTTAAA
The DNA here is from genome assembly GCA_024681775.1 of Lachnospiraceae bacterium. Classification (GTDB taxonomy): domain Bacteria; phylum Bacillota; class Clostridia; order Lachnospirales; family Lachnospiraceae; genus AC2028. The sequence goes on from JAILAF010000097.1 coordinate 2,292, forward strand.
GAAGTTCGGCGCCATGCTTGGAGACCATGTGGAAGTGGGCTGCAACTCCGTCTGCAATCCGGGAACCGTCATCGGACGTAACTCCAATGTTTATCCTACCTCCTGCGTGCGCGGTGTTGTTCCTGAAAACAGCATCTACAAAAATAACGGTGAGATCATCCACAAGGAGGAGAGATAAATGGGGAAATATTTCGGAACCGACGGCTTCCGCGGGGAGGCCAATGAGAATCTGACCTTTGAGCATGCCATCCAGATCGGCCGGTACCTGGGCTGGTACTATGGCGCAAAGCAGGGCCGAAAGGCCCGCATTGTGATTGGGAAGGACACCCGCCGCTCCTCCTATATGTTTGAGTACGCCCTTTGCACAGGCCTGATGGCCTCCGGTGCGGATGCTTACATCATGCATGTCACCACCACTCCTTCCGTGGCCTATATCACCCGGGTGGATGAGTTTGACTGCGGGATCATGATCTCCGCATCCCACAACCCCTTCTACGACAATGGCATCAAGCTCTTTAATGGTCAGGGGGAGAAGATGGACGAAGAGACCATACTGGGGATCGAGGATTATATCGACGGAAAGTGCGAAGTCCCCGTGGCACACCGGGACGGCATCGGCCGCACCGTGGACTATGTGGCGGGCCGAAACCGCTACATCGGGCATCTGATCTCCTTAAGCAAGTACGGCTTTAAGGACAAAAAGGTGGGCCTGGATGTGGCCAACGGCGCTTCCTGGCAGATCGCAAAGGGGGTCTTTGATGCCCTGGGTGCCAAGACCTATGTGATGAATGATGCCCCCGATGGGTATAACATCAACACCGACTGCGGCTCCACCCACATCGAGCATCTCCAGAAGTTTGTGGTGGAGAACGGCCTGGATGTGGGCTTTGCCTTTGACGGAGACGCCGACAGGTGCCTGGCAGTGGATGAAAAGGGCGGCCTCATCACCGGAGATCACATCCTCTACATCTACGGACTCTACATGAAGGAGAGAGGAAAGCTCCTGAACAACAAGGTGGTCACCACCGTCATGAGCAACTTCGGCCTATACAAGGCTCTGGATAAGGTGGGCATCGAGTACGACCAGACCAAGGTGGGAGATAAGTATGTCTACGAGAACATGGTCCAGACCGGGAACCGCATCGGCGGCGAGCAGTCGGGACATATCATCTTCTCCAAGTACGAGACCACAGGTGATGGCCTGGTGACGGCCCTGAAACTTATGGAAGTCATGCTGGCGAAGGAAAAGCCCATGAGCGAGCTGGCAGCTCCCGTGGTGTTCTACCCCCAGGTGTTAAAGAACGTCCGGGTAAAGAGTAAGCCCGATGCCCAGAATGACCCCGATGTGAAGGCGGCTGTGGCGAAGGTGGCAGCAGAGCTGGGAGACACCGGCCGCATCCTGGTGAGGGAGTCCGGCACCGAGCCTGTCATCCGCGTCATGGTGGAAGCGTCCACTGACGAGATCTGTGAGAAATATGTGGATGATGTCATCGCCGTCATCTCCGCCAAGGGACACATCGCATAAGGGCGGGCGGGTACCGTCCAAGGAGAAAGTCATCAAAAGGAGTATGTATTATGCAGGTTCAGTTGAATCGGGAAGAAGAAATGGAGATCGATCTCCGTGATCTGTTCGTCACTGTGGTGAAGCACTGGCGCCGGGCTCTTGTTTGAGCCGCCGTTCTGGCTGTCCTCATGGGCGGTTTCCGGCTCCTTCGTGCTTACAATTCCTACAAAAGCCAGATGCTGGACGAACAGGAGAAGCTGGAGAACAGCTTCGAACTCTGGGAGTATGAACAGAACAAAGCCAAGCTGGAGGAGACCATCTCCCGCACTGAGGAAAAGCGGGATCAGATTGCGGAGTATCAGACGAACTCCACGCTGATGAATCTGGATCCGTATGATTACTACTGGGCCACAGCGACATACTATGTAACGACGAACTATCAGATCAATCCGGAGCTGGGGATCCAGGACATCAACTATACGGACTCCGTCCTGGCAGCCTACTCCCGCATGGTGGTGGACAATGCCCTCTATGATCAGATCCGGTCCCTTCTGGGGATGGACTCCGATGACCGCTATGTCAGGAGATGTTTCGTTTCTCCGTTAACTACGATGCGGATATGATCACCATCGAGGCCGTGGGGGCCACCGAGGCCAAGGCGAAGGAACTCCTTTCCGTCATCTCCGGGAAGATGCTCTCCACCTCGGATACCATCACCCGGGAGATCCACGAGCATGACATCAAGGCCATCACCGAGAGGAACGAGCATATCAACTACGACGATGCGAATTCCTCCGCCTCCATCAAGGTCCGGACGACACAGGAAGCCTATACGGATGCATATCTGAATCTGAATCAGCAGCTCTTAGAGAACCAGGAAGAACTCATCAACCTGAAGAAGGAGAGCCCCATCGTCACCTTCAATGTCTCCGGTGTGATCAAGTATGCCATTGTGGGATTTGTGGGCGGAATCTTCCTCGTCTGCTTCTGGTACGCAGTGGTGTATGTGCTGGGCGGCTCGGTAAAGACCGAGGAGGAGCTGCGCAGCGCTTACGGCCTGCCCATCCTGGGCCGGGTCTATAAGGATGAAAAGCCGAAGGGTCGCATCGATGCCCGGATCCGCCATATGGAGCACGGAGAGCTCACGGCGCGGACGAAGGAGCAGATCTCAGAGCTGATGGTGGCGAAGATGTCCGCCATGGTGACAGGGCCGGGTGAGAGCATCGCCCTGGTCGGTACCATCTCCGACGAAGTCCTGAAGGCAGTCTGCGAGGCTTTCAAAGGGAAGGGCGCACGGAACCTCGTCTGCGCCGGGAATCCCCTGCTGGATGCCCCCGCCATGGAGGCTGTTACCTCCGCTGACCACATCCTCATCGTGGAGAAGCTGGGCGCCTCCCGCCGCACCGAGATCCAGTCCGAGATGGAGCTCATCTCCTCCCTCTCCAAGGACGTCCTCGGCGTTCTGCTAGTGTAAGTACAGGGGCCAGGCCCCATTACGAAAATGTGAACTCGCGTTCA
>JAILAF010000007.1 GCA_024681775.1 Lachnospiraceae bacterium
GATACGATGATCACGATCCCCACCACGATCATGACGAAGGCAAGCATGGTGATGAATCCCCGGAGGCTCAGAACCCCCCGGTCGGGAATGTATCCCATGAGTTCCAGGAAGCTTCCGATGGAATTCTCGATCCGGCGGAAGAGCTCTCCGTTGATGACACGGATGAAGTTCAGATCCTCGTAGGTGGTAAAGATAAAGTGGCTTCGGATATAGGTCACATTGAACAGATATCCGATGAAGGCGATGGCAGAGGCTCCCAGGGAGTTGCGGAAGATCCCTGCCTCCCGGCACAGGTATACCTCCCGAAGGTCGCGGAACAGACCGCGGAGGGAAGGCTTTTCCTCACTGCCCAGCAGGGCGCGGAAATGCTCCCCGCGGAAAATGAGCCACAGGCCGGTAACCAGCAGGGGTGCATACACAGAGAGGAAGTACCGCACGCCGGAGGCACCACACACCAGTGCCAGGGTGGTCAGAGCACAGAGATACCAGATCTGCCGGCCGCTCCCTGCGGGGAGCGCATCCTTCACTGATACCTTTTTCGCAGGCTCCTCTTTCTTCGCCTCCCGGTCCGTTTCATCCTCTTCCACATACACATCGGCATAGCGGCGAGGGTTCTCTGTCTCTTGATTTTGCAGCTTCAGCCGGTCCTGCTCGAAAGCCAGCCGCAGCACCAGACCGATGTTCCAGAACATGAGGATCACATGGGCGATGTAAGTGTTGCCAAACTGCATATGCTGCGCCATGGTCTCGGAGAAGGGGATCAGCAGCAGTACCGCAAAGAGGATCTTCCGCTCCTTTCCCGCCTTCAGGGGCCCCACCATAAAGGCGTAGGAGGACAGCAATATCCCGTAGAAAACGATATTGGTGATGACACGGATGGCGGTCCAGCTCTTCAGGATCTTAAAGAGAGGCACCATGATGAGCTGGGTGTAGAACAGCCGATACTCCGTGGAATAGTACCAGTCGGGGGTTGCGATATAATGACCGGTCTCGGACATGAGCCTGGAGAAGATCATCTCCGCGGCAAAATCCGACTCCATCCAGTGTTCCATAAAGAGCGCGCTCATCACCACCAGGAGCAGCAGTGCAGCTCCGGGAAACAGCAGCGCATTCCTTGTTTTTTTGTCCGCCAGCAGTCCGGTGATCCGGGCTTTCATCTTTTCCAACATGTCTGTCTCCGATCTCTTCTTTCTGTCTCTGCTCTGTATCTCTTTGAACCGTCTTTCGAACCGTTTCTTTATGTCCGGCTTCCTCCACCAGGCATTCTTTCTCCGGCTTCTTAGGGACCCGCGGACTACCGCTCCAGCGGCTCCCGCACCCGGTAGATGCCGGGGGAGATTTCCTCCCATTCCACGCCATCGTACCCGCAGAAAGCAAAATATTCCGTCATGTGCTCCAGCCGCTCCTCCGAATCGATGATGAGGGGAGCACCCTCCAGGATCCGGGTCATGGCATCTCTGCCACCCAGTCTGCCGGCATAGAGTCCGCCGGGCTCCGTCCATCCGCCCAGCAGCAGCGCATTGCCGGGAACGCCCTTTTCAAAGCACCGCTCGGTGTAAGAAACCACCGTATAGATGTCCGCAAAATACAGGGTGCCGGGATCCGAACGGATCTGATCCAGGGCCGCTTCAAAGGATTCGTTGGTCCGCTCCCGGAGCGCATACTCCTTTTGCAGATTCTCCGCCTGGGAGGGCAGATAGTACAGCGCAGCGATCACAAAAAGCAGGATACCCCCTGTCTGCAGGAAGCCACGCACCTTTTTCCCACGGTCGCTTAAGTGCTCCTCCCGCGCCACCAGCCTGCTGCCGAAAGCGTCCAGACGCTTCAGCACCGCCGACAGCTTCGCGGCTCTCGGCGCCTTCACCGTCTCGGATTCGATGGTCAGTGCGGACACCCGGACGGGCGTCCCGCTCTTCGCTTCGCCCGCTGAGAAGACAATGGCGCTTTCCTGCAGCACAAAGGCCACCAGCACCACCAGTTCTCCCACATACAGCGGCAGCATCACGCGCACCGGCGTCCTGTCCCCGAGATAGAGATAGAGCCACAAAAACGTCCTTCCGAGGAAGAGAGAAACGCCCTCAAAGGCAGTCAAAAATGACGGATTCGTCACAAAAAGCGCCAGCAGGAGCAGATACAGAACCCCCGCCATCAGATTGTAGGGCGCATAGGAGCTGGGATACTGATAGTCCAGCGGCTTCCCCAGATACCGCAGCTCGTAGAGATACAGGTCCAGCTCTTCCCCGAAGTCCGGCTTCTCCCGCAGCGCCTCCGCAGTTCTTGCCACCTGCAGCACCTTCTCCGTAAGCTCCGTTCTGGCCCGCATGTATTCCACATCATCCGCATCGAAGCCCCCCAGACTCTCCTGGGAAGGATCCACCCGCAGCAGCGCCACATTGTAATCCCGGAAGATGGCCACTTCCTCGGGGCTGATCCCGGCTTCGTCGTAGAGCGCCTCCGCCTCCTCGTAGGGCGGGATCACTGCATAATCATAGAGTTCCGACCGCACATCATTGTACCTCTGGAACATCTTCCAGCTCTCGCCATGATATCCGATGGATTCAGCCGTCAGTGTAAAGAGGAAAAAGAGCAGGATCATGGGAAGGGAGAAGAGCCATCCCTTCTTGCGGTAACGGAGGAAATTGCAAAGCACGGTAAGGAGCAGGAAGGGCAGGAGCAGATATCCCATCTCGGAACGGAGGTTAAAGCAGCCGATCCAAAGCAGCGCTCCCTTCATTCCCGCTTCATCGGGACGATCCCCCGCGCAGAGGGCCAGAATGGCAGCCGCCCCCAGCATCCCGGAGGTAAAGGTATAATGCAACACTGCCGCATGGGGGAAGACCGCCAGGAAGATTCCCACGCCGGGGAGCATTCCCACTGCCATGCCCAGGAGCTTCGCCCGCAGGCTCACCCACGTGTCCGCCGCATTTTTTCCGGGGAAAATATGCATTCCCAGGAGGCCGCCGGACCGCAGGATCTCGAAGAGCGCCAGAAAGAAAAATCCCACCATGACCACACTGTAACAGTCCGCCTTCGGGAAGATGTGATACAGTCCCGAGATCATGAGCGCCAGCGGATACTCCGGGTAGATCGCATGGGCATCCGGCATCCCGGTGTAATTTCCCGAGAGGATGGACCGGATCACCGCATCGTCGTTGGCTTCCGGCACGAAGGGATATTTTGCGCGGATAAGCAAAAACGACGCAAGCGTCAAAATGATCGCCGTAACCGCGCAGAACCTATTCAGTTTTTGCTTCTCCGTATCTCTCAATTTGACGATTATCCTTCCGGGGGACTATAATGCCCGTATGAAAAGACTGCTTACAAAACTCGTGGAATACATCGGTCTCTGGCACAGCCGTCTGCTGCACTTAAACGACTCCTACGAGGCCCATTTTTCCGACAAACAACTGCATTTTCTGGTCATCGGTATCCTGGGGATGATCGGGATCTTCGTCTTCTATCCCCTCTTCAAATACCTGGCCAAAAAGGGACACACCATGGTCATCGCCTGGCTCTATGTCTTCACCCTGATCCTGGGACTCACCTTTGCCATCGAGATCGGTCAGGGCGCCACGGGCACAGGCTCCATGGAGTTTGCAGACATCGTGGCGGGCATCGGCGGATTTCTCCTAATGTTCCTGCTCTTTGCCCTGCTCCGGGAGATCTATCACCTCATCCGGGACATGATCCGGTCCGCCACCACCGGGCACGAGGATCCGGAAGCTCCCACAGACCGACATTCCAATCCTACGGAGCGCAGGAAGTAACCGCTCCCGGTTACTTTCCTCGAGGCATTCCCCGCAAAGCCCTTCCCGGGGAGCCGCTCCCGCATTTGCTTCCTCCGGCATGCACCTTCCACGGTGCATGCTTTTTTAGTGCTTTTTTTGATTTATGCGGATTTCCCCGCTGCGAAGGCTTCCTTCAGCTCTCCTCTGCAGCAGAAGGTCTGCCACAGCGCCACCACGCATTCCGCAAGGACCGTGGCCAGGGCCGCGCCCGCAGCGCCGTATCCCGGGATCAGGATCAGGTTCAGCACAAAATCCGTCACCGCCCCTGCGATCTCCGAAGCCAGCACTGCTTTTTCCCTTCCCAGCGGCACCAGCATCTGCATTCCCACGATGTTGGTATAACCGATGAGGGGAATGGTCATGGCCAGGAGCAGCAGCACTTCTCCCGCTGCCGCAAAATCCCGTCCGGACATCACCAGGATGATGCCGTTCCGGCACAGGATGGTCCCCGCCATGAGCACCAGTCCGAAAGCTGCCACATACAGGATCGCCTTGCGGCTCAGCCGCAGGAATTCGCTGCGCTGTCCCTTGGAAAGCAGGGCGCTCACCCGGGGCAGGAGCACCGCTCCCAGTGCCGTGACCGCAGCCACCAGCAGGACCTTCACCGCAGCGGCGGCATCGTAGATCCCGACGACGATGTCATTTTGCAAAAAGCCCAGCATCACCACATCCAGCTGCGTATAGATGGCGGTGGCAATGCTCATACCCAGAAAGACCAGGATGGGGCGGAGGTGCCGCTTTACGCCCGCTTCCTGTGCCTTCCGCTTCCTGGCCGCGGCCCGTTTTTCCTGGGAGGCGCTGGCCTTCTGCACGGAGCCTTTTTCCGCAGCCGCCGCTTCCCGCGCCGCAGCTTCCTCCTGCACCCGCTTCAGGGTCCGGGTAGCCCCCAGCAGATTCCACAGCCCTGCCCCGTAGGAGGACAGGATGCTCAGGAACCCGTAGAGCGGACGCTGGTTTGCTCCCTTTACCATGAGGAGGATGGCGATGGCGGCACAGAGCCGCACCACCACATTCCGGAAGGCGATGGTGCGAAAGTCCTCCAGTCCCTTGTAGAACCAGTCCACATTGATGACATTCAGCAAAATGGCAGGGCTGATCACCAGCAGAAGGGTCCGGTATTCCGCCCCGGCAACGCCGAAGACATAGCCGAAATACAGGGCGTAGGCCACAGCCCCCATCACCAGGTTGATGCACAGGATCTCCCGCACCGTGCGTCGAAGGGTTTCAGGATCCTCCCGGACTCTGGCGCACTCCCGGATCCCGTAGGTGGGGATCCCCAGGGTGGCGATGAGGATGAAATAATACAGCTGGCTGATGGCAAATCCCACATGTCCCATCCCGTCCGGCAGAAGGATCCTGGACACATAGGGCCGGATGGCGAAGGGGATCAGCCATGCGGAACCCTGGAGCAGCGTGTTCATAATGAAGTTGTAGCGAAGGGATCCGCGCTTCAGGTTCATTGTTTACCTCCGAGACAGGAAGTCACGCATGCGGTATGCGGCGGCGCCCGCTCCCAGCAGGGAAAAACGGGACAGGCGCAGCAGTTTTACCGCAGCGCTCTCATTCGCCTGATAGATCTCCGGCGCTTCCCGCAGGAGCCAGGCGTCAAACTCCCTTGCGACCTGCACCGCTTCCTTCCGGTCCGGGAATCCGAAGAGGGTGGAGTAGACACCGGTGACAAACTCCGCCGTCCTGCGCCTGGTATAGTCCAGCACCGCCCGGCTCGGGGCGCCGACCTCCTTCCGGGTCTCCCCCCGGGGATCCGCACCACAGGAAGGCCCATCCCCGCCTGCACCACCGGCACCTACGGCATTTACGGAGGCTGTGAAGACGCGCTCCGGCGCTCTCCCGCTCATGCGTTTGTCGAAATCCACCAGAAACTCCACCACCTCACGGTACTGGTCAAAATGCCGCACCCGGGAGCTTAAGGCCACACTCTGGCCCCCTCTCCCCACCAGGTAAAACCGGGCCCGCAGCGGGAAATACACTGCATCCCCCACAGCAGCCAGGGGATAGGTGATATACTCCATGTCCACGTAATAGTGGTGCTCATGACAGGCAAAGCGGATCTGCTCCAGAAACTCCCTGCGGTAGATGGCATTGTGGATCCAGACCCATCTGTCCGGCCCGTCGTGAAGCTTTCCCGCATAGTCGCCAAAGGAAAAGACCGCATCCTTCGGAAGCCCCGGCAGCGTCACATGCTTCGTGACCCTTCCTCCCTCGTCCACAAAATCAAAATCAAAGAGGGCAAGGGCTACGGGGGCGCAACGCTCCAGCCGGTCCAGCACCTGCCCGAAGGCCGCAGGATCCACATAATC
>JAILAF010000019.1 GCA_024681775.1 Lachnospiraceae bacterium
AGAAACATCTCCAGCACATACACGATAACGCTGGCAGCGATGGCACAGGGGAAAAGCCCCAGACCAAAGAGCGCCATGACGATGCATACCACCAGGGCTGCCAGACCGGAGATGGGATTATCCGTGGCCTGCATGATGGCCGGGAAGGTCATGACCGCCAGGGTGATGTAAGGCACGTAGTACAGGAAGGACTTCAGGAAGCGGTTACGCACCTTGCCCCGGATCAGGGTCAGGGGCAGCAACCGGATGGCGTAGATGACGCCGAACATGAGGAGGACATAGATCAGATGATTTCCGCTCATTTTGCAGTCACCTCCTTTTCGGGAGATGCTGCATCCTCCTCATCCTTCACCGGGAAAAGGAGCGCTGCGATGAGAGACAGCGCCACTGTCAGGATGATGATGCGGGTGCCCTCGGAGAGGGCGGACAGATAGGGCAGCACGGAAGCGCCGTAGCTGCACAGAAAAGCGATGGCAATGAAGGCTGCGATGACTTTGTTCCGCTTGGCGGGCGGAATGATGATGGCGATGAACATGCCGTAGAGGCAGACACTGAGGGCCCTGGCGATGTCTGCAGGCAGGATATTCCCAGCCAGCACGCCGATGCCGGTGCCGATGGCCCAGCAGGGAACGGCCACCGCCCCCATGCCGTAGATGACGAATGGATTCAGCTTGCCCTCCGGGATCAGGTCCGAACTGGCCACGCCGAAGATCTCGTCCGTTACGAAGTGGGCCACGAAAAAGCGGTGGAAAAAGGCCATTTTCTCGGGAAGCTTCTGGGAGAGGGCCGTGCTCATCAGGAGATATCTGGCATTGATGACCAGCATGGCGATGACCATCTCCACATAAGGAGCGTTTGCCGCAATGACGGTAAAGCCCGCATACTCTCCCGCGCTGGCCACAGCCAGGGCGCTGGTGAGCGCAGCTGCCAATGCGGAGAAGCCCACCTGCTTCCGGATCATGATGCCCAGCGCGAAGGAGACGGCGAGATATCCTGCACCGATGGGAACGCCGTAGCGCATGCCCTTCACGAACCAGGTCCTGTTTTCTTTTCTTTCAAAACCGCTTGAAGTGATCATGGGATTTATTGTGTCTCTTTTTTACACAAATTGCAAGGGGAGAAGCTAATGACATAATGCCAACAGACGGATTTTCCGATGCGCTTCCTTGAAAATCTCCCGGAAACGAAGATAATAGAAGTATCCGTATGCGACGGATCTTCAAAGAAAGGACGGGACTATGTGGAAAATCATACGCCTAATACTGGAGATGCTCCTGGCTGCCATGGTACTTTTTTCGGTGGCATGCGGAAAACAGCCCGCGCCGCTGGCGCCGACGGGTCATGCTGCGGAGAGTACGCAGGAAGCGGAGGGTCAGGTGCAGGAAGCGCCCGGAGACGGGGCGGATACGGCCCTGCAGTCTGATGTGGCCGGGGAGACACCGGATGAGATGGCAGAAGAAGTGCCCACGCCTGCGCAGGAGCCGTCACCTGCACCGGAACCCGAGCCAGAGGTGGGACCGCAGATCACGAGTCTCTCCAAGCCTTTTCAGATCCTTCCGAATGAGGATGCCATGGAAGCCTATGCTCTGTATCTCCTGACCCATTCGGAGAAGGATCTGGAGGCATTTCGCAGCGCAGCCCCGGAAAATGCCCTGGCGTACTTTCTCATCGATCCTCCCGAGGAGATCGCGGCACTCCTGGAAGAGCCCAAGGATGTGATCATGCTGCAGACCTATGAGTCTCACGTTTATGTGATCCCTCTTTATGATGATATGGATGTGCGCCTGGACTACGGCAGCTTTGATGTGGACGCATGGGACTTTACCACAGGTTACACGCTGGATGAGTGCACCCTGAACGCAGGGGAAAATGCATGTTATCGTCTCTGGGTATCGGAGGGGATCCCTGAATTTTGCATCTACGTATCCGCCGGAAAATGGGGCGGCGTGTTCGATGTGGTGATGATCTCCGGGGAATATGATGCCCACGGGGCCTTTATCACTGCGTCCATGACGGCGGAGGAGGCCCGGGCAGGTTCCACCATCCGCAGGCCTGTGGCGGAGGACGAGGTTCTCTATCAGGATGTGCTTGCATGGTACAAGGACGCACAGGATCATCCCGACACCTTTGAACTTTCCGACGATGCGAAGTATTTTTCCGAGCTGGTGCAGCGGGGCTGGCCCTGGGGTGCTACGGAGGATGATGTACGGTACTATTTCCGGGATATGGATGGCAACGGTATCGACGAACTGTTTTTTACCCATTACAGCGAGATCGTAGATATCTACACCCTGGAAGCAGGGAAGCCGAAAAACATCTTCGGAACCATGTACAGAGGCTGGGCAGAGCTTCACGCGGACGGTGTGATCATGGAGGCCTATGCACCTTCCATGACCTATTCGTCTACCTATTGGTATGTGTTTGACTCGCAGATCCTGGACTGCTGTCCCTACATGGTCAACACATATTCCGTCAACAAGGACCAGCAGGAGGATGAGCGTTTTAACCTGATGCTTTACGGCTTTAATCCTGAGGGGGTCCGGGCCATGTATCTGGACCAGGGCCGGGATGCGGTGAATTTCTATCAAAACAGCGGTGAGTTAACGGAAGAGGAGTACAATGCCCGCTGTTCCCATGCGCCGGTGGTGAGGGTTCCGGAAGGAAAGCGCCTGGCGGACTATGGAACGCAGAAATAAAAAGCAGAAATCCGGCGTGACGGAGCGTGTTACGCTGTTTGACGAAACAGTTATTTTGGAAGGAAACGGATTTTGATCGAGCACATTTCATACGCCCCCCTGGAGGGGATTACGGTGGCTGCCTTCCGGCATGTGCACCGGGATGTCTTTGGCGGGGCGGATACCTATTACACGCCATTTCTGGCCACCAACCAGCACCATCATTTCAAGCACCGGGACGAGCGGGAGTATCTCCCCTACGATCCGCAGCTGATCCCTCAGGTGCTGACGGCAAACGCGGCGGATTTTATCTGGGCTGCCCGGGAGATCGCATCCGCGGGCTATGAAGAGGTGAACCTGAATCTGGGATGCCCCTCCCCCACGGTGGTGACCAAGGGCAAGGGCTCCGGGATGCTGGCGGACTCGGAAAGGCTGAAGGCCTTTTTCGAAGAGGTCTTTGCAGCGGGGGACCTGCCCCGGATCTCGGTCAAGACCAGGATCGGATACAGCGAAGCATCGGAAAGCGCTGCGCTGGGAGAGGTGCTGGGGCGCTTTCCTTTTTGTGAGGTGATCATCCACCCCAGAGTCCGGACGGACCTGTACAGGGGCACTCCGAACCTGGAGGCTTTCCGTGAGATGGCTGCGCAGCTGACATGTCCCGTGTGCTACAACGGGGATATCCGGACAGCGGAAGACGCGGCGCGTATCCTTGAAGCACTGCCGGGCGTGCGCCGCATCATGATCGGCAGAGGGCTGGTGGCGGATCCTGCCCTGGCCCGGGAGATCAGGGGCGGGAAAGCAGCTTCCGGTGAGGAGATGCGGACCTACCTGGATGCCATGTGGGACGCTTACCGGGAAGCGGGCTTTGCGGAGAAGGATATTTTGTTTAAAATGAAGGAGCTCTGGTTTTATCTGGGGAGCCGATATCCGGACGGGGAGGATGCCCTGGCACGGATCCGAAAAAGCAAAGACCCTGACGAATACAGGGAAATGATCAGCACCGCAGAACGGTACTTCTCCACGCCTCTTTTTGATAACGATTAAAAACTTAACGAAAAACATTAAAAAATAGTTGACAATCATTTCTTCCTTTGCTAGACTTGGTTTATCGATAAACATTAAATATTTAATGGTAACACTGATCACTACAAACCAAGTATCTGAAATCAGCACAGGAACCGGCAGCGAAAGGCTCCGGCATAAGAGGAGGAAATGAAATGAGTGCACAGGAAACCAAGTTAACCGTCATCAAGACCCGTTGTGAGAAGTCTGTCAAGTTTTTCGTTTTTTTGAAGATCGTGGCCGTGATCGGCATGGTCTGCTGCATCCTCGGCGCCATCGCCATGGTGGCTGTCCCGGACATGAACGGGATCATGGCAGAGCAGTACGGAGCCGGGAATCTGACCGTGGATCAGATGGGAGTTCACGGCGGACTGATCGATTTTGACATTGACTATGAAGCTTATTTTGCAAAAGGCAACTATGTATTCCCCTTCCTTTGCATGATCGGCTGGGGCGCAGGCATCAGCGTGCTGATCCTCGTGATCATAAGCATGTTTGAGAAGATCCTGAAGAGCCTGATCGCGGAGGAGAATCCTTTCTCCGACAACATCATGAAGCAGGTCCGTGTCGCATTCATCTTCTCTACCATAGTCTGCGCGCTCTTTGTGGGTGTCGGATGCGGCCTTCTGGTAGGTCTGATGATGTGGTGCATCTACGCTATCCTGGAGTATGGTGCAGCGCTGCAGACCGAAGTGGACGAGACACTGTAAAGGAGGGCGGATCATGGGTAAGATCATACTGAGACTGGACCGCGTTATGGCGGACCGGAAAATGAGCTTAAACGAACTTTCGGAGCGGGTGGGCGTATCCAATGTGAACCTCTCCAAGATCAAGACGGGGAAGATCAGTGCCGTCCGGTTTTCCACACTGGAAGCCATCTGCGAGGCGCTGAACTGTCAGCCAGGGGATATCCTGGAATATGATCCGGCGGCTAAGGCGGACAGTGAATCCTGAGGATAAAGAGAAAATTTATCAAGAATAAACGAAGTACGAAAGGGCAGGTCGTTACGGGCCTGCCTTTTGGCTTGCAAAATCCCGCGAAACCATGGAAAATGGTGGAGTGACAGTATCATTTCATGTTGTAAGGAGATCGTTATGGAAAAAGAAGGAACCGTCGGAAGAGAAAATAACAGAGACCGGATCATTGTAAAAACCAGCATCATCGGGATCGTGACCAATGTGCTGCTGGCATCTTTTAAAGCGGTGGTGGGCATCCTGGCCAATTCCATCGCGGTGACGCTGGATGCGGTGAACAATCTCTCGGATGCCCTGTCCTCCATCATCACCATTGTGGGAACGAAGCTGGCGGGGCGTCTGCCGGACAAAAAGCACCCGCTGGGATACGGGCGGATCGAATACCTCACCGCAATGCTGGTGGCAGGGATCGTGCTCTACGCCGGCCTGACCTCCGGGGTGGAGTCCGTGAAGCTCCTGTTCCATCCGGAGGATCCGGATTTTGCACCGGTGTCCCTGGTGATCATCGCGGTGGCTGTGGCAGTAAAGATCGTCCTGGGCACCTATGTGAAGAAAAAGGGCCAGGAGGTCCATTCCGGCTCTCTGGTAGCCTCCGGATCCGACGCGCTTTTTGACGCGATCCTGTCCTGTTCCGTGCTGCTCTCCGCAATTATCTTCCTGCTGACGGGGCTGTCCCTGGAAGCTTTTGTGGGTCTGCTGATCTCCGTGATCATCATCCGGTCCGGAATCCAGATGATGATCGAGACCATCAATGAGATCCTGGGCGTCCGGGCGGACAGGGAGACCACGGTCCGGATCAAGCGCCTCCTGGCAGAAGACCCGAACGTGCGGGGCGCCTACGACTTGGTCATGTACAATTACGGTCCCGACAGAGACTATGCATCCGTGCATCTGGAGCTCCCCGATACCATGACGGTGCGGGAGGTGGATATGCTCACCAGACGGCTCTCCGACAAGGTGCACCGGGAGACCGGGGTGGTGCTGGTGGCAGCAGGCGTTTATTCCTATAACACGAAAGACGACGAGGCCGCGCGGATCGAAAACGATGTCCGCAGGATCGTGCTGGAGCAGGAGGGCGTGATCCAGCTCCACGGATTTTACCTGGATCAGGAGACCCGGGAGATGCGTTTTGATGCGGTGCTGAGCTTTGATATCGATGCAAACAAAGGACTGGCGGAGATCTGCGCAGCGGTGCAGCAGGCCTTTCCGGACTACCATGTGATGGTGTCTCCGGATGTGGATGTCTCCGACTAAACGCTGACTGTTTTCCGATGAATTGCAAGATTTTCAGGTTTTCCTTGCGTACCGTTGGGAAATTTGATAAAATACTCTGCGATTGTCACTATGGATGAGTGGCGATATTTGCAAGATTGTCAGTATTTAGAAGGAGGTTACGCAGATGAGCGTACAGGTTGAGAAACTGGAAGGAAGCATGGCAAAGCTGACCATCGAGGTATCCGCAGAGGATTTCGAGAAGGCATTGCAGACCGCATATAACAAGGAAAAAGGAAAGATCAACATTCCCGGCTTCAGAAAGGGTAAGGCTACCCGCGCCGTCATCGAGAAGATGTACGGTAAGGATGTATTCGTGGAGGGTGCTGTCAACGAGGCAATCCCCGATGCATACGAGAAGGCATACGACGAGTGTGGCGAGGACATCGTATCCTCTCCCAAGATCGAGGTGGTGACCGCAGAGGCAGGTAAGCCCATGGTATTTACCGCTCTGGTAGCACTGAAGCCCCCTGTGACCCTGGGCCAGTACAAGGGCATCGAGGTGGAGAAGCAGGATACCGCTGTGACCGACGCAGAGGTCGAGGAGAAGATCAAGAAGGAGCTGGATCTGCAGGCTCGTTATGAGACCGTTACCGATCGCGCGGTCAAGGACGGCGACCAGGTGGTCCTGGATTTCGAAGGCTTCGTTGACGATGTGGCTTTCGAGGGCGGTAAGGGCACCAATTATCAGCTGACCATCGGCTCCGGCCAGTTCATCCCCGGCTTTGAGGAGGCTCTGGTAGGTGCAGAGGTGGAGAAGGAAGTCGACGTCAATGTCAGCTTCCCCGAGGACTATCACGAGGAGAGCCTTGCCGGCAAGCCCGCAGTCTTCAAGTGCACCGTGCACGAGATCAAGGAGAAGCTGGTTCCCGCGCTGGATGAGGACTTCGTGGACGACAAGGGCTTCGACACCGTAGACGCATACAAGGACAGCATCCGCGCAGAGCTGGAGACCGCTAAGATCAGCGATGCCAACAGCGCAAAGCAGGATGCAGTCATCGATAAGGTCATCGAGAATGCCACCATGGAGATCCCTGAGGCAATGGTCGAGACCGAGCAGCGCAGCATCGTGAACGAGTACGCACAGAGACTTCAGAGCCAGGGTATGTCCTTCGAGATGTACATGAAGTACACCGGCATGACCGCTGAGAAGATGATGGAGCAGGTGAAGCCTCAGGCGGAGTCCCGCATCAAGTCCCGTCTGGTTCTGGAGGCTGTTGCGGATGCAGAGAACATCACCGTGACCGACGAGGATCTGGAGTCCGAGTTCAAGACCATGGCAGAGGCTTACGCTCTGGATGTGGACAAGGTCAAGGAGATGCTGGGTGAGAACGGAACCAAGCAGGTTTCCGAGGATGTCCGCATCAAGAAGGCAATGGACTTCCTGACCGACAATGCCGTTGAGAAATAATCTCGGCGATTGAACCGGCAGTTGCTTTCCATTTACAGGCTACAGGTATAAAATAGGGAGCGGAGACGGAAAAGGCTTTGACCTTCCTGTTCCGCTCCCTTTTGTATAGTACGGATCGTAAGATCAGAAAGGATATCAAAATGAGTTTAGTACCTTATGTCATTGAACAGACCAGTAAGGGCGAGAGATCCTATGACATCTACTCCCGCCTTTTGAAGGATCGTATCATTTTCCTGGGGGAGGAAGTGAATGACGCTTCCGCCAGCATCGTGGTGGCCCAGCTCCTGTTCCTGGAGGCCGAGGATCCCGATAAGGACATCCACCTCTACATCAACAGCCCCGGTGGCAGCGTCACCGCAGGTATGGCGATCTACGACACCATGCAGTACATCAAGTGTGATGTGTCCACCGTCTGCATCGGTATGGCTGCCAGCATGGGCGCGTTCCTGCTCTCTGGCGGTGCCAAGGGCAAGCGCTATGCCCTGCCCAACGCGGAGATCATGATCCATCAGCCCTCCGGCGGATCCCAGGGTCAGGCGACGGAGATCGACATTGCTGCAAAGCATATCCTGCGCACCAGAGAGAAGCTGAACCGTATCATGTCCGAGAATACCGGCAAGCCTTACGAAGAGGTCTGCAAGGATACCGAGCGCGACAACTGGCTCACTGCCGAGGAAGCAAAGGAGTACGGCCTGGTGGATAAGGTCATCACTCTGCATGCTTCCGCAGATGAGAAGAAATAAGGAGAATTATCATGGCTAAGAAACCGATGGCCGGGGAGAAGATCCGCTGTTCCTTCTGCGGAAAGCCCCACACCGAGGTGCGCCGCCTGATCGCGGGCCCTCCGGGAATCTATATCTGCGATGAGTGTATCGATACCTGTGCCGACATCCTGGATGATGAGCTGGGTGAGGGATCGGATGAGGTGGTCCGCATCAAGGAAGACATCAACCTCTTAAAACCCAAGGAGATCATGTCCTGGCTGGATGACTATGTCATCGGTCAGGAGGAGGCAAAAAAGGTCCTCTCCGTCGCAGTCTACAACCATTACAAGCGCGTCACCGCACCCAAGTCCGTGAACGATGTGGAGCTCCAGAAGAGCAACATCCTCATGGTGGGACCCACCGGTAGCGGTAAGACCTATCTGGCCCAGACCCTGGCGAAGATCATCAACGTGCCCTTTGCCATCGCCGATGCCACCACCCTGACGGAGGCCGGCTATGTGGGCGAGGATGTGGAGAATATCCTCCTGAAGCTGATCCAGGCTGCGGACTACGATGTGGAGCGTGCCCAATACGGCATCGTCTACATCGACGAGATCGACAAGATCACGAAGAAGTCCGAGAACGTATCCATCACCAGAGATGTGTCCGGTGAGGGCGTGCAGCAGGCGCTGCTGAAGATCGTGGAGGGGACCATTGCCAGCGTGCCTCCCCAGGGCGGCAGAAAGCATCCGCATCAGGAGCTGATCCAGATCGACACCACCAATATCCTCTTCATCTGCGGCGGTGCCTTTGACGGCCTGGAGCAGATCATCGAGACCAGACTGGACCGGAAGGCCATCGGCTTTAACACCGAGATCACGAAAAAGTCCACCCGGGAGATCGGCGAGGTCTTAAAACAGGTGACCACCCAGGATCTCATCAAGTTCGGCCTGATCCCGGAGTTTGTGGGCCGTGTGCCCATCACCGTGTCCCTGGAGGGACTGGATGAGGAGGCGCTGATCCGGATCCTGCGCGAGCCCAAAAACGCGCTCATCAAGCAGTACCAGAAGCTTTTTGATATGGACGGGGTCGAGCTTTCCTTTGACGATGATGCCGTGACCGCCATTGCTCACCGTGCTTTCGAGCACAAGACCGGCGCCAGAGGCCTGCGCTCCATTATGGAGAAGGCTATGATGGATGTGATGTTTGAGATCCCTTCGGATCCTACCATCACCAGCTGCCGTGTCACGAAAGAGTGTGTGGAGGAAGGGGCAGAGCCCGAGGTCATTCGCAAGCAGGGTGCGTAAGCGTACGCGACAGATATGGTAATCAAAGAAGTAACACTGGAAACGGTCTGCGGAATCACCAGCCTCCTCCCGGAGAATGTCCTCCCGGAGGTGGCTTTTGCAGGCAGGAGTAATGTGGGGAAGTCCTCTCTGATCAACGGATTGCTGAATCGGAAGAATCTGGCCCGCACCAGCTCCCAGCCCGGGAAGACGCAGACCATCAATTTTTATAAAGTAAATACTGATCTCTACTTCGTGGATCTCCCCGGCTACGGATATGCAGCCACCGGCAAGGACACCCGGGAAAAATGGGGGAAGATGATCGAGCGGTACCTGAGGACGTCGAAGCAGCTCCGAGCGGTTTTCCTGCTGGTGGACATCCGGCATGCACCCACGGAGAACGATGCGGCCATGTATGACTGGATCTGCAAAAACGGGTATCAGCCCGTGATCATCGCAACGAAGCTGGACAAGATCAAACGCAGTCAGGTTGCGAAGCAGGTAAAGCTGATCCGGGAGACCCTGAAAGCGGAGAAGGATACACTGATCCTGCCGTTTTCCGCCCAGACCAAGGCGGGCCGGGAGGAGATCTGGCAGGTCATTGAGGGATTGATCCGGGAAGAGGATCCGGCGGAAGATGCAGCTGTGGATGTGACACCTGCGGAAGCACTGGTTTCGGAGACCGTGAATGCGGCAAACGAGAGCGAAGACTGAGAGAGTGTGGGGGGGGAGATCATGAAAGAAGCGTTACTGGCAAAGAATCAGCACTACTCCTGGCAAAAACTGACGGGCTGTGCCATCAAGATCATCGCGGTCATTACCATGCTCATCGATCATGTGGCAGCATCTCTCATCGAGCCGAGATTCGGCTGGATCGATGCAAATGTAAGCTGGCTTCCGGCAGGCGCCCTGACCGTCGATCATGTCATGCGCTATATCGGGCGGATTGCATTTCCAATCTATTGTTTCCTCATTATCGAGGGCATGACCCATACCAGGAGCAGATTCAAATACGCCCGGAACATGCTGATCTTCGCCCTGATCTCCGAGGTGCCCTTTGATATGGCATTTCTGGGAAGCTGTATGGACTGGAGCCACCAGAATGTGTTCTGGACTTTGCTCCTGGGCGTGCTGGCGGTCTGGGGATTGCAATATACGGATGAGAACTGCAGGAAGGTAAGCAACACGGTAAATCCTGACGGAAGTGTCACCAAAACCCCGGGAGGCTACACCGGAAAAGGGATTGCGATCCGACTGCTTTCCACCTTCGGAACCATGGCGGTTGCCCTGCTCTTCCGGACGGATTACAACCTGATGGGTGTCGCAGCCATCCTGGTACTGTACCTGCTGCGGGACAGACAGATCCTGCAATGCATTGTAGGAGCGCTCTTTTTCTTCTTCTGCGTGGAATCCTACTGGACTGTGTTTATCCCCTTTGCCATCCTGCTCTTTTACAACGGAAAGCGGGGACGGCAGTTTAAGTATTTCTTCTACGGCTTCTATCCCGTGCATCTGCTGATCCTGGGGATCCTGAATGTACTGGTACTGCCGATGTGAGCATCGGACAGGTCACTGTTTCTTCATAGCTTTCGAAAAAAGGCTTTCTCCTTATGACAAGGAGGAAGCCTTTTTGCATGAACGTTAAATTGGACTTACATCAGATGCGGAAGATGAACCGCACGGCAAAGCTCACAAGGAAGAAGCCGCACACGCCAAGGAAGAAATACCGGATCCCAATGCGCTCCAGGAACTTTTTGAGGTAGTGGTCGTACAGGGACAGCAGGACTACAAAGAGCAGCTCCACGAGAAAAGCGGCTGCGAGCCGGACGCCGTTGCTGTTAAAAACAGGATGAGGCCACAGGTAAAGGTCACAGACAGCGCAGGAAAACCAGGAGGCAACCCAGATCTCCAGAGAGTATTTCGACAGCAATGCGATCGGTCTGCTTTCCGCCAGCCGTATCATGGTGCGGTTCTCGCATTCCGCAAAGCTGAGCAGGATAAACGCTGCGCTGACAGTGGTAAACCAGTTCATCCTGCACTGGTCCCCGGAAATGCCGAAAAGGTCGTATCTGCGGATCAGATACATTCCCAGCAGATAAACCAGAACGGACAGCAATGCCCACAGGGGGGACTGCGTCCGTTTTTCCCGGGTCAGGTAGAGCTCGCTCAGGCACACTCCCAGGATGAATTCAAAAGCGCGGACGGTTGCTTCGTTATACACCTCGAATCCGTAGTATCTGCCGACAAAGGGCGCCGCACTGTTTAAGATCCACATGAGCAGAGCCAGTGCCAGCACCTCACGACTCTTCAGCTGTCTGACATACATCCGGATCAGCGGATAGAGCAGATAGCAGAGGATGATGGCACCCATGAACCATGCGCCGCTGTTGATCCGCCATTGATAGTTCCGATAGCCGAAGAGCATGGTCAGCTGGGCGGGGAAGGTTACCAGATCCTCTTTGAGTCCGTCCGTTTCATAAGCCCAGAAATAAAAAACGATCCAGACCAGCACGTAGAGCGGATAGAGGCTCAGGAACCGCTTTTTCACGTAAGTGAAGAGCTCCTCCCTGGAATCAAGGGATTTCTCCCGGTAGGTGTAATGCAGGACAAAACCGGACAGGAGAAAGAATATGGTCATCCAGCTGGCGGACTGTACGACCAGAAAGTACAGTCCGCCGAAGTGGATGTGCAGTACCACATGCATGTGAAACAAAAGTACAAATAACGCCGAGATCCCCCGAATGAAATTCAGGTTGCTGATACGCTTCATCTACGTCCCTCATCAGGTAAAACGGTTATCCGTTTTTTACCACCTCACCTGTCAGTATACCATCTTTTGCATCGATGCGGATGGTATCTCCCTCGGATACCCGGTCCTCCAGGATCAGCTTTGCGGACAGGGTCTCCACATGCTTCTGGACGTAACGCTTCAGCGGGCGGGCACCGTAGACGGGATCGTAGGCCTCGTTGGTGATGAGCTCTGTTGCGGCATCCGTCAGCTCGATCCGGATATCCCTGTCGTCCAGACGACGGTTCAGATCCTGCACGATAAGCTGCACGATGCCGGAGAGATTCTCCTTCGTCAGAGGCTTGAAGAGAATGGTCTCATCCAGCCGGTTCAGGAACTCGGGGCGGAAATGGGCACGGAGGTCGTTCATCACGGCATCTGCCGCAGCCGGATCGATCTCACCGTCCTCGCCGATGCCCTCCAGCAGGTACTGGGCACCGATGTTGGAAGTCATGATCAGGATGGTATTCTTAAAGTCCACGGTGCGGCCCTGGGAGTCGGTGACACGACCGTCATCCAGGATCTGCAGCAGGACATTGAACACGTCGGGGTGGGCCTTCTCGATCTCATCGAAGAGCACCACACTGTAAGGCTTGCGGCGCACTGCCTCCGTCAACTGGCCGCCTTCCTCGTATCCCACATATCCGGGAGGCGCTCCGATGAGGCGGGATACGGAGAATTTCTCCATATACTCGCTCATATCGATGCGGACCATATTGTTCTCGTCGTCGAAGAGGGAAGCTGCCAGACTCTTGGCCAGCTCCGTCTTACCCACGCCGGTAGGCCCCAGGAACAGGAAGGAACCGATGGGCTTCCCCGGATCCTTGATCCCGGCCTTGGAGCGGATGATGGCTTCCGTCACCTTCGTCACGGCTTCATCCTGTCCCATGACTCTGCGGTGCAGCTCCTCATCCAGGTGCAGGGTCTTGCTCCGCTCGGACTCCGTCAACTTCGCCACGGGGATACCGGTCCAACGGGAGATGATCTTCGCGATCTCTTCATCGGAAACCTTCTCATGCACCAGGCGGTCGTCGTTGTCCTCGGCAGCGGCAGCTTTGGCTTCCTCTTCCTCCAGCTCCTTCTTCAGCTGAGGAAGCTTTCCGTAGCTCAGCTCAGCGGCTTTCTCCAGGTTACCGTCACGCTGTGCGATCTGGATCTCGTTGCCGACGGCTTCGATCTCTTCACGCAGCTTGCTCAGGCGGTCCGCGGAAGCTTTTTCCAGATCCCACTTTGCCTTTCTGGAAGCAAACTGTTCCTTCAACTCCGCCAGATCCTTCCGCAGCTCCTCCAGGCGCTCCTGACTGAGCTTGTCCTCCTCCTTCTTCAGTGCGGTCTCCTCGATCTCCATCTGGGTGATCTTCCGGCTCAGCTCGTCCAGCTCGGTGGGCATGGAGTTCATCTCCGTCTTGATCAGAGCGCAGGCTTCATCCACCAGGTCGATGGCCTTATCCGGCAGAAAACGGTCGGAGATATAGCGGTCGGAGAGCACGGCGGCGCTGACCAGGGCATTGTCCATGATCTTCACACCGTGATAGACCTCATACCGCTCCTTCAGGCCACGGAGAATGGAGATGGTATCCTCCACCGTGGGCTCATCCACCATAACGGGCTGGAAACGGCGTTCCAACGCCGCATCCTTCTCCACATACTGTCTGTACTCGTCCAGCGTGGTGGCACCGATGCAGTGCAGCTCGCCTCTGGCCAGCATGGGCTTTAACATATTGCCCGCATCCAGCGCGCCGTCCGTCTTCCCGGCGCCCACGATGGTATGGAGCTCATCGATGAAGAGGATGATCTGTCCGTCGCTGTTCTTCACATCCTCCAGCACTGCCTTCAGACGTTCCTCGAATTCCCCCCGGTATTTGGCGCCCGCAACCAGGGCTCCCATATCCAGGGAAAAGATGGACTTATCCTTCAAGTTCTCCGGGACATCCCCGCGAACGATACGCTGTGCCAGTCCCTCCACCACGGCCGTCTTGCCCACGCCGGGCTCGCCGATGAGGACGGGGTTGTTCTTCGTCTTGCGGGAAAGGATCCGGATGATATTGCGGATCTCCGTATCTCTGCCGATGACGGGATCCATCTTCTGGGCCTTGGCCTTTTCCACCAGATCCTCGCCGTATTTCTCCAGCGTGTCATAGGTGGCCTCGGGATTGTCACTGGTTACCCGCTGATTGCCGCGCACCGTGGACAGGGCCTGGAGAAAACGCTCCCTGGTGATGGCGTACTCCCGGAAAAACTCCTTCATGGTCCTGCTGGGATAGCGCAGCATGGAGAGGAAGAGGTGCTCCACGGAGACATACTCGTCCCCCATGGCCTTCGCCTCATCCTCGGCACTGATCAGGACCTTGTTCAGATCCTGACCCATATGCATCTGA
>JAILAF010000079.1 GCA_024681775.1 Lachnospiraceae bacterium
AGAAAGAGAGAAAGAGTATGGCAAAGAGAGCATTGATCACCGGTGTCACCGGTCAGGACGGTTCCTATCTGTCTGAGTTTTTGCTGGAGAAGGGCTATGAGGTCTATGGTATGATCCGCCGTTCCTCCGTTGACTTCCGCGAGCGTATCGCACACCTGGAGGGCCGCGAGGGCTTCCATCTGAAGTTCGGCGATCTGGGCGATTCCATCAGCCTGGTGAAGCTCATCAGCGAGGTGCGCCCCGATGAGATCTACAATCTGGCAGCGCAGTCCCATGTACAGGTATCCTTCGATGTCCCCGAGTTCACCGCTGACATCGACGCAACCGGCGTCCTCCGCATCCTGGAGGCTGTGAGAGTCTGTGGTCTTGAGAAGACCTGCCGCATCTATCAGGCATCCACTTCCGAGCTGTACGGCAAGGTGGAGGAGGTTCCCCAGAACGAGAACACGCCTTTCCATCCCTACAGCCCTTACGCGGTGGCAAAGCAGTACGGCTACTGGATCACCAGAGAGTACCGCGAGGCATATGACATGTTCTGCTGCTCCGGTATCCTCTTCAATCACGAGTCCGAGCGCAGAGGCGAGACCTTCGTTACCCGTAAGATCACCCTGGCAGCAGCCCGCATCGCACAGGGCAAGCAGGACAAGCTCTACCTGGGCAACCTGTCTTCCCTGAGAGACTGGGGCTACGCAAAGGACTACGTAGAGTGTATGTGGCTGATCCTGCAGCATGACAAGCCGGAAGATTTCGTCATCGCTACCGGCGTACAGCACTCCGTGAGAGAGTTCGCAACTCTCGCTTTCCACTTTGCAGGCATCGAGCTGGAGTGGCAGGGCGAAGAGATGGATGAGAAGGGCATCGACAAGGCTACCGGCAAGGTGGTCGTGGAGGTGAGCCCCGACTTCTACCGTCCCACCGATGTGGTCAACCTCTGGGGAGATCCCACCAAGGCCCGCACCGAGCTGGGCTGGAATCCGACGAAGACCAGCTTCGAGCAGCTGGTGGAGCTGATGGTGAAGCACGATATGGAGAAGGTGGCCGTGGAGCGCGCCGAGGAGCATATCAAGCTGAACCTGGCTGAGTACCTGGAGAAGGGCGTAGTCAAGTAAGTACGCGAGCTGCGAAGCAGCGAAGCACTTCGTAGTATCAAGCAGTGTTGCGTGACCGGCAGCATGCCGGGGAAAGAAGCTGTTTATGATGGAAAAACACGCAAAAATCTATGTGGCAGGTCATCGCGGCATGGTAGGTTCCGCCATAGCCCGAGAGCTGGAGCGGCAGGGATATGACAATCTCATCCTGCGCACCCACAGCGAGCTGGATCTGACGAGACAGGAAGCGGTGGAGGCATTTTTTGCCGCGGAAAAGCCGGAGTACGTCTTCCTGGCAGCTGCCAAGGTGGGCGGTATCATGGCGAACAATGACGCTCTGGCGGACTTCATGTACGAGAACATGGTGCTGGAGATGAATGTGATCCACAGCGCCTGGAAAAACGGCTGTAAGAAGCTGGAATTCCTGGGCTCCTCCTGCATCTATCCCCGGATGGCCCCCCAGCCCATGACGGAAAGCTGCCTTCTCACCGGCGAGCTGGAGAAGACGAACGAAGCCTACGCTCTGGCGAAGATCTCGGGCCTCAAATACTGCGAGTTCCTGAACAAGCAGTACGGCACGGATTACATCTCCGTCATGCCCACGAATCTCTACGGCCCCAACGACAATTATCACCCCACCCACTCCCATGTGGTCCCTGCGCTGATCCGTCGTTTCCATGAGGCGAAGCTGGCAGGAGAGCGGAGCGTGGAGTGCTGGGGCGACGGAACGCCCCTGCGGGAGTTCCTGTATGTGGACGATCTGGCGAACCTCTCCGTTTTCCTGATGAATCATTACTCCGGAGACGAGACGGTGAATGCCGGCACCGGCAAGGAGCTGACCATCAGGGAGCTCACGGAGCTGGTGGCGAAGGTGGTAGGATACGAGGGTGAGATCACCTGGGATCCTTCCAAGCCCAACGGGACGCCCAGGAAGCTGCTGGATGTGAGCAAGGCGGCTGCGCTGGGGTGGACTTACAAGACGGAGCTGGAAGACGGACTGAAGCTGGCGTATGAGGACTTCCTGAATAACCCGATGAGAGCAGAGCGCTAAACCAATACCAAATATAACGAAAAACGGCAGGACTTTGCTCCTGCCGTTTTTGATTCCTATTGTTCAAACAGGTCATCCATCGTAATGACATTGTCAAATGCCCATCGATACTCGTTCTCAGCAATTCCGTAAGTGGTGATGAGCGTACTGTGAATGGTATTTTTTCTTGGGATAGTCTCGGAGAGTAATCCTTTCCGTCCTCTCAGTACGGCCTCGTATTCTTTGTCCACGGTAAAAGTATCGCTGTAGAACTTCATTTCGCACATGTTGACAACATTATCTTTGCGGAGGATCAACAGATCGATTTGTGTCCCTTTCTCTCCATCTCCGGCTTTGGTCCAGGCGGATTGTTCGGAACTGATTCCGCTGATCTCCAAAGCGCGTTTGATCTGGGGAATATGATTAAAACAGACATTTTCAAATGCGTATCCTCTCCAAGATACAATGCTTTGAGCTGTTACATTTTGTTGCCAGAAATTGTCCGGAAGAGAATGGCGGTTCTCAACAAATTTGAGATAAAAAATGCAGAACGGATCTACTAGTTTAAAATGCTCTTCCCGCTTACCGAGTCCGAATGGGACATATTTTTCCACAAAGTCGCTTGCAATCAGCGCATTTAGGGCCTCGCTCAGAGTTCCGCCACTGGGAATGCCGGTACCTTCTGAAATCTCTTTTCGTGTGTACCCCATACTTCTGGTGCTCAACGATTTGATGATAGTTTTCATCATTTCGGGTTTTGCAAAGATTGATGAAAAGAGCCTGTCATACTCAAACTGGAGCCGAGCTCCTTTTGCAAAAAACAGCTCGTCAATAGTTTGAGCAAGGCTGCGCCCTCTCTGGAAATAGTTCAAATAAAACGGAATCCCCCCAAAGATCATATAACTTTGTACGATATCATAACGGGAAATGTGAATCCCCCGCTCCCGGTACAAAAGTTCACACTCTCTTAATGAAAACGGGGAAAGCTTTATTTCGTAGGTAACTCTTCCGTACAGCCCTCCGTGATTGTTGATCAATTTATCCGATATCCAGGAATTTGCGCTTCCGGATACGATAACCATAATGTTTCTGCAGCACGCAAAGCTGTTCCAGAAGGATTCAAAAGCAGTGATGAATCCGGATTTGGGGGTGTCCATCCAGGGCAGCTCATCCAGAAAGACCACTTGTCTGTTTCCGTCCTTTTTTTCTTCCAGAAACATCTCCAGCATGAAAAATGCTTCCAGCCAGTCCTTCGGACGATGAGAAGGGGACATGCCCTGAGTAAGCAGAGAATAGTAAAATGCTTGGAGCTGCATCTGAAGCGGACTTTCGCCTCCGGATTTATCTGCCTCTAGAGGAGATAAACCGGCATGCCGAAAAGCCAGTTGTCCCTTAAATGTTTCGTCTACAAGATAGGTTTTGCCGACACGTCGTCTTCCGTAGACGGCGACAAGTTCTGCATCTTTGCGATTGTATAAATCCAGTAATTCGGCAACTTCTTTCTCACGTCCAATCATAATTTGCCCCTTTTGTTCAACAGGTACTGCACTAGGATATACTTGTAGATTATCAATTGTGCTATCATTATTTTATGCCTGAGATAATCAGCCGTCAACACACATTTTATATCGATTCTGGCTGGCTATCCAGGTGAAACCACTGGATAATCAGCCGCTAACAACACAAAAGTGCGATTAGCGGCTGATTATCTCCCTCCTATCTATGACGGCGGCTCAGATTTTCACACGGTGACTCAAATTTTTGCCTTAGGGATAAATCTGCCCGCCGTCCTGACCAACGCGTCTACCGAAGAAAAGGAAAAACTGCGGAATTTGTGCGATTTCCCGAAATATGGTAGAATACCCCCAAATGCAGTTTAGAATGCATTGTAATTCGTATAACAAGGAGACACAGATATGTGTGGAATCGTTGGATATGTAGGGAAGAAGCAGGCTGCGCCGATCCTCCTCGAGGGACTGGCGAAGCTGGAATATAGAGGATATGACTCCGCGGGACTGGCAGTAAGAGACGGCAAGACTCCCGCAGAGGTGGTGAAGGCCAAGGGACGCCTGAAGATCCTGGCAGAGAAGACGGACGATGGAAAGGCCCTGCCCGGTACCTGCGGCATCGGCCACACCAGATGGGCCACCCACGGCGAGCCCTCCCAAACCAATGCGCATCCCCACGTGAGCGGCAACTGCACCGGTTCCGGCTCCGGCCCCGTGGAAGCGGATGTGGTGGGTGTCCACAACGGCATCATCGAGAATTACGCAGAGCTTCGTGAGAAACTGACGCGGCACGGCTACCAGTTCTACTCTCAGACCGACACCGAGGTTGTCATCAAGCTCATCGACTACTATTACAAGAAGTACCAGATCGGCCCCATCGACGCGCTGGCGAAAACCATGGTCCGTGTCCGAGGCTCCTACGCACTGGAGGTCATGTTCAAGGATTATCCCGATGAGATCTGGGTGGCCCGGAAGGACAGCCCCATGATCATCGGCGTGGCGAACGGCGAATCCTACATCGCATCCGACGTGCCCGCGATCCTGAAGTATACCCGTAACGTCTACTACATCGGCAACCTGGAGATGGCCCGTATCTCCGGCGGCGATGTGCATTTCTTCGACCTGAACGGTGACGAGATCCAAAAGGAACTCACCGAGATCACCTGGGATGCGGAAGCAGCGGAAAAAGGCGGCTTCGAGCATTTCATGATGAAGGAGATCCATGAGCAGCCCAAGGCAGTGGCAGACACCCTGGCCAGCGCTGTGGTGGGCGATCGGATCGATCTCACAAACATGGGCATTACCGAGGAGGTTATCAAGGATACCTCCAATATTAACATCGTGGCCTGCGGTTCCGCATGGCATGTGGGCATGGTGGCCCGCTACGTCATCGAGGATCTGGCGAAGGTGCCCGTATCCGTGGATCTGGCCAGCGAGTTCCGTTATCGTAACCCCATCCTGGATCCCAAGACCCTGGTG
>JAILAF010000090.1 GCA_024681775.1 Lachnospiraceae bacterium
ATCAGGGAGGAAAAAGCAGATGAAACTGACTGACCTGTCACAGTTTGGCGAGATTGTGATCCAATGTCATGACAATCCGGATGCGGATGCACTGGGCTCCGGGTATGCGCTTTTGCAGTATTTTTCCTCACTGGGGAAAAATGTGCATTTCATCTACAGCGGCAGATCCCGGGTGACCAAGAGCAACCTGAAGCTGATGATCCAGGATCTGGAGATCGCAGTCACCTATGTGAAGGATGAAACGGCCTTTGCCAAAGCAGTGGCAGCCTGGCGCGGCGCGGATGACCCGGCAGAGGACGGGCCCGAGCTGCTTTTGATGACAGATTGTCAATACGGCGAGGGAAATGTGACGAAGTTCCCTGCCCATACCGTTGCGGTCATCGATCACCATCAGGTGACGGGCTCTCTGCCCGAACTGCACGAAGTCCGCAGCAAAAACGGCAGTGCCTGCACCATCGTCTGGGATATGATGAAGCAGGCGGGATACAATTTTGTCGGAGACTGGAAGGTGTCCACTGCGCTGTACTACGGGCTCCTCACCGACACCGGTAATTTCGCGGATCTGCGGCACCCTCTGGACAGAGACATGCGGGAAGCCCTGGACATCGACAGCACCCTGGTAAGGCGGCTCTGCAATTCCAACCTGTCCCTGGAAGAGATGAAGGTGGCCGGCGTTGCGCTCATCAGCAATGAGTATCACGAGGATCACCGCTATGCCATCATCCAGTCCGAGCCCTGCGATCCCAACATTCTGGGCCTGATCAGTGATTTCGCTCTTTCTGTGGACACGGTGGATATGTGTCTGGTGTACACCGTGCTTTCCGACGGCATCAAATTCTCCGTCAGAAGCTGTATCCGTGAGGCAAAAGCAAGCGAGCTGGCAGGGTATCTCTCTGCGGGCATCGGCTCCGGCGGCGGTCATCTGGACAAGGCGGGGGGCTTTTTGCAGACAGCCCTGATCATCGAGAACTATCCGGAGTACGATTTTTCCCAGGCCAACCGCTTCCTGCAGCTCATCCGTGAGGTGCTGCGGCGGCGCATGAGCGAGTATTTTGACAGCTTTGATGTCATCGATGTGAAGGAGGACAGACTGAACGAGGATGAGGTGGAGCTCTATCATAAGGTGCCCATGACGGTGGGCTACGTGAAGGCTTCCGATGTGGCCCAGGTGGGTTCCGATATCGTGATCCGCACCCTGGAGGGGGACATCCATCTGACGGTGGAGCCGGATCATTACATCATGATCGGCATCAAGGGAGAGGTATATCCCATCCATGAGAAGAAATTCCTGGCAGGGTATGAGAAGCTGGAGATTCCATACACGCTGCAGCTGGAGTATGAGCCCAGGATCACCAAGGGCAAGGATAGCATTCTGCTGCTCCCTTACGCAAAGCAGTGCCGCACCACGGGCAAATCCCAGATCCTGGCCCGCAGGCTCGACAAGCCCATGAAGGTCTTTACCGAGTGGGACAGAGAGGGCTATATGTACGGCAAGGTGGGGGACTATGTGGCCTGCCGCATGGATGACCACAGCGATATCTACATCGTGGACGGCGATATTTTTGCAAAAAGCTACGCCCCGGGAGAATGAGGGGCTTACGAGGACTGCATTGGAGATCATTACCGGAACGGAAGAATTTCATATCGAAGCGGACACCGCGGTAGCCATCGGGAAATTCGACGGCGTGCACCTGGGACACCGGCGCATTCTGGAGGAGATCCTGAAAAAACGGGAAGAAGGTTTGCGCTCCTGCGTTTTTACCTTTGATCCGTCCCCGGCGGTGCTCTTCGGAAAAGGCGATGTCCGGGAGCTCACCACCCGGGAGGAAAAGCGGCTCCTGCTGCAGCGGATGGGGGTGGAGATCCTGATCGAATATCCCTTAAGTTATGAAACGGCGGCCACGCCCCCCGAGGCTTTTGTCCGGGAGACCCTGATCGGACGTCTGGGTGCTTCCCTTCTGGCTGCGGGTCCGGACCTGTCCTTCGGCGCCGGCGGAAAAGGGGACCTGGCGCTGCTGCGGCGCCTGGCACCGGAAAGTGGACTGGAGATCCGGGAGATCCCCAAGCTTCTTTTCGCAGATGGGGAAGAGACGAAGGAGATCAGTTCCTCTCTGATCCGCTCCTTTGTGGAAGCGGGACGGATGGAGGAAGCGGGTGAATGCCTGGGTACGCCCTACCCGATCCTGGGGCAGGTGGTACCCGGAGCCCATCTGGGGCACACCCTGGGATTTCCCACGGTGAATGTGGAGATCCCGGAGGAAAAGCTCCTGCCGCCCTTCGGCGTGTATACGTCGGTGGTGACGGTGGAAGGCAGGGAGTATACAGGCATCACCAACATCGGCTGCAAGCCTACGGTCACATCGGGCAGACGGCCTCTTGCGGAGACCTACCTCTATGACTTTGACGAGGAAATCTACGGAAAAGAAGTGCTGATCGGTCTGAAGTCCTTCAAACGGCCCGAGCGGAAGTTCCCGGATGTGGAAGCACTGAAGGAGCAGCTCCGGCAGGACATCGAAAGCTGCAGGCCCTAGAGCGATCGCCTTAAGGCGCGGAAGAAGCGTAATAGCCATACAAATCTATCAGGCACGGGAGAAAGGGAATTTGCAAAAGAAGTGGTACGGAAAAGCGGTCTGCCTCATGCTTCTGGCAGCTGCGACGGTTATGGCCGGATGCGGCGCGGGCAGCGGGAGTGCGGATCTCCGGGAGACCGGTATGGAAGAGACATCCCCGGCGGGAAATATGCCGGAAACGGAAAGCGGCGGGGCGGAGAGCCTTCGGCCGGCAGAAGAAAAAACGGAGCGGGAGGAACGAACCATGGCGTATTTTGAGGACCTTTTCAAGGATGTGAAGGTGGCACAGAGCTATAAGGGAGCGATGAATTCGAATCCCATCATCGAGCAGCATTACGGTGCGGACCCTTACGCACTGGTGTACGGCGACGAGGTGTATTTTTACATGACTGCCGATGCCTACGAATATGATGCAAAGGGGGAGATCGCAGAGAATACCTACGGCAAGATCCGCAGCCTGTATGTGGTCTCCACGAAGGATATGATCAATTTCACCGACCACGGTGAGATCACCATCGCCGGGGAGAAGGGTGCGACTTCCTGGGCACACAATTCCTGGGCACCTGCGGCAGCGTGGAAGGAGATCGACGGCAAGCCGAAGTTTTTCCTGTATTTTGCCGACAACGGCGGCGGCATCGGCGTGGTGACCGCGGACAGTCCCGTGGGACCTTTCCGGGACGAGCTGGGACACGGTCTGATCCGCAGGGATATGGAAAACTGCGGCAATGTGGAGTGGCTCTTCGACCCCGCGGTGCTGGTGGATGACGACGGCAGGGCCTACATCTATTTCGGCGGCGGCGTCCCCAAGGGGCAGGCCGCCCATCCCATGACCGCCAGATGCGCGGAGCTGGGGGAGGATATGATGAGCTTAAAGGGCGTGCCCGAGGTCATCGATGCGCCTTACCTTTTTGAGGATTCCGGCATCCACAAGTTCGGCGGCCGCTACTATTACTCCTACTGCAGCAATTTCAGCGTGGACGAAGCGGGTACCGCGGAGTACGGCTTTGAGAACGGCGAGATCTGCGTCATGGAGAGTGAGAGCCCCCTGGGTCCCTTCACCTTCAAGGAGCGGGTTCTGAAAAATCCCGGCGCATTCTTCGGCGTGGGGGGCAATAATCATCATGCGATCTTTTGCTTCAAGGATCAGTGGTACATCACCTATCACAGCCGCATCCTGGAGACGGCTATGGGCATTCAGAAGGGATACCGTTGCACCGGCATCGAGGCCATCAGCATCGCGGAGGACGGCACCATCGGCAATGTGGTCATGACGAAAAACGGAAGGCACCAGGTGGGGGCGCTGAATCCCTATGAGACCATTAACGGCGCAACCTTTGCGGCGATGGGTGGCGTGGACACTGCTCCCGCGGATGAAGTAAGCAGGGAGTACGGCTGCGGCAACCTGCTGCTGACCGCCATCGACACCGGAGGCTTCGTAAAGCTCCAGGGCGTGGACTTCGGCGACAAGGGTGCCACGAAGGTCCGTGCCACGGTCCGTGCGGGCGCTTCGGAGGGTGCGATCCGCATCACCACTCGTTTTGCCGCGGGAGATGTGGCCGCTTACATCGATATTCCCGCCGCGCCGGGCGAAGATGTGGTCTGCGAGGCAGAGCTTAGCGCGCCTCTTACCGGAGTGCAGGATGTGTATTTTACCTTCAGCGGAGAGGGTTACGAGATCCTGGACTGGATCTTTGAATGATACAAGGGTCATAAGTCAAAACTGCGAGAGTTGCGCAGCAACGGAGCAATTCGTTGTATCAGAAAAAACGGAAACTGCATCATGCATACCGTTTCCGCAGTGGCTATCTTATAGGGAAGAAACGGAAACGAAACGGAAACGATTAAGTGCCGTGGATTCAAGCAATGCAGGGGTTGACAATCGTTTTGTCAGCCCCTATAATTAATTTGTAATATTTTTGTAACATTCGTTTTGCGCAGAGGCGTGATCCCTGGATTTCGCCTCGATTTTATGGGGATACGATTCATGAGAGTTTCAGTCGCGGCCAAGATCATAGCGGGCAGCCTGCTGGCAGCAGGATTGTTTCTGGTGCCCGGGACCTGCGCACAGGCGGAGACTACCAATTCCATCATCGGCGGGGGCGGCGTTGCAGAGGTAACGGGCATCACCGATCTGACCGAGGATGAGCTCATCGCCCTGGCGGAAGGCTCCGAAGGATCTTTTTACGGCTATACCAATATCGGCATCTGCAATGTGGAAGAGGGGAACCTGAACGTCCGTGCCGCAGGCACGTCCGACGCTTCCATGCTGGGCAAGCTTCCCAGAAATGCAGCTTGCGAGATCCATTACATCGACGAGAACGGCTGGGCACAGATCACCTCCGGTGAAGTGAACGGCTGGGTGAATTCCGAGTACCTGCTGATGGGTGCAGAGGCGAGAGTCAAGGCCCACGAGCTGGTCCGCACCGTGGCGCTGGTCCAGACCAACGGACTGAATGTCCGTGAGGAGCCCAGCACCTCCTCCGCCATCCTGACCCAGATGCTGAAAGGGCAGGAGCTGGAGTTTGTTCAATATGTTGACAACGGCTGGATCGAGGTGACCATCGACGCCGATACCTGCTACGTGGCAGGGGAATATGTGGAAGTCACCGAGATGCTGGACGTGGCAGTTACCATGAAGGAGCTCCTCTACGGCCAGGGCATTTCCGATACCCGTGTTGCCATCTGTGAGTATGCAAAGCAGTTCGTGGGTAACCCTTACGTCTGGGGAGGCACCAGCCTGACCAAGGGCTGTGACTGTTCCGGATTCGTCATGGTGATCTTCAAGAAGTGGGGCTACACCTTAAGCCATTCTTCCAGAGCACAGGCCAACGAGGGCACCAAGATCAAGTTCTCAGAGATGAAGCCCGGAGACCTGATCTTCTACGGCAACAGCCGCGGTACCATCAACCATGTGGGTATCTATCTGGGCAACGGACAGGTCATTTCCGCATCCAGCCCCAAGACCGGTATCCGTATCTCGCCTTACAACTACCGTACGCCGCTCAAGTACGTGAGCGTCATCAAGGACTGAGCTGGCAACAGAACGCGAAGCGGTCTATTGCAGAGCATATATCAGAAGCGGTCTATTGTAGAGCAAAATACATATTTACAATTATCAGGGGATATGGTAACATATCCCTTGTGTTGTGTAATGCGGACACTCGGTTCGCGGCTTCTCCGGCCGGAGCTTAGTGTTTCGCCAAATCAAGCGGCGCAAAAAGCGCATCAGGAGGATTTTCAAATGATCAACAAAGAGAAAAAGACAGCCATCATGAACGAGTATGCAAGAACCCCCGGCGACACCGGTTCTCCGGAAGTTCAGGTTGCAGTGCTCACCGCAAGGATCCAGGAGCTCACCGAGCACCTGAAGGAGAACCCCAAGGATCATCATTCCCGTCGTGGAATGCTGAAGATGATCGGCCGTCGTCGTGGCCTTCTTGACTATCTGAAGCAGGTAGACATTGAGAGATATCGTGCTCTGATCGAGAAGCTTGGCCTGAGAAAGTAATCCTAAACTTTACGCGAAAGAATGGGAAACTATGCCGGCGGCATACTTTTTCATTCTTTTTGCGTAATTGGAGCATTTTCTGGTAACTTGGAATAAAAAGTGTCCACCGAGACCGCTGAAAAGCGTGCGAGGTGATCTCGTATTTTTTTCAGTAGTTTCGGTACCTTTTTGTTCCTTGAATAGATCGCCGAAAGGCAAAGGAGGTACCATATGGCATACCGGACTTATGAAATGGAACTGGCCGGCAGAACCCTGAAGGTCGATATCGATCGCGTGGGTAAGCAGGCAAACGGTTGTGCGTTCATGCACTACGGTGACACCACCGTTCTGTGTACCGCAACCGCATCGGAAAAGCCTCGTGACGGGATCGATTTCTTCCCTCTGAGCGTTGAGTACGAGGAGAAGATGTACTCTGTGGGCAAGATCCCCGGAGGCTTCAACAAGAGAGAGGGAAAGGCAAGCGAGAATGCGATTCTTACCAGCCGTGTCATTGACCGCCCCATGCGCCCTCTGTTCCCTAAGGATTATCGCAATGATGTTACCCTGAACTGCATGGTGATGAGCGTTGACCCCAATACCCGCCCCGAGCTGGTAGCTATGCTGGGCGCTGCGATCTCTACCTGCATTTCCGACATCCCTTTTGACGGCCCTTGCGCCATGACCCAGATGGGCCTGGTAAACGGCGAGTTCATCGTGAACCCCAACCAGGAGCAGTGGGCAAAGGGTGACCTGAAGCTGACCGTCGCTTCCACCCGCGAGAAGGTCATCATGATCGAGGCAGGTGCCAACATCGTCCCCGAGGCTAAGATGATCGAAGCCATCTACAAGTGCCACGAGGTCAACCAGACCATCATCGCATTCATCGACAGGATCGTTGCAGAGTGCGGTAAGAAGAAGCACGAGTACACCAGCTGTGCGGTTCCCGCAGAGCTGTTTGAGGAGATCAAGAAGATCGTTCCTCCCGCTGAGATGGAGACCGCTGTCTTCACCGACGAGAAGCAGGTGCGTGAGGAGAATATCCGCAACATCACCGCAAAGCTGGAGGAGGCATTTGCAGACAACGAGGAGTATCTTGCAGTGCTGGGCGAGGCAATCTACCAGTACGAGAAGAAGACCGTCCGCAAGATGATCCTGAAGGATCACAAGCGTCCCGACGGCCGTGAGATCACTCAGATCCGCCCTCTGTCTGCCGAGGTTGATATCATCCCCCGCGTGCACGGTTCTTCCATGTTCACCCGCGGACAGACCCAGATCTGTGATGTCGTCACCCTGGCACCTCTTTCCGAGGCACAGAAGGTGGACGGCCTGGATCCCAACGTCACTGAGAAGAGATACATCCATCATTACAATTTCCCTTCCTACTCCGTAGGAGAGACCAAGCCCAGCCGCGGACCCGGACGTCGTGAGATCGGTCACGGTGCACTGGCTGAGAGAGCGCTGATCCCCGTGCTTCCCACTGTGGACGAGTTCCCTTATGCGATCCGCGCCGTATCCGAGACCTTTGAGTCCAACGGATCCACTTCCATGGCTTCCACCTGTGCATCCTGCATGTCCCTGATGGCTGCAGGTGTGCCCATCAAGGCTATGGTCGCAGGTATTTCCTGCGGTCTGGTCACCGGCGACACCGATGACGATTTCGTTCTGCTCACCGACATCCAGGGTCTCGAGGACTTCTTCGGCGACATGGACTTCAAGGTGACCGGTACCACCGAGGGTATCACTGCCATCCAGATGGATATCAAGATCCACGGTCTGACCCGTCCCATCGTGGAGGGTGCTATCGCACGTTGCCGTGAGGCGAGACTCTTCATCATGGACAACTGCATGAAGCCCGCTATCGCAGCTCCCAGACCTACCGTGAATGAGTATGCACCCAAGATCATCTCCATGCAGATTGATCCCGAGAAGATCGGCGATGTGGTCGGCCAGAGAGGTAAGACCATCAACGAGATCATCGCACGCACCGGTGTTAAGATCGATATCGACGACAGCGGCCGCGTAGATGTCTGCGGTGTGGATCAGAAGGGTATGGATGCGGCCATCGAGATGATCAAGATCATCACCACCGAGTTCCAGGAAGGCCAGATCTTCAAGGGCAAGGTTGTCTCCATCAAGGAGTTCGGCGCATTCATCGAGTTCGCACCCGGCAAGGAGGGAATGGTTCACATTTCCAAGATCGCCAAGGAGCGTGTGGAGCATGTTGAGGATTACCTGACCCTGGGCGACGAGGTCACCGTTGTCTGCCTCGGCAAGGACAAGATGGGCAGGATCAGCTTCTCCATGAAGGATGTTGCACAGCATTGAGCTAAAAAAACGACGTTTTGTAGCGAAGCTTATAGATGAGCGCAGCGAGTCAATAAGAGAGACCTGTACATGATCAAGGCCGGTTCCCTGAAAAGGGAGCCGGCTTTTTTTGACTTTATGTTCATTTTTTAATAAAATAATAATGTCTGTGCGTTGTTCAAATGCGCAAACAAAAAGGAGCATTTAGGGGCATGAAGGGCTGGAAGAAATTCGCTTCCGACAAATGGTATATGATCCCTGTTTTTCTGTTTCTGATAGGTGTAGGGGTATTTTATGCCGTGATCGGACAGGACAGTTATCTGGCCATTCATGACGATCTGGATCTGTTCATCCCGCAGTACCGCATCCTGAAAGCGACAGGCTCCTTTTTCTCCCACAATGCGGAGCTTCCTTTCCTGGGGGGCATCAGCAGGGATGCCTTCCCATCGGAGTTTTCCCTTTATTCCCTTTTGTTTTTCCTGTTGCCGGATTATCCGGCCTATATCGTTGCCTACCTGCTGAAGGTGGTGATCGCTCTGGTTTCCTGCCTGCTTCTGGCAGATGACATGGCGAAAAACAAGGGCTTCGGACCTGATTTTACGGAGGCGCTGTCCGGCAGGGGGGAGCGCGCGATCCTCTGGGGTTGCAGCTTCGCCTACGGAATCCTGAATCTGTTCCCCGCTTTTGGGATAGCCTTTGCTTCCATTCCGCTGGTGATCTATCTGTTCCGAAAGGTGTATCGGGAGCCTTCACCGAAGTGGTACGTTGCGCTCTTTTTCTACCCGGTGGTATCCTACTTTTCCTATTTCGGGCTCTTTATCCTGTTCTATGCGACCCTGGCATGTCTGGCGCTCTGGATCGGCTGCCGGCTGAAAAAGTCCCACCCTGCGGGTTTTGGCGGACTTCAGAAAAAAGCGTACCTGTCCTGGCCTCTGGCGCTGGGGATCGCCGTGCTTTCCCTGGGCTATATCCTCTGTGAGTACCGTCTGTTCGGGCTCTTTTTGCTGGGAGGGACCGAGACCATCCGCAGTTCCATGGTTCCCGGGGCTTTGAGCTGGAGTGAGGTCTTCCATACTGGCTGGTATGTGTGGCTCTACGGGATGATGCACGCCAACGACGCCCACCAGTATGTGGTGCTTCCGGTGTGCGCTGTCTTTTTCCTGTTCCTGAACATCCGGTACATGGTCCGCGGGAGAGCCGGGGATATGTTCCGGGATCCTTACAACCTGGGCTTTGTCCTTCTGATCCTGAATGCCCTCTGCTACGGTCTGTATTACCGGGAACCGGTGCGAAACGAGATTTCCGTGCTGGTGCCCCACCTGACCGGGTGGCAGTTTAACCGCACCATCTTTTTCAATCCCTTCCTCTGGTACGGCCTCTTTTTCCTGGCCTGCTGCAGAGTCTATGTCGAGACGCGGAAGGCGGAGCGGGATCTCATTCGTAAGCTGGGAAGTGCGGGGGTCGCCGTCTCGATCCTGCTGGCAGTGGGCGCCATCCTGCTGCAACCCATGGAGTTCAACGACCTGTACAATACAGCCGCCGGCACGGCGTATCACATCGTCCGGGGCGGGTACAGCGACAACCTGAACTATCGGGAATTCTACAGTGAAGAGCTGTTTACGCAGATCAAGGAGGAGCTGGGCTACGACGGGGAATGGTCCGTGGCCTACGGCCTGTATCCTGCGGTGCTGGAGTATAACGGCATTGCGACCCTGGACGGATATCTGGGGTACTACGGACAGGAGTACAAGGACCGTTGGCGGAAGGTCATCGCCCCTGCCCTGGACAGAGTACCGGAATCCGCAAATTATTACGATCACTGGGGTGCCAGATGTTACCTCTACTGGGGTACCGACGTATCCGTGGACATGACCACCAAGTCTCTGCGGGGACTGACGGATCAGGATATTTATATCGACACCGGGGCCCTGGCAGACATGGGATGTAAGTATTTGTTTTCCAGGATTGAGATCGGCAATGCGGACGATGTGGGACTGAGGCTGGCAGGCAGATTTTCCTCCCCGGATTCGCCCTATGAAATCTATGTCTACACCCCGTAAAATGGGCGTTTTTCAGTTTTCTGTTTTTTAATAAATTCTTTGCGTTTGATTCATTGTATCGTGTTCACGGTCGGCGCATAATGAGGTGGAGTGGGTAAGAATATCCGCTCCACTTTTATGGATTTTATCCCGGGTTGCAAGCCTGTTTGCGGCCCATTCCGGAGGTCGGCATGTTTGGATATGTGAACATCAATAAACCGGAGATGAAGATCAGGGACTATGAAACCTACCGGTCCTATTACTGCGGTCTGTGCACGGCTTTGAAAAAATCCTGCGGTCTGGCGGGACAGATGAGCCTTTCTTATGATATGACCTTTCTGTATATCCTGCTCACGGACCTCTATGAGCCTGAGACGAAGGTGGTACAGCGCCATTGTCTGGCACATCCTTTTTCCTCTCACCCCGCAAGGATCAATGAGATCGCCGATTATGTGGCGGATATGAATGTGCTGCTGACCTATTACAAGTGCATGGACGACTGGCGGGATGAGCGGAAGCTCCTGCGTCTGATCTACGGCAAGGATCTGCGGCGGTGCTCAAGAAAGCAGCGCAGGAAATACCGGGAGAAGATCCGCATCATGCGCGGCCTTCTGGAGGATATCTGGACAAAAGAGAAGGAAAACTGTCAGGATCCGGATGAGATGGCAGGTCTTTTTGGGCAGATCATGTCCGAGGTCTTTGCCTACCGGAAGGATGAGTGGGAGGATGAGCTTCAGCGCATTGGGTATAACCTTGGGAAGTTCACCTATCTGGTGGATGCCTACGAAGACATTTACGACGATGTGAAAAAAGGGTACTACAATCCTTTGAAGGAGCGTTTGGAGGATCCCGGGTTCGAGGCGGATGCCAGAACGACACTCACCCTGATCATGGCAGATTGCTGCAAGGATTTTGAGATCCTTCCGCTGGTGGAGGAAGTGGATATTTTGAGAAATATTTTGTATTCCGGCATCTGGTGCCGCTTTGAAACCATTCAGGCAGAGCGGGTAGGCAGTAAGGAACAGGAGAAAACAGATGTACTTTGATCCGTATGCGGTTCTGGGGGTATCCCGGGACGCCTCTGAGGAGGAGATCAAAAAAGCATACCGAAGCCTGAGCAGGAAGTACCATCCCGATTCGAATGTGGGAAAGTCGGAGCAGGAGCAGGATCGGTCAGAGGAAAAATTCAAAGAGATCCAGGCGGCTTACAAGCAGATCATGAAAGAGCGGACCCAAGGGTACAGCAGCAATTTCAGCGGCTATAACGGCGGTACCTACGGCGGCGGATCCGGCGCAGGGAGCGGCACTTACGGAAGCGCGACCTGGGGAAGCACCAAGGCATCCTGGGAAAGCGGCAATGCTTCTTCGAGTTACGGCGGGGAGGCCTGCGGGTATGAGGAAAATATGGTCCTGCGCGCGGCGGGCAATTATGTCCGGAGCGGTTTTTACAAAGAGGCCAGGAACCTGTTGGATGAGATCCCGCTGAACGAACGGAATGCCAGATGGTTCTACTACAGCGCATGTGCCAGCAGCAGTCTCGGGAACAGCATTCAGGCGCTGTCCCATGCCCGCAGGGCGGTGGCGCTGGAGCCGGAGAACATGGAATACAGGTCCTTCTTGAACAAGCTGGAGGTGGCCGGCACCTGGTACACGGAGCGGCAGTCCTTCTACGGATTCCCGGTGATGAGAGGCGACGATTACTGCCTGAAGGTCTGCATCGCAAATCTGCTTTGCAACATCGCTTGCGGCGGCGGCGGACTGTGCTGCGGCGGCGGGCTTCGGTATTAGACAGGGATTCCCTGAAGGGCCCTTTGGGGCCTGATTGGGAGAGGAGATGAAAAAATGGATGAAGAATTGCAAAAAGAGTTGAAGGCGCTGCGCAGGAGCCTTTTGATCAACCGGATCCTGAACGGCGTGCTGCTGGCTTTCATGCTGGTGCTGCTGATCAGTGGGATCCGCGTTACGAAGAAGGTCCTGCCGATGATGGAGGAAGTTGGGCAGATCTCTGCAACCATGGAGGAGATCGGCAAGCTGGATCTGGTGGCGCTCTCCGACAGTGTAAACAGCATTGATGACCAGCTCTCCGCGGTGGACTGGGACATGGTGATGGCACAGATCGAAGCCATCGATGTGGAGGCTTTTAACGATGGATTAAATACCATCCGGGGGATCGATGTGGATGCCCTGGGGAAGGCCATCGACAACCTGAATTCCGTAATGAATGCACTAAAGAGCCTGCCGTTTTTCTAAGGCTCTGAGGAAATGCACGGAAAAGAAAAAGCGGTATCCTGCCGGAAAGCAGGGTACCGCTTCTTTGTTTCAGTAGGTCCGGTGAGAAGGTTTTCACTCCTCCCAAAGGACGACCTCGCCTTTTGCCCGGGAGGCCTTCACATCAATGAGGCGCTGGTTCTCGGACCCCCGGAACCGGAGCCTTAAGTTGCGCTGGGCGAAGATGAACTCCCCGTCCACCAGCACGTCCAGGAGATCCAGGAGACGGTGCACATACTCGTCCCCCTCCGCCTCCCAGCGGAGCAGATCCTCATAGAGGTAGCCGGTATAGCTCCAGATGGTCTTGTCCGGGAAACGGTCATGGATCTTCTGCGCCAGGTCATAGACCACGGGGCGGTTCTGGGACTCCATGGGCTCCCCGCCCAGGAAGGTGAAGCCGGAGATGTATTCATGGTCGATGGCTGCCAGGATCTCGGCTTCCGTCTCCTCGGTATAGGGCTGACCGAAGGTGAAATTCCAGGTCTCTGCGTTAAAGCAGCCTTCGCAATGGTGGGTGCAGCCGCTGACGAAGAGGGAGACACGGACGCCGGGGCCGTCAGCCACATCGGTTTTTTTGATCACGGAGTAATACATAAATGCAGGACCTCGTTTCGAAAATCTATTGGTGCAGTGAATGAAAAAGCCCTATCGGAAGCACTTCCGACAGGGCTTTCGATCTGTTGATGGATTAAAGGTGAAGCACGCGTGCCTTGATTTCCTTGGTCTTTCCGGTGTTCCAGAAGTTCTCACCAAGGTAGCCGCAGGTGCGGCGGGTGACGTTCATCTTGGAATGATCCTTGTTGTGGCACTGAGGGCATTCCCACTCGTTGTCCGCATTGATGAGGATCTCTCCGTCATAACCGCAGACATGGCAGTAATCGGACTTGGTATTGAACTCGCCGTACTGGATGTTCTCGGCGATGTACTTGATCACCGTCTTCACGGACTCTACATTCTGGGTCAGGTTCGGAACCTCGACGTAGGAGATGGCACCGCCCAGAGACAGGTTCTGGAACTGACTCTCGAATGCAAACTTGTCAAAGGCACTGATGGGCTCACGCACATCGATGTGATAGGAGTTGGTGTAGTAACCCTTGTCGGTGACGTTGGGGATGTCGCCGAACTTCTCGCGGTCGATCCTTGCGAAGCGGTAGCACAGGCTCTCTGCGGGAGTGCCGTAGAGTGCGAAACCGATGTTGGTCTCTGCCTTCCACTGCTTCACGGCGTCGTTCAGACGCTTCATGACCC
Source organism: Lachnospiraceae bacterium (assembly GCA_024681775.1). Lineage (GTDB taxonomy): Bacteria > Bacillota > Clostridia > Lachnospirales > Lachnospiraceae > AC2028. Next base: position 13,917 of record JAILAF010000090.1, read on the forward strand.
GGAGTGCAAACTCCTTACCCACGGGATCGGTGTGGGACACACCCTTCATGGCGTAAGTGGTCTCGTAGAGGCCGATGTAGCCCAGGGAGATGGAAGAGTAGCCGCCGAAGAGGAGTTTATCAATGGTCTCGCCCTTCTTCAGACGGGCGATGGCACCGTACTGCCAGTGGATGGGGCTTACATCGGATCTGATGCCCAGCAGAGCCTTGTGTCTGCACATCAAAGCTTCGAAGCAGATCTGGAGACGCTCATCCATGAGCTTCCAGAACTTCTCCTCGTCGCCCTTTGCCAGGATACCGATCTGGGGCAGGTTCAGGGAGACGACACCCTGGTTGAAACGGCCTTCGAACTTGTACTCGCCGTTCTCGTCCTTCCAGGGAGCCAGGAAGGAGCGGCAGCCCATGGGCGAGAAGACGTTGCCTTCGTAGTTCTCACGCATCTTCTTTGCGGAGATGTAATCGGGATACATTCTCTTGGCGGAGCACTGTGCCGCCAGCTCGGTGACATAGTCGTACTTGCCGCCCTTCAGGCAGTTGTTGTCGTCAAGGACATAGACCAGCTTGGGGAAGGCGGGAGTCACATAGACGCCCTTTTCATTCTTGGTTCCCTCGATGCGCTGGCGCAGGATCTCCTGGATGATCTCCACGGTCTCTTCAATATAAGGATCCGTATCGTCGATGTGGAGGAACAGGGTGACGAAAGGGGACTGGCCGTTGGTGGTCATCAGGGTATTGATCTGATACTGGATAGTCTGAACACCGCTCTTCAGCTCGTCACGGACACGGAGCTTTACCACGCGCTCCTTGTCCTCCTGGGACATGGAGGAACCGAACTCCTCGTCCAGCTGACGGCGGAATTTGTCGCGGCTTTTGCGCAGATACTTGCCCAGGTGCTTGATGTTCACGGACTGGCCGCCGTACTGGTTGGAAGCCACTGCCGCGATGATCTGGGTGGTGACGGTGCATGCCACCTGGAAGCTCTTGGGAGACTCGATCATCTTACCGTTGATGGAGGTACCGTTGTCCAGCATGTCCTGAATATTGATCAGGCAGCAGTTGAAGATGGGCTGGATGAAGTAGTCCGCATCATGGAAGTGGATCACACCGTTGTCGTGTGCCAGGGAGATGTGCTCCGGCAGCAGAAGACGACGGGTAACATCACGGGAGACCTCGCCCGCGATATAATCTCTCTGGGTGGAAGCAAGGCGGGTATTCTTATTGGAATTCTCCTCGGCCAGCTCCTTGTTCTCGTCGCGGATCAGCTTCAGGATGGACTCGTCGGTGGTATTGGACTTACGCAGCAGGCTGCGCTGATACCGGTAGACGATATATTTCTTGGAAAGGGTGTATTTGTTGTGCTCGACCAGGCTCTCCTCGATCATATCCTGGATATGCTCCACGGTGAGGATCTTGCCCTGGGCACTTTCCAGCTCAACATCGCGCAGGATCAGGTTGATCAGCTCATCGCTGGCACGCTCCGATTCCTCCACTTCGTTGTTGGCTTTTTTGATAGCGGCCACTATTTTTTGTGCTTCGTAGTCGACGATACGACCGTCTCTCTTTTGAATCTTCATACCAATTCCTTTCCCAAATCCAGTAAATACGCGTAAAAATAAGGGCGTAACAATTGTTATAGAAATCGCCCTTGATTCCACAAGATTTTGTATTCAGTCAGCCGGTCACTAACTATATCTTGTAGTTTGTATTATAGGAGCCACATCCCGAAAAAGCAAGTGGCTTACATAAATTAAATGGCGATTCTAAAAAAACTGTGAAAATCTACAAAAAAACCTGTCAGGTTTTTGTTGACATTGAAAGATCGTTAGTCTATACTAACCACTGTTGATAATCGTTTTTCAGTTATCAATTAGGAAGATACTGTTTTTTACCGGCCACCGGCCGGATCGGAGGTACTATGGAACAGACAAAAATGGTCAGTACTATGCAGAAGGACATCATCATCCAGCGCCTGCGGGAGCGGGGATGCAGGATCACGAAGCAGCGCCTGATGCTGCTGGACATCATCCTGGAGGAGGATTGCGCCAGCTGTAAGGAGATCTTTTACAAGGCGGCCAAGATCGACAATACGATCGGAACGGCCACGGTGTATCGTATGATCAACACCCTGGAAGAGGTGGGGGCCATCAGCCGCAAGAATATGTACCGCATCGCCTGCGGCACGGAGCACTGCGACAGGGAGGCCTGCACCGTATATCTGAAGGACGGCGGCGTGCTGGATCTGAACGGAACGGTGTGGAACCGGGTCATCCAGGAGGGCCTGCGTGCCTGCAAGCTGATCCGGCCGGATCAGAGAGTGGCTTCCGTGGAGGGCGGCACCTGCGAGTGCGCCTGCAAGTGATGCCGCCGGTTGCGCGAAACAGGATGCTGCGGTAGGATAGGTATTGCGGCGAAAAAACGGGGACGCGCGGGAAAGCTGTCGCAAATCCTCGCCACGGAGGTATAAAAACATGATCCAGAAAATAGGAAGAAACGATCCCTGCTGGTGCGGCAGCGGGAAAAAATACAAGGCCTGCCATGACGCCTTCGATGCAAGGATCCGGAAGGCGCAGATGGAAGGGCATATCGTGCCGGATCACAGCATCATCAAGACCCCGGCCCAGATCGAGAAGATCAAGGAGAGCTGCAAGATCAACATCGCCATCCTGGATGAGATCGAAAAGCGGATCCATGAGGGCATGAGCACGGCGGAGATAGACGATATCGTCATGTCCATGAGCGAGGCAGCGGGAGCCATCCCCGCTCCCTTGAACTATGAGGGCTACCCCTACAGTGTGTGCACCTCCGTCAACGACCAGGTCTGCCACGGGTTCCCTTCCAAGGATGTGATTTTAAAGAGCGGCGACATCGTCAATGTGGATTGCTCCACCATCCTGAACGGGTATTTCTCCGATTCCTCCCGGATGTTCTGCATCGGGGATGTCAGCGAGGAAAAGCGCCGTCTGGTGCAGGTGACGAAGGAGGCGGTCTACGCCGGACTGGAAGCGGTCAAGCCCTGGGGCTTCCTGGGGGATATGGGCCAGGCGGTCCATGACTATTGCTACGAGCGGGGCTACACCGTGGTCCGGGAGATTGGCGGACACGGTGTGGGCCTGGAATTCCATGAGGATCCCTGGGTAGGGTATCATTCCAAGGCAGGCACCGAGATGCTGCTGGTGCCCGGTATGATCTTTACCATCGAGCCCATGGTGAATATGGGCAAGGTGGAGATCTACACCGACAAAAAGAACGGCTGGGAGGTCTATACCAAGGACCATCAGCCCTCCGCCCAGTGGGAGATCATGGTGCTGGTGACAGGCGATGGACACGAAGTGCTGTGCTGGTAGGCGTGATGCCGAAAGCTTTCGCGTCGGAGTAAAGATTTTGTCAGTTAGAAAAGAATAAAAAATGAGAGTATCTCCTTTTCGAGGGTATAATGAATTTGGCCAAAACAATAAACCCACGGAGGTACTCTCATGGACATTGTAACACTTTTGACATCATTTGCAC
>JAILAF010000119.1 GCA_024681775.1 Lachnospiraceae bacterium
GTACATAAAATGCACATCTTCAGGATTCCCAGCCAGGGAAAGCCGGGATAATCGGTGCCGAAATTATGCCCGATGGCGGTGAGGGGTGCGTGCCAGAGTCCCCAGATGACGCCTCCCAGGATCAGAGCCGGTGTCCTTCCCATGAGGCGCAGAAGCTTTGGCATCATATATCCTCTCCAGCCGCCCTCTTCCCCGAAGGCGGCAAAAGAACCGATCACGCCGGAGGTAATGGCTGCCAGGGGGAACAAAAATACGGTTCCTTTGTCCGTGCCGTACTCCAGGTAATACTCCGGGTCAAAAACGCCATTCCCCAGCAGCAGATCCAGGACGTTTCCCATTTCACTATAAAGCCAGGGAAGGAAGATTGCCAGCAGAAAACAGATCCATTTTCCGCTTTTCAGATCGATGCCAAGCATCATGGAATCCCGCCCGGTAAGAGAACACCCCTCCTTCGTAACAAGGCGGGTTGCTACATGAGCCAGGACAGGCCCCAACATTCCCAGCGCTATCAGACTCTGGACCATATCGGACATATCGTTCCAGAGCTGCCCACCGGTGAAGGCCTGCATTATCAGAAACCAGAGCCACACCGGCACAAAGGCAAAGAGCAGATAGATGAGGAGTCTTTTCAGGTCTTCTTTCCGGGATGTATTTTTCTCAGGAGTCATAGACGTCCTCCTTTCTCTCATACAGTGCCGTAGTCAGGCGGAAGGACAGATAATACAGCACCAGAACCAGTATGGGGCTCCCCGTTCCAATGGCCATCAGTTCGAAAGAATGTCTCTCCGCAGCGTCCATGATGCGGTCAAAATCCAGTCGGGAGATGACACCAAGGTCTCCGAACAGGGCATACCACACCACAAGAAGCCCCAGAGTCAGGAAAAATCCCACCTCCACCATGTGCACCTTTTCAGCCCCCAGAAGCAGGAGCAGCGGAAGCTCTATGGCGGCAGCGAAGAGAAGAAACACAAACAGGACAAGGGACATGTACTCGATCAAATGGATCACGTCCCTGATCCTGTCGGTCTGCACTGCCAGGCCTCCCACGCAGATGCTCCAAACCATGGAAAGGGAGTAAAGTACATAGAGCAGGATCCCCATTAGGACATACTTGGAGGCCACATACTCCCGCTTGCTGACAGGGAGGGAAGCCAGATACCCCCGCCGCCTGCTCTGCTCATCGCAGCGCACACTCTCCATCAGATATTTGGAGAAAAAGCCCGCAACAAGGATCGAAAAGAAGGCAGGAAAATACAGCACGATATAATCCGGAAGAAAGACCCGCTCCTCATCTATGGTGACATAACCGGCATTTCCCAGAACAAAATCGCTGAAAATGATACGGGTCAGAAACATCACTGCCGTCAGGACCAGAAGAATGGTGCAAAACCGCTTGCCTCTGATGGCGACAAAGTCTTTGTACAGGAGTCCTTTCATCAGATCACACCCCGCTTTCTCCGAAGGATCAGCACAGCGAGCCCGTAGCTGGCGCAGATGACAACCAGTGCGCAAAGTACCGGAATGTAGGCTCTGTGCTCCAGAGTCTCCAGGAAGTCCCAGAGCCTCTCAATACTCATCTCTCCTTCCGTCTCTCCCCTGTCGCTTGCCGCAATGCTCAGTGCGATCTCCTTCCATTTCTCCCACCGGAGCAGAAGGTACAGTGCCCCCAGTGTCAGCAGAGACAGGACCTGCGCCACCGATTCCTTTCCGTGGCCCAGCAGAATGCAATACAGGATTGCAAAAGCAGAATACATTGCCACAACAGACGCGCCGGAGAAAATGATCCCCAAAAGAGCGCCGAAGGTCAGGATATCCGCCAGAGCGCTCATGACACCGGCAACGAGAATATCCGCCAGAATGCCAATCCCCGCCAGGGCAAAAATGGTCAGATATCTGGCCAGAAGCCTTTTCGGTGCGGAAAGAGGCAGACTCCCCGCAACCCTGGCAAAAGAAGCCTTTCCGTCCGCCGCAAACACATTTGTCATATCTCCCACCGCCACCAGCGGGATCAGCAAAAAGAAAATCGGCGGGATGGTGGCCATATAGTCCACTTCCAACGGACTGGCCTGGGCACCCTCGATGATCTTCTCTCCCACCGCCGCAAGATTTCCGAAGCGGCAGCTCAGGACGTACATCGCCGCCACGACCATGACACCCACGATACAATAAGCGAAGATCATGAGCTGCTTTTTCAGGCACATGATATCTTTCAGGATCAAACCTTTCATGTCTTCCTCCATGCCGGGCACTTTGTGCGGGACAACGCGCGATAGATCCGCGCAGGTGATTTCCCGGGACACATCAGTGCGATTTGGCGCGACCTGCGTTTACGTAATAGATCATGATCTCCTCCAGCGCCGCAGGCTCCAGTACCATGTCAGGATAGAGCTTCTCCGCCGCTTTTCGGTCGTTCACGCAGACGGTTGCGCCGTAGGTTTCCTCCTCCACACCCACGATGAGGGAGGTACTCACCTTCGACAGGTCGGCCTTTTTACACTTCAGGAGTCCGTGTTTTTCCAGGATTTCGTCCTTGTTCCCCTGCAGGACGATCCTGCCGCCGTCGATAAAGACCACCTCATCCGCAATCTTCTCAAGGTCGGATGTGATGTGGGAGGAAAGCAGGATCGTATGGTCCTCCTCCACCACGAAATCCCGGAAGATCTCGATCATCTCGTTGCGGACGATAGGGTCCAGCCCGCTGGTGGGCTCGTCCATCACCAGAAGCTTTGCGTGATGGGACAGGGCCACGGCGATCTGCAGCTTCATCCGCATACCGCGGGAAAAATTGCCGCAGGCCTTGCGGGAGGGCAGGGAAAAGCGCTTCAGATAGTCAAAAAAGGCCGCTTCGTCCCAGTTTTTGTAGATGTTTTTCATCATCAGGTTGATGTCCTTCCCCGTCATGAAATCGTGGAAGCCCATCTCGTCAAAGACCACGCCCACATCCTCCCGGAGGTAAGCCTTGTCCCCACCCACGTTCTCACCGAAGAGCCTTACCTCTCCGCTGTCCCTGGCGATGATATCCAGGATCAGGTTGATAGTGGTAGTCTTACCGGCGCCGTTCTGACCGATGAAGCCGCACACGGATCCCTCCGGCACAGAGAAGCTCACCCGGTCCAGCCTGAAATCGCCGTAATCCTTCACCACGTCCTGAAGTTCGATCACATTTTTCGTTTCGTCACTTTCCGTCTTTCCCATTTTTTGTCCTCTCAGCCCGGTCTTTCAGGCCTTCTCTCCACGCGAAGCGCATTTCGAATGCAGCATCAGCGATTTCTTTCCGCCTTCTCCTCATAGATCAGGCGCAGCATCTCCTCCATCTCCTCCCGGGAAATCTTCCCCAGAAGGGCTTTGTCCACCGCCTTGTCCAGGCATTCCTCAATGGCGTAGCGCATATTTTCCTTCAGCAGTTCGCTATTGATCCCCTTCACGAAGCTGCCTTTTCCCACAACGGATTCGGTGTAGCCGTCCCGCTCCAGGTCCTCGTACGCTCTCTTGGTGGTGATGATGCTGATCTTCAGATCCTTCGCCAGGACCCGCATGGAGGGAAGGGCGTCCCCTTCGCTCAGCTCTCCTGACATGATCTGCTGCTTGATCTGCTCCTCGATCTGCTCGTAAATGGGCACTCCCGAGGAATTGTTGATAATGATATCCATGGATTTTTCCTTTACCGCGCGTTTGGGCGGAGGATGGCCTGTCCCCCACCATGCTTATTGTGTATATTCAATATATACACTTTGGAAACGGTATGTCAATACCATTTTGAAAAATCACCAAAACAAAAGCCGGAGAGGAAACCCCTCCGGCTCTGAATACTGATATTCATTCATGGATCTCTGAAAACCCGCACAGCAGCTCCCTGCACTCCTTGCAACGGAAGAGATGGCAGATCAGCTCCCCTCTGTCAAAGCGCCCCAGGGTAGCCCTGGGATCCGTCTCCCCGTAGGCATTTAACAGCCAGTTCCAGTTCTTCTCCAGCTCCTCCATCACATCCGGCGTCAGATCCTCCGGCTCCAGATTCCCCAGGTAGACGGCGGGGGCATCGCAGTGATTCGCCCAGAAGGAAGTGTCCCTGCCGTTAATGTAGAAGGGCAGATTTCCTCTGAACACGCCGTTTTTCCCGTCAAAGATCCGGTATTCCTTTCCCAGATTTCGGAACAGGTCCTCCTGATTCTCCACCACGCATTTCGGGCAGATCTTCCTGGTTTTCTCCGCGAAGATGGCCTCGGGATCCTCGTAAGTATCGCTGTAGTACAGATCCGTCTTTTTTCCGCAGATCTCGCACTCCGCTTCCGCCACCGTCAGGGTGCCGTCGGCGATGGGAAAAGGATGATAGGGGAAGGAATAGTCGTGGATCCGCAGG
>JAILAF010000124.1 GCA_024681775.1 Lachnospiraceae bacterium
ATGGCAGAGCACATGTACATGTTCAGCGGGGAGAGCATTCCGGTGAAACTCGAAACCACGGAAGACATGATGCAGGAACTTGTGGATTGGTTTGGAAATGATTTTCGTGTTGAAAAGATAAGTGACGGCAGGATCCGTGCCAGGATCATCTGCAATGCTAAGGCTATGAGGTTCTGGGCGCTACAATATGGTCCGTATGTGGAAGTGCTCGAGCCGAAGGCCCTTAGAAATCAGGTTGCTGCTGATGTTAAGGAAATGGCAAAAAAGTATAAATGACTCGTAGAAAAGAATGGCCCCGGCCGGGATATCCCGGTCGGGGCCATATGCGTCACGGGAAGGGGCTCTAAAACCCAATCTGCTTTACCTGCTTTGCATACTGCTTTGAAACGGTAACATCAAAATCGTCTGCGATGAGGGTGGTTAAAGCAGCCTTGCTCAAATGCTTCCCACCGGATTCTCTGATGATCCTGTCGGACTGGCGAAGGGCAGCCTGTTCCAGGAGATTCCTTACGAAGCGTCCATTTCCAAATTCGGGATTTTTGCAAGCTTCGGAGAAGATCTTCAAACACTTATCCTGTGTTGCATTGCTGAGGGGAGTGTATCCTTTTTCCTTTGCCATCAGTTTCAGGATTTCCCACAGTTCCTCCTCGCTGTAGTCAGGGAAATGCAGATGAAAGGCGATACGGCTTCGGAGTCCCTCGTTTTTCCGGAGGAACTGCTCCATCTTGTCCGGATATCCTGCAAAGATGACGATCACGTCATCTCGATGATTTTCCATCTCTTGAACGATGGTGTTGATTGCTTCGTTACCGAAACTGTTGGAATCGTCTACCAGTGAGTAGGCCTCGTCAATGAAGAGAATGCCGCCCTGCGCTTCTTTGAATTTCTCCCGAACGGTTTTGGCGGTCCATCCGACATATTTTGCGATCAGGTCTGCCCTTCCACATTCCACCAGCTTCCCGGATTCCAGCACTTCTTCCTTCTTGAGGATCTGAGCCAACAGTCTTGCAACTGTGGTTTTTGCACTGCCGGGATTACCCGTGAAGATCATGTGTTGTGTGGTTTTGTAGGAATCAAGGCCCATCCGCTTTCGCGCGTTCTGCACCTTTGCCCCGTTGATGATCTGATCTACGACTTCTTTGATCTCCGTTAAGCCGATCATTTTTTGCAGTTCTTCGTAAGGATAGTCGGTGACATGTTTGAAATCGACAGATACCTTTTCGCAATCCCGGTAGGATTGATAGAACTTGTGCTTCAATCCATTGCTAAACCATTTATTGTATACTTCGAGCACCTCGGAGATAGTGTAGTCATCCTTCTTGGGTAATACCTTTTCCAACTCCTTTTTTGTGGTGTCAAACATTGCATTTTTCGTTAATGCCTTTAGGTATTCCAGAGCTTTTTTTCGATCGCCGTGTCCCTCCTTGAGTTCGATGATGTGGAGGGTGTCCTGCAAAGCGGAGATCATCGGTATCGAAAATCCGGGCCTTTCGGTTATCTCGACAAACACGGTCAAAGTACGCAGTTGGGTTTTGCGGATCTGTTCTGCCAGATACTGAATCACCTGATGATAGGAGGACGCATATACCCCATGGTCCTGATCGGAGCCGGACATGTCGATCGCAACGGTGGCACCGCTATTTAATTTGAACAGGTGATCCAGATCTTCTTCGTGATGAGCACCCTCTTCAATATCGCACAGATAGGTGGCTCTGGTGCTTAGCAGCCGCCCGTTGGATCGCAGTGCTCTGACCAGAAGAGAGAGCATTTCCCTGGCTGCCTCCACATTGGCTGCTGCAATTTTGTAATGAACCGGATGCCCATAGAATTTTCTTTCATTCCTGTCGGAATAGATCCTTTCGAGCTCCTCCAGGAAACTCTGATCAGCCATGATCAATGTTGCTTTTTCGAATGCCTCTTCTCTGGTCAGAGGGGTGGGATCATAGAGGTATTCGTGAACGGTGTAGGTGAAATTATCCAGATAATCCAGCCCCAGATCCATGTAAAGATAGCCACCCTTGCAGGAATAACCGATCCTGTCTGCGTGTCTTGTAATCTTAATCATGTCCTGCACGCTGATTTCAACGGTATTTCCAACGGATACCCTACTGATGGCGTAGTTCCTGGTAAAGAGGTCTTTCATCCATTCTTCGCACTCACCTATGGTTACTTTTTCCTGTTCGCAGAACAGAATAAAATCAAGGACTCCGGGCTTTCCATCGACAATCTGCGCAGAAAGATTTCCGTCCAGGCCGCAGTTTTGCCCCAAAAGCTCATTTGCGTCTGAGATGATAGCTTTCATGGACTTATCATCGATCTTAGGACTTAGGGTTTCCAGGTCTTTTGTCTTTGCCTTCCCCGGACGATATTTCAAAGTGGTTTTGTAAATGATCATTGCGGTTCCTCCCGGCGTATTTTGATCGCGCAATGTGGATTGTTCCTGCTTTCGAGATCATAATAGTACAGCGGCATGTACAAAAAAATGTACAGACTCGTTCTTCCGATCCCGGCGTCTTCTGCCAAATAAAAGTGTAGTAGCGCAATCGGGAAAATGCATTTAACTGGCAGTTTCATTTTCTGCCGGAACGAAGGAAAAAATGGAAGCAATAGAAAAAGAGCGCCACTTAGGCGCTCTTTTTGAATTAAGGACAGGCAAACGATTGCGTATTTTATTCTGTTGGATACGATTCTGCCTGAATCTTCTCTTTCGGCAGGAGCTTCTGGAGCATGGCCTCCAGATCCTTGCTCAGCACCGGCTTGGAAAGATACCCGTCGAAGCCCATGGCCAGGTAGGTATTCTCCACGCCTTCCACCGCATTGGCGGTAAGGACCACGATGGGGATCTGTGCATTGTGACCGCCGGCCTCCCGGATCCGCTCCATGGCTTCCACACCGTCGGGGGGTGGCATCATGTGATCCATGAGGATGAGGTCGAAATCCTGCTTTTTGCAGATCTCGATGGCTTCGTTTCCGCCTGCGGCGGTGGTGATGCCGATTTGCGTCTTTTTTAACAGCGCAGTCATGAGCTTTAAGTTCATCTCGATGTCATCCACCACCAGCACGGAGGCGTTCGGTGCGTGGAAGGCTTCCTTGTATGCGCTGCGCTTCGAAGCGGCGGTATCCTGCAGCAGGAAGGGACCTGCGGGAGTGTCATCCTCCACCGGCTGAGGCAGGATGATGGAAAAATCGGTGCCCTTTCCTACTTCGGAGCTCACCAGGATGGAGCCGTGCATCATTTCCAGAATCTGCTTGCTGATGGCCAGTCCCAGGCCCGTGCCTTCCACGCCCCGGTTCTGCTCCTCGTTTACCCGCTGGAATACCTGGAAGAGCTTTGCGATATCCTGCTCGGAAATCCCCTGGCCCGTGTCGGATACCACGATATGCAGAATGCCGCTTCTGTGCTCGTCCGGTTCCCAGGCTGCCTTCAGGGTCACCTGGCCGTACTGGGTGTATTTGATGCCGTTGGTCAGCAGATTGACCAGCACCTGACGGATCCTGTCCCGGTCTCCCAGGAGCACCGACGGGATGTCGGGGGCGCATTCAATGCGGATGGGCAGGTCCTTCTGGGCCGCTCTGGGAGAGACCAGAGCATAGCAGTCCCGGATCAGATCGTGTATCCGGTAGGGCGCCGGATGGATCTCCATTTTGCCGGACTCGATCTTGGACAGATCCAGGATGTTGCCCACGAGGGACAGAAGGGTGTCGCCGGATTTCCGGATATCATCCGCATATTCCAGGATATGATCGTCGGAGGATTCCCGCAGGATCATCTCGTTCATTCCCAGGATGGAATTGATGGGAGTGCGGATCTCGTGGGACATATTTGCCAGGAAGAGACTCTTGGCTATATTGGCCTGGCTGGCATCCGCCCGGGCTTCCTCCAGATTTTTCATCAGCAGATGATCCTCGGTCACATCCTCAAAGAGGAAGAAGGATCCCAGATCGTGTGCTTTACTGTCGGAGCAGTGGCGGTAGTCCACACGGAAGTGGTGGGGGCCGTCCTGCATGGTCATGCGGAAGGTTTGCTCGAATTCCGCAGGACGGATCGGATCGGATGCGTTCAGCCACAGGGAGAGAGGATAGCTGGCAAAAGAGCAGCTCTCCCGGTCAATGCCGAACATGTCCCGGGCAGCACGGTTTACATAAATGCAATTCCGGTCCGCATCAAAGAGGAGGAGTCCCTCTTTCATGGAGTCTGTCGCCAGCCGCAGGGTCTCGTTCATCAGTCTGCGGGGAATGTAGAACAGGGCGAAGAAATAGAGCAGGAAGGCCGCCAGCGCATAGAACAGGACGGAGTAGTCAAAGGGCAGGCTCAGCAGCATGTAGGCGATGTTCAGCAGGACGATCCCGGAAACCGATGCCAGCAGCGGAAAATACTTGAAGCGGTAGAAGGAATAGGACCGGTACAGCGACACGGACAAAAGCACCAGGGCGATGACGATGGGGATGTAGCAGAAGGCCAGGTGAAAATAGAACAGGGGCGTCTGCACCGTCAGAAAGGCTGTGGAACCGTCCTCCAGTTTCCGGGTGGCCATGGTATACATATGCTGCGTCTTGACACTCACCAGGAGATTCGCAGCATCAAACAGGATGACCACACGCCAGAACTTATTGTAGATCTCCTTGAATTTCAGGCGATTGACGTAGATGAAGGTAAAGGACAGCAGGTAGTAAGTGATAAAGTCTATGCTGGTAAAGTAGAAGGAAAATGCGATGTTTACCGGAAGCGGGGCAGGGGACACCGCAATGACGATATTGGACAGAACGGCTACAAACGCAAAAAACAGGATCCGGAGAATGGAATCCCGGAGGGGAGACTTGATGCGCAGAAGAACCGATATGAAGAGAATCAGCAGGACTTCCGATATCATGGCGGAAGCGGTAAAGATGAGCCTCATAATAATACCCTCAAAATAGGATTCCAAGAAGGTGCGTGTACTGAATATCATTTTACCACAGAATGCCCGTTCATCGGGAATTCTTTTTTGACAAGCCAAGTCGCCCTGCGATAAAATTTTGGTAGAGTGCGCTTAGGAATCTCCGGGCAAACAAAAAAGGCGGAACAAAAATGCGGGACCGGAGACACCCGGTGCTCTGGCGGAGCGGCTGAACAAACAAATGATGCAGGCCTGCATCGAACTGTTGGGAGAAAATCACGGGCTCCCCATCGGAGTCTCCATCGGCGCCGTTGCGGTGCCGGAGCAGGGCAGGGATTACCAGCCCCTCTTTTCTCTGGCGGACAAGGCGCTGTATCAGGTAAAGCAGACCGGGAAACATGGCTATGCCATCTACAGTGACACCGTGGATGCGGGCGGGGAGGGCCTGTCTGTCGGACAGGAGCTGGCCAGACTCACCATGATCGCGGAGGAGCGGGGAGAGGCCACTCACGCTCTGTGGCTGGGGCAGGATGCCTTCACCGGTGCGTACCGCTTCCTGATGCATGGTCTCAAACAAAACGGCGGCTGTGCCACCAAAGACCTCTTCTCCATCCTTCCCGGAGAGGGCAGGGAGATGGAGGGAAGTGTGTCGGAGGAATTTGAGGACCTGTTAAACCGGCAGCTGGAGCTGGGAGATGCGGTAAGCCAGATCCGGCAGGACCTTTTTTTCGTGCTCCTTCCCGGGAAGGACGCCGCGGCGGCGGAGAGGAAAGCAGAGCAGGTAAAGGCGCAGTTTGCGCAGGTTTCGGGCAAAGCCGGGTATGCTCTGGAGTATGCGCTGGATACCACGCAGTACCCGGTGATGAAGTAACGGGAAATTGCATAATTTTTGATTTTTTTTCATGCCGGGGCTAAAGTCCCGGCATGTTTTTTCCGATAAGAACTTTGGATACCGTTTACCAGATGTCTGATGCGAATGGATTTCGCTGCCGGTGAGGTGCTTCCCCGCCGTCTACACGGAGGTAGAGATATGATAGGCTTAACGGGAGTCGGATCGTTATTAAGTACATATGCAAAACAGGCGGAAGCCCCCTTTTCCGCTGCGGCCCGGAGCAGAGAGGCCGAGAGAGAAGCCCATGCGGTGAAGACGCAGGAGATGCGGGATACCCTTCGGGAGATGAAGCGGCAGGAGCAGGCGAAAAAGACCTCTACCCTGGCGGAATCCTACCTGGAGGACCTGCTGCACCCGGACGAGAAGAAGGCGGAGGAAGAAAAGCAAAAGCTGACAGATACCGAGTACCGGTATAAGGAGGTCTCCAATCAGATCCGCCAGGCCAAGACCTCTGTCAGCGCAGGCAGAGCCGTGCTGGCGGCCAAGCGCAAAGTGGCGGAGATCCGCAGAAAGATGAATGCTGCCGGAGAGGACTCGGAAGGACTGCGGCTGGCCCTGACCCACGCGAAGCGCATGGAACTCGCCGCCCGCCGGAAAAAGCACCATTTGGAGCTGGAGGAGCTGGCAGAGCACACCCGGAAACAGGATGAACTTCGGGAGAAGGAAAATGCATCCGGGGACATGCGGCAGTCTCTGTTTTCCGCCTATGAAGAGAAGCTCACCGAAGCGGAGGATGATATCTTCGCAAAGCGGGAAGAAGAGCGGGAAGCCATAGAGGAGAAGCTCTCGGAAAGCGGCATCGATCTTTCCGAGGATCTGACGGAAGAGCTGGACCGTCTGCTCTCCGAGCTGGGAGAGGAACAGATCGCGCAGCTGGAAGAAGCCATGGATCTGGTAGAGAGTCTGGAGATCATCGATCCGCACATGAGCAAGGAGGACCTGGAGGAGCTGAAGCGTAAGCACAGAGCTTCCGAGGAGAAAGCGCTGATGAAGGCGGATATGGATTACCTGAAGGGCATGGTCAAGCTCCTGCAAAAGCAGGTGGGAGCAGTCCCCGGAATGAGCGGCGGAAGCACATCCGCACCAGGCATGGATGCAGGCAGCATGATCCCTTCCTTTGATCCCGGATTTTCCGAATTTTCCGGTGGTTTCCAGATGGCGCCGGAGGGCGGGATCCCCTCGGGCGGATTTGACATCAGTATATAAGTTTTCTTTATTCTGTGATAAAATGAGCAGGTGACACAGCCGGATAAGTCTGTCACCTGCTTGTTTTTTGCCCCGAACCGGCATGTGAATAGATTTGAAGGGAACCGTACTATGAACATCAATCAGATCAAATATGTGCTGGCCGTAGCTGCTTCCTCCTCCATGAGGGAGGCTGCCACCAACCTCTACATCTCTCAGCCGGCGCTCTCCGCCAGCATCCGCGAGCTGGAGGATGAGCTGGGAATCCTGCTTTTTGACAGGACAAACAAGGGCATTTCCCTGACGGATGAGGGGAGAGAATTCCTGGTCTATGCCAAGAAGGCACTGGGACAGTACGAAATCCTGGAGGATCGGTATCTGTCGAAGAATCGTGACAGAGAGCGCTTCTCCGTTTCCACCCAGCACTATACCTTTTCCATCAAGGCGTTCACGGAGCTCATCAAGCGCGTTGATCCCGAAAAATACAATTTTTCCATCCATGAGACCAAGACCGCGGAAGTGCTGGATGACGTCCGCTCCTTAAAGAGCGAGGTGGGGATCATTTCCTTCTCCGGCGCCAACGAAAGCGTCCTAAAAAAGCTGTTCAAGGAGTACAACCTGGAATTCGTCCCGCTGATGCGTAAGGAGACCTATATCTACGTCTGGAAGGATCATGAGCTGGCCGGGCGGGAGCAGATTTCCCTGGAGGAACTGAAGGATTACCCCTGCGTCCTCTTTGACCAGTCCGACGACAGCAATTTCTACCTCACCGAGGAGGCCCTGGCGGACTATGATCCGTTGAAGCTGGTGCGCTCCGACGACCGCGCCACCTCCATGGAGATCATCGCGGATCTCCACGGGTATTCCATCGGCTCGGGCATGCTTTCAGGAGAGAATGTGATCCTGGGCGGACTAGTGTCCATCAAGCTGAAAGAGGAGGACCCTCTGACCATCGGCTACATCACCCGGAAGGGCAGCGACCTGTCCTCCTACGGGAAAGCATACATCGAGGAACTGGAGCGGTTCCGGGAAATCTGAAAATTTATGATCGCGTTGCCTGCAAGGCCTTCTTCTCATCCGGAGAGGAAGGCCTTTTTTGTGGCGAAAAGCAACCACGATAAGGATCACTTATCACAGACGATCAGACCAATCGAATTTTCAAAACAGCAACTCCATTGTATGATGAACTCAGCTTCAGAAACACAGACGTATCCACCAAACAAAGCAAGAACCTGACCGCCGTATCAGGCGGGAAAACACAGAACGAACGGAACAAAAAACAAAACAGTAAGCAAATGACAGAAACGTCATATATGAGAAGGAGGAACCAAAATGAGCGATTACAGATTTGAAACCTTACAGATCCATGTGGGCCAGGAAGAGCCCGATCCCGCAACCGACGCAAGAGCGGTTCCCATTTACCAGACCACCTCTTATGTATTCCGCAACAGCAAGCACGCTGCAGATCGTTTCGGTCTGGCAGACGCAGGAAATATCTACGGCAGACTGACCAACTCCACCCAGGATGTACTGGAGAAGAGACTGGCAGCTCTGGAAGGCGGCAGCGCAGCGCTGGCCCTGGCCTCCGGTGCGGCAGCCATCACCTACACCATCGAGGCACTGGCAGCAAACGGCGGTCACATCGTATCCCAGAAGACCATCTACGGCGGCAGCTACAACCTGCTGGCACACACCCTTCCCCAGTACGGCATCTCCACCACCTTCGTGGATGCCCACAACCTGGCAGAGGTGGAGGGCGCCATTCAGGAGGACACCAGAGCCATCTACCTGGAGACCCTGGGCAACCCCAGCAGCGACATTCCCGATGTGGATGCCATCGCCGAGATCGCCCATCGTCACGGACTGCCCCTGGTGGTAGACAATACCTTCGGCACTCCTTTCCTCTTCAGACCCATTGAGCACGGCGCCGACATCGTGGTGCATTCCGCTACCAAATTTATCGGTGGACACGGAACGACCCTCGGCGGTATCATTATAGAGTCCGGCAAGTTCGACTGGAAGGCAAGCGGCAAGTATCCCAACATCGCCGCTCCCAATCCCAGCTATCACGGCGTTTCTTTCTACGACGCTGTAGGACCTGCCGCATTCGTGACCTTCATCCGTGCGATCCTGCTGCGCGATACCGGAGCAACCATTTCTCCGTTTAACGCATTCCTTCTTCTTCAGGGAGTGGAGACACTTTCCCTTCGTCTGGAGCGTCATGCCTCCAACACGAAGAAAGTGGTGGAATTCCTCGCAGCTCATCCGCTGGTTGAGAAGGTCCATCATCCCTCCCTGCCGGATCATCCCGATCACGCCCTGTATGAGAAGTATTTCCCTAACGGCGGCGGCTCGATCTTTACCTTTGATATCAAGGGAGGCCAGGAGGAAGCCTGGAAGTTCATCGATAACCTTCAGATCTTCTCCCTGCTGGCAAATGTGGCGGATGTGAAGAGCCTCGTGATCCATCCCGCATCCACCACCCATTCCCAGCTCTCCGATGAGGAGCTGGCTGACACCGGCATCGGCCGGAACACCATCCGTCTCTCCATCGGAACGGAGCACATCGACGATATCATCGCGGATCTGGAGCGCGGTTTCGCGGCTGTGCAGGCGTAAATGTCTGAATCCTGAGGAGAAGAAGGAGGACAGTTTGAAAGAATTCGCATGCGCGGATTCTCATAACAGAAGGAGGAAATCATGGCAAAGATTTACAAGAGCACTCTGGAACTCATCGGCAACACCCCGCTGGTGGAGCCCGCTAACATTGAGAAGGAACTGGGCCTGAAGGCCACCGTCCTGGTGAAACTGGAGTATTTCAATCCCGCGGGAAGTGTCAAGGACCGCATCGCAAAAGCGATGATCGAGGACGCAGAAGCAAAGGGACAGCTGAAGGAAGGCTCCGTTATCATCGAGCCCACCTCCGGGAATACCGGCATCGGGCTGGCATCCATCGCCGCAGCCAAGGGCTATCGCATCATCCTGACCATGCCTGAGAGCATGAGCGTGGAGCGCAGAAATATCCTGAAGGCATACGGTGCGGAGATCGTCCTCACCGAGGCGTCCAAGGGCATGAAGGGTGCTATCGCGAAGGCAGAAGAGCTGGCAAAGGAGATCCCCGGAAGCTTCATCCCCGGGCAGTTCACCAACCCCGCAAATCCTGCCATCCACAGAGCCACCACCGGGCCTGAGGTCTGGAATGACACAGACGGCAAGGTAGACCTCTTTGTAGCCGGCGTCGGTACCGGCGGAACCGTTACCGGGATCGGAGAGTATCTGAAGTCTCAGAATCCTGCGGTAAAAGTTGTGGCTGTAGAGCCCGAGGATTCTCCCGTCCTTTCCGAAGGCAGAGCCGGCTCTCACAAGATCCAGGGCATCGGTGCAGGCTTCGTGCCCGACACCCTGAACACTGAGGTCTACGACGAGGTCCTTCCCATCTCCAATGATGACGCTTTCGCTACCGCAAAGCTCCTGGCCAAGAAGGAAGGCATCCTGGTAGGCATCTCCTCCGGCGCAGCCCTGAAGGCAGCCATCCTGCTGGCACAGCGTCCCGAGAACGAGGGCAAGACCATCGTGGCACTGCTTCCCGACAGCGGTGACAGATATTACTCCACCGCACTCTTTACGGAATAATGTCTCAAAATGCACGGGGCCGCCCATTCGCGGCCCTTTTTTCAACGGATTTTCCGTTCTTTCCGGGCATAACCGGTCCTGTTTTTGTGATAATCATCATTTATAACGGGTGATCAATCCAAACGTTTTTTCAACGCTGTTTTCTTGTGATAACATTGCATTATCAAGAACGAAGGAGGAAAAAGCAATGCGTAAAACCCATACCGAAATGTGCATGATGCAGATGTGTTGTCGAATGCTTTTCTCCCGGGCTTTAAGGTTGGCCGGGGGTTTGGCGGAATGCGCCATGCCCCAGATGCAGATACGATGTCGAAGCTGATCGTGGTGGATACAGATGTGCATCGTAATGCTGAGCCAGGTGCCCGGGAGTAGGATTACCTCACGGGTATTTTTTGTACCCAAATTCATGGAAAACAATCGAAAAAATGATCGAGGAAAAAAAGAAGAGAGCGCAGGCAGCTACGGCGCCGGACGCTCGATAGGAGGAAAATTATGAAAAATCATTCTATTAAGAAATTCATCACAGGCCTGGCAGTGACCGGCCTTATCACCGCAGCCCTGACCGGATGCGGCAGTGCGAAAGCGGCAGATGCACCGGCGACGCAGGCGGACACTTCCGCAGCAGCTTCCGACAGAGTCTACCGCACCCTTGACGAGATCAAAGCGAGCGGCACCATCAACATCGGCGTCTTCTCCGACAAGAATCCCTTCGGATATGTGGACGAGAACGGCACCTATCAGGGCTACGATGTATACTTTGCAGAGCGCATCGGCGCAGACCTGGGTGTGAGTATCAATTACGTCTCCACCGAGGCAGCCAGCAGAGTCGAGTACCTGGAGACCGGCAAGACCGACATCATCCTGGCAAACTTCACCGTCACTCCCGAGAGAGCGGAGAAGGTTGACTTCGCACTTCCCTACATGAATGTGGCTCTGGGCGTTGTTTCTCCCGAGGGCGCCGTGATCTCCGATCTGTCCCAGATCGGTGCCGACGATCAGGTCATCGTGATCTCCGGCACCACCGCAGAGACCTACCTGGAGAAGAACCATCCCGACATCAAGCTGCAGAAGTTTGACACCTATGCATCCGCCAAGACTTCCTTTGAGAACGGCACCGGCGTTGCATGGGCAAACGACAACACCGAGGTCATCGCATTTGCCATCGAGAATCCCGGCTACGTGGTAGGCATCCCTTCCCTGGGCAGCCAGGACACCATCGCTCCCGCAGTCTCCAAGGGCAATGAC
>JAILAF010000010.1 GCA_024681775.1 Lachnospiraceae bacterium
GTAGTCCAGGTTGGCAAAGGGCAGATCTCCCGCAGGGATCAGGAAGGGAAGCATGCCCCAGTTGATCAGGTTGGAACGGTAGCGCTTTGTAGCGTACTCGTTGGCGATGTTCGCCCAGCCGCCCAGCACCTTCTGGCAGGATGCGGCCTGCTCTCTCGCGGAGCCGTCTCCGGGCTTCACCGCAAAGATGGTGGAACCGAAGCCGGTGTTGTCCTTGGAAGCATCTTCGAACTGCTTCTTCACGGTGTCCATCACATCCTTCACCCAGGGAGAGTTCTTGCAGGGATGCTCGCCCGCCATGCGGTCCTCCTCTGCCTTCCGCACCTCCTTGGCACGGCCGACATACAGGGGATCCTTGCGGCTCAGGGCAAACTCTGCCAGTCCCAGAGGATTGGAGCGGTAGGAAGAGGTCTCGCCGGAGGGGATCAGCTCATCGGTGGTGGTGACGGGATCGTGAATCTCGGATACCACCCGGAGCACCAGGTTCTCCGGCAGGGCGCCCATCTTCGGCCAGTCCTTGATGTTGGGACCCAGCTGCAGCTCCACGCTGGGATCTGCAACGCCCTTGGAATCAAAGACGCGGTTCTCGTAGATCTTGGAATCAAAGTGGTAACGGTACTTGCCCAGCTCGCCGTCGAAATCGGTAGCAGGGGTCAGGATACCGCCGTTTGCCGCGGTTGCGGCGATGGAACGTGCATCCATAAGGGCCACGGAAGAGATCTGACCGTTCTGGAGCTTCGAACCCTCGCGGTTCGGGAAGTTTCTGGTGGAGTGACGGATACTGAAGGCATTGTTTGCGGGAGTGTCGCCTGCACCGAAGCAGGGTCCGCAAAATGCGGTCTTCAGGATCGCACCCGTCTCCAGGATGGTAGCCGCGCAGCCGTTGCGGATCAGCTCCATATACACGGGCACGGAAGCGGGGTATACGCTCAGGGTAAATCCGTCGGAACCGATGTATTTTCCCTTCAGGATGTCCGCTGCGGCACAGATATTTTCAAATCCGCCGCCGGCACAGCCTGCGATGATACCCTGATCTACCTGCAGCTTGCCGCCTACGACCTTGTCCTTCAGATGGTAGTCCACAGCGCCGTCCAGGGATACCAGGGCGCGCTTCTCGGTCTCATCCAGGATGTCCAGGAGGTTGGCGTTCAATTCCTCGATGGTGTAGGTGTTGCTGGGATGGAAAGGCATTGCGATCATGGGGCGAACCTTGTCCAGGTCTACCTCGATGACGCCGTCGTAATATGCCACATCCGCGGGCTGCAGAGGCGCGTAGTCCTCCTTGCGGCCGTGGATCTCGAAGAAGTCCTCGATCTCGCTGTCGGTGGTCCAGATGGAGGACAGACAGGTGGTCTCGGTGGTCATAACGTCGATGCCGATACGGAAATCCGCGGAGAGATTTGCAACGCCGGGGCCGACGAACTCCATGACCTTATTTTTCACGAAGCCGTTTGCAAAAACGGCACCGATGATGGCCAGGGCCACGTCCTGCGGACCTACGCCCTTCACTGGGCTGCCCTTCAGGTAAACGGCCACCACGCCGGGGCAGTTGATGTCATAGGTCTGGTTCAGCAGCTGCTTCACCAGCTCGGGACCGCCCTCACCCACTGCCATGGTGCCCAGTGCACCGTAACGGGTGTGGGAGTCGGAGCCCAGGATCATTTTGCCGCAGCCTGCCAGCATTTCTCTGGCAAACTGGTGGATCACCGCCTGATGAGGGGGCACATAGACGCCGCCGTACTTCTTTGCGGCGGTGAGGCCGAACATGTGGTCATCCTCGTTGATGGTACCGCCCACCGCGCAGAGGGAATTGTGACAGTTGGTCAGCACGTAGGGCATGGGGAACTTCTGCAGTCCCGATGCTCTGGCAGTCTGGATGATGCCCACAAAGGTGATGTCGTGGCTGGTCAGCTTGTCGAAGCGGATCTTCAGCTTCTCCATGCTGCCGGAGGTGTTGTGGGCCTTCAGAATGCCATAGGCCATGGTGCCGGTCCGGGCATCCCCGGGAGTGACCTCAAGGCCCGTTTTGGATTTCAGTGCAGCACCTGCTTCCGGGCCGTCATAGATCAGCTCGGTCCCTTTTACCAGGTATGCGCCTCCTTCGTGTAATTTGATCATTTTTTCCTCCAAGCCGGGCGTTTTGCAGGGCAACGCACGCGAAATCCGCGGAGGCGGTTCTCGCAAGGCATCCCTGCGGTATATGCCCGGGCAAAATCGGGTGTACGGTTACTTGCTTGCGGAAGAGGTGCTCTTCTTCGGCGCTGCCGGTGCGGGCTGGGGCTTTAATACCACCTTGTCCAGATGCCAGATCTCATCCACATACTGCTGGATGGTACGATCGGAGGTGAACTTGCCGCTGGAAGCGATGTTGATGAGCGCACTCTTTGCCCAGCCGCTCTCGTCCTTGTAGGCTTCCTCCACCTTCTTCTGAGCCTGTGCGTAGGACTTGAAGTCCTTCAGGATGAAGTAGGTGTCTGCCTTGGCGGTGGACTGGGTGTTGAGCAGACTGTTGTACAGAGGACGGAAGAGCTCGGTGTCCTCGGAATAGGTGCCGTTGATGAGCTGCATCAGCACCTTGCGGATGTCGGGATCGTTGTTGAAGATCTCCATGGGATCGTATCCGCCGTAATTCTCGTACCGGATGACCTCGTCGGAGGAAAGGCCGAAGATGAACGCATTCTCTTCGCCCACTTCTTCCACGATCTCCACATTGGCGCCATCCATGGTGCCCAGGGTCAGGGCTCCGTTTAACATGAACTTCATGTTACTGGTGCCGGATGCCTCCTTGGATGCGGTAGAGATCTGCTCGGACACATCTGCCGCAGCGAAAATGATCTCGGCGCTGGAGACATTGTAGTTCTCGATAAAGATGACCTTGATGCGGCCGCCGATGGAAGGATCGTTGTTAATCACATCCGCAACGGCGTTGATCAGCTTGATGGTCAGCTTTGCATTGCGGTAGCCTGCTGCCGCCTTGGCACCGAAGATGAAGGTTCTGGGGTAGAACTCCATCTCGGGGTGCTCCTTCAGTTCATTGTAGAGATACATGACATGAAGGATGTTCATCAGCTGTCTCTTGTACTCGTGGAGACGCTTTACCTGCACATCGAAGATGGAGCGGGGATCCACTTCCACACCGTTGTGTGCCAGGATGTATTTTGCAAGGCGGACCTTGTTCTGGTACTTGATGTTCAAAAATTCCTGCTGTGCCTTGGGATCCTCTGCGTAGATCTTCAGGCGGGAGATCTGGGGCAGATCCACGATCCACTCATTGCCCACATGATCCGTGACCCAATCCGCCAGAAGGGGATTGCCGTGGAGCAGGAAACGACGCTGGGTGATACCGTTGGTCTTGTTGTTGAACTTCTCGGGGAACATCTCGTAGAAGTCCCGCAGCTCCTGCTTTTTCAGGATCTCGGTATGAAGCTCCGCCACACCGTTGACGGAGTAGCCGGCCACGATGGCCATGTGCGCCATCTTCACCTGTCCGTCGTAGATGATGGCCATCTTGCGGATCTTCTCGTTCACGTCCACGCCGGGCACGTTGTTGTAACGGTCCTGGATCTCCAGGATGAAGCGGCGGTTGATCTCCTCCACGATCTGGTAGATGCGGGGCAGGAGTCTGGAGAAGAGCTCGATGGGCCATTTTTCCAGTGCTTCGGACATGATGGTGTGGTTGGTGTAGGCACAGGTCTTCGTGGTGACATCCCATGCCTCCTCCCAGGTCAGATAGTAATCATCCATCAGGACACGCATCAGCTCTGCGATGGCCACGGTAGGATGGGTATCGTTGAGCTGGAAGGTCACCTTCTCGTAGAACTTCCGGATATCCTGATGCTTTCTCATGTACTTGTCCACCGCTTCCTGAACGGAGGCGGAGATGAAGAAGTACTGCTGCTTTAAGCGCAGCTCCTTGCCGGCATAGTGGTTATCGTTGGGGTAGAGGACCTCCACGATGTTCCGGGCCAGGTTGGCCTGCTCCACGGATCTCTGATAGTCACCCTTGTCGAAAGCGTCCAGCTGGAAGCACTCGATGGGCTCCGCATCCCAGATCCGGAGGGTGTTCACGATGCCGTTGCCGTATCCGACGATGGGCAGGTCATAGGGGATCGCGCGGACAGACTGATAATCCTGCTGCGTGAACACGCTCCTGCCGTTCTCGTCGGTCTTGACGGATACGTATCCGCCGAATTTGATCTCTTTTGCGTACTCGGGGCGGCGCAATTCAAAAGGATTGCCGTCGGAAAGCCAGTTGTCGGGGACCTCTACCTGGTAGCCGTCCTCGATCTTCTGCTTGAACATGCCGTAACGGTAACGGATGCCGCAGCCATATGCGGAATATCCCAGCGTAGCCAGGGAATCCAGGAAACAGGCAGCCAAACGACCCAGACCGCCGTTGCCCAGTGCCGCATCCGGTTCCTGATCCTCCACAACGTTCAAGTCCAGACCCAGCTCCTTGCAGGCTTCCTGTACGGGCTTGTAGGCCTGCATGTTGATGAGGGAGTTGCCCAGGGCGCGTCCCATCAGAAACTCCATGGACATGTAATAGACCGTCTTGGGATCCTCGGCCTCATACGCCTTCTGGGTTTCCATCCAGTTCATGACGATCTGGTCCTTGACCGCGTAGGACACGGCCTGGAAGATCTGCTGGGGAGTGGCCTCCTCCAGGGTCTTTCGGTACAGCGTCTTCACATTGTAAAGCACACTGCGTTTGAAAAGTTCTTTGTCGAAGCTTACTTTCTTGGTCGTTGTTGTACTTTTCACCGTTTTCTCCTTTTCGCGTTGCGTTGTTGGGGTTCAGGAAATTACACCTGCTCCACCGTGATTGTAACACTCTCGCCGTTTACATTCCATTCCTTGCTGACGGAATATGTCTTTTCCGCATTCAATTCGTCCGCAAGGACCTTGTCACAGATCATCCGGCGGTAGTTTTCCGCCACTTTGGACAGCTTCTCGTTGCCCAGCAGAGACAGACGGATGTGGTCCGTTACCTTGAAGCCCGCATCCTTTCTCATGGTCTGCACCTTGGAAACGATCTCGGCAGCGAAGCCTTCCTCGATGAGCTCCTCCGTCAGGTTCATATCCAGGACCACCGTCATGGCAGCGTCCTCCTGGCTTGCAAACCCTTCCTTCTGGCTCATTTCGATGAGGAGATCCTCCTCGGTGAGCGCAACCTCCGTGCCGTCCACATCAAACTTCAAAGCGCCCTCCGCCTTCAGACGGTCCATGGCCTCGTTCCCGTCAAGGGATGCCAGGGTCTTCTGGATGCCGCCCAGCTGCTTTCCGTACTTGGGACCCACGGTGCGGAGCTGCGGCTTGAAGGTGTAGGTGGTAAAGTCACGCACATCATCGGTAAAGATCACATCCTTCACGTTCAGCTCGTCCCGGATGATATCGGTAAAGAAGGTATCCAGGGTAAAGTCCGCACGGATGAACATTCTGCTGATGGGCTGGCGGTTCTTCACCGCTGCGGCGTTCCGGCAGGCGCGGCCCATGACCACGGCGTCCAGAACATCCTCCATCTTCTCCTCCAGCTCACGGTCGATCATCTTTTCATCCACCACGGGGAAATCGGTGAGATGGATGCTCTCGGGTGCGCTGCTGTCGATGCTGCACACCAGATTGCGGTAGATGCTCTCGGTCATGAAGGGGATCATGGGAGCGCTGGCCTTGCTGATGCCGACCAGTGCAGTGTACAGGGTCATGTAAGCGTTGATCTTGTCCTGCTCCATCCCCTTTGCCCAGAAACGCTCACGGCTGCGGCGGACATACCAGTTGCTCATGTCGTCCACAAATTTCTCCAGCACCGCGCCGGCCTCGGGAATCCGGTAGTTCTCCAGGTGGTCGTCCACCTGGCCGATGGTGGTGTTCAGGCGGGACAGAAGCCACTTGTCCATGACGGAAAGCTTGTCATACTCCAGGGAATATTTGGTGGCGTCAAATCCGTCGATGTTGGCATACAGCACAAAGAACGCATAGGTGTTCCAGAGGGTTCCCATGAACTTTCTCTGGCCCTCCTGCACCGTTCCGCCGGCGAACCGCTTGGGCAGCCAGGGTGCCGCACTGGTATAGAAGTACCAGCGGATTGCGTCTGCGCCGTACTGCTCCAGGGCCTCGAAAGGATCCACCACGTTGCCCTTGGACTTACTCATCTTCTGGCCGTTCTCGTCCTGGACCAGGCCCAGCACGATGACGTTCTTGTAAGGCGCCTTGTTAAAGAGCAGGGTGGACTCTGCCAGCAGACTGTAGAACCAGCCTCTGGTCTGATCCACTGCCTCGGAGATGAAGTCTGCGGGGAACTGCTGCTCGAAAAGCTCCTTGTTCTCGAAAGGATAGTGATGCTGTGCGTAGGGCATTGCGCCGGAGTCAAACCAGCAGTCGATGACCTCGGGCACGCGCTTCATGGTGCCGCCGCATTTCGGGCACTTGCAGGTGATCTCGTCAATGTAGGGGCGATGGAACTCCACCGTTTCCGCCTTGGGATCGCCGCTGCGCTCCACCAGCTCCGCACGGCTGCCGATGGCATCCTGATGTCCACACTCCGCACACTCCCAGATATTTAAGGGAGTGCCCCAGTAACGGTTTCTGGAGACGGCCCAGTCCTGGATATTCTCCAGCCAGTTGCCAAAACGCCCGGTTCCGATGGACTCGGGGATCCAGTGAATGGTCTTGTTGTTTGCCACCAGATCGTCCTTCACCGCGGTCATGCGGATGTACCAGGACTCTCTCGCGTAGTAGATGAGAGGTGTGTCGCAACGCCAGCAGAAGGGATAATCGTGCTCAAACTTGGGCGCGGAAAAGAGCTTGCCCTCCTTCTCCAGATCCTCCAGGATGATGGGATCTGCCTTCTTGACGAAGGTGCCCGCATAAGGGGTCTCGGAGGTCATATTGCCCTTGCCGTCCACGAACTGCAGGAACGGCGTATTGTAGCGGCTGCAGACTCTGTTATCGTCCTCACCGAAGGCGGGTGCGCAGTGAACGATACCGGTACCGTCGGTCATGGTAACATAGTCGTCCACCATCACGACGAAGCCCTTCTTGCCCTTCTGCTTCTCGGCTTCAAGGCCTGCAAAAGCGAAGAGGGGCTCGTACTCTCTGCCCTCCAGCTCCTTGCCGGTGAAGGTCTCCAGGATCTCGTATGCCTTCTCGCCCTCTGCAGCCAGAGAGCCGAGAACGGTATCCAGCAGCGCCTGTGCCATGATATAGGTATAGCCGTCAGCCGCCTTTACCTTCGCATAGGTCTCCACGGGATTCATGCACAGTGCCACGTTGCTGGGCAGTGTCCAGGGGGTGGTGGTCCATGCCAGGAAATATGCATCCTCGCCCTTTACCTTGAAACGGACGATGGCGGAACGCTCCTTGACCAGCTTGTAGCCCTGGGCCACCTCGTGGCTGGAAAGCGGCGTGCCGCAGCGAGGGCAGTAGGGAACGATCTTGAAGCCCTTGTACAGCAGGCCCTTGTCCCAGATGGTCTTCAATGCCCACCACTCGGACTCGATGAAATTATCCTCATAGGTGACGTAGGGATTGTCCATATCCGCCCAGAATCCGACGGTATTGGAGAAATTCTCCCACATTCCCTTGTATTTCCAGACGCTCTCCTTACATCTGCTGATGAAGGGATCCAGACCGTATTCCTCGATCTGCTCCTTGCCGTCCAAGCCCAGCGCCTTCTCTACCTCCAGCTCCACAGGGAGTCCGTGGGTATCCCAGCCGGCCTTGCGGGGCACCATATAGCCCTTCATGGTGCGGTATCTGGGGATCATGTCCTTGATGGTACGGGTCTCCACATGGCCGATGTGCGGCTTGCCGTTGGCGGTGGGAGGGCCGTCATAGAAGGTGTAGGTCGGGCCGGCCTTACGGGCCTCCATGCTCTTGCGGAAGATGTCATGCTCCCGCCAGAAGGCTTCCACCTCCTTCTCTCTTTCCACAAAATGCAGATCTGTAGGGACTTCTTTGTACAGCATACGATACCTCCTTGAAAAAATGAGACCTCACCCGTAATAGGGCGAGGTCTCATTCGCTACCACCTATTACATCGCACGTCCTGCCTGCACGGAAGCTCCGGTTTATGTCCGTGCCGATGCCGGCACACCCGGTTCCCGCTCCTGCAAGGGAGTGATGCGGTCCCCCCGTATCGTGGGGTTGTTCGTCCGGGGCTACTAACGCTGAATGCGCAAAACGCGATCTGCGGATTCACCCGGCCGCTCGGAAGTGATCTTCCCTTCCTCCGTACTCACACCGGGATCTCACCGTCCCCGGCTCTCTGTGCCTTTCCGAAAGAGGTACTGTCTTCGTCATAGCGTTGCTCGATTTGCCATTATTCTACCTATGTAATGTAAAAATGTCAATCACAGAGGGGAAAATCACTTCAGCTCCGCAAAGCACCGGGCGCCGCCGTCCTCAAACCGCACCCAGTAATTGTCCAGATGATTGTTCCCGTTGTTCAGACGGATATAGCGGTCAAAATCCATCCGTTCCATGCCCAGGGCCCGCAGATGCTCGAAATAATACATGCATCCCTCCTGCATGGTCCGACGATCAAAAAAGCGGACAAAGCTGCCGTAGGACACACCCTGTGTCGCCATCTCCCAGGGATACAGCTTTCCGCCGCTGAGGTCTGTCGCCTTAACCAGCTCCCGGTCCCGGATCTCAAAGTCCAGAAGCGGGGAATCCAGGTAATAGAGCCGTCCTTTCAGATTGCCGATCAAACGAACTTCTGCCATTGCTCCTGCATCCTCCTTTCATATTCCAGCGCAAAGGGGGTGGTGAGCAAATCCGGATAATGGATCTGCGTCACGCCCGGATACAGCTTCCGGATCCCGTAGGTCTCATCCAGGGCCTGCAGCATGTCAAAAGGATCCTCCCCGTAAGGCGCCACATACACATTGTTCATGGCCTGCTCATAGCTCTCATACCGGTCCCGATAGGAATCGTGCTCAAAGAGGCCCATACCGTTGTCAAAAGCGGGCGGAATGCGGTATTTCCCCGTGGCCGTCTCGAAAAACAGGCCGAAATTGCGGGTATGCCTGTCCACATTTCCGATAAGAGCATCCAGTACCGCCAGATCGATCATATATCGCTCCGTCTCCTCGAAGGGCAGGCCGCCGATCTCCGAGAGCTGTGACGCACACCACTTCAGCTTCTCGATGGCTCCCATCCGGAGGAATACGTCCTCTTTCGAGGAGCGGCCCACCGACTCCAGGAGCCGTTCAAAGGAGACAAAAGCAAACCCATCCAGCTCGAAATTCCCGGAATAAACGCCATCAAAGCGCCGACCCTCGTAGACGAATTCGCAGCGCCGCTGGGAAATGCAGGGAATGGAGAGCTGGCCGGCTATGTCACAGGCGATGATCTCCACCGCCCAGTCCCGCATGGGGACCCCCGCCAGGAGCGCCTGAGACTTTACGAAAAACTTCCGGTCCGCGGACAGGCCCTTCAGCTGAAAGCCGTCGGTATCGGTGCGCGTCAGGAGCAGCTCGTCACTGCGAAATCGAAAGACCGGGATCTCGTCCCGGGAAAGCGTGATCCGCAGGGTCTCCCCTTCCAGGTCGCTTAAGGGGATCTCCGGTCCCGCATCCGACATGAGCCAGACGCCCGGCGCCTCGGCCTGCATCTGCCGAAGGTATTCCCGTTCCAGCAGGGTGAGGAAATCGTCCCAGGAAGGGGCTTCCTTCCAGCCAAAAGGAAGGCGGGAGAGCTGTAGCGCATAGTTCAATACGTTTAGCTTTTGTGAGGTAAAATCCGCCTCGATGACCGCGGTGCATTCTCCGTCCACGCAATAATCGATGTGAACGACTTCGCAGGGCTTGCGCTGCAGACGCTTGTAGAGCGCCTGCCTGGACACTCCGTATTCCGCCGCCAACGTGCTCAGACTTTCTCCCTGTTCATATCTGCTTTTGATCCGGGCCAGCGCTTCCTCGGTCACCCGCGGTTTGCGCCCCGCATTTCGTTCGTTTGCCATAAAAAGAGCCTCCATACCCATTGTATGGAGGCCCTGGACGTCTGTCAACTTTTTAATTAGTTCACTTGTTTGGGTCACCGCAGGGTCCGTCCGGACCCGTCGCAAGTCCTTACAGCGCCTTGATCCGCCGTATGGCCTCCACACTGTTCTCGTAGGTGCCAAAAGCGGTCAGGCGGAAGTAATGCTCGCCGCTGGGACCGAAGCCGGCGCCGGGGGTTCCTACCACATTGGCCTGCTCCAGGAGGTAATCGAAGAAATCCCAGCTCTTCATGCCCTTCGGTGTCTTCAGCCAGATGTAGGGAGCGTTCTCGCCGCCGTACACCTCATACCCTGCTGCCAGCAGCTCGGTGCGCAGGTAGGAAGCATTCTTCATGTAGGCAGCCACCTGCTGCCGGACCTCCTGCCGCCCCTGCTCGGAGTAGACGGCTTCGCCGGCCCGCTGGATGATGTAGGGGGCACCGTTGTATTTGGTGCCGTGTCGCCGGGCCCAGAGGGGATGGAGGGCCTGGCCCCCCGCCTTCAGCTCCTTCGGGATCACGGTAAATCCCAGACGGAGCCCCGTAAATCCCGCATTTTTCGAGAAGGAACGGAACTCGATGGCGCAGCCCCGCGCGCCCTTGCACTCGTAGATGCTGTGCGGCAGCGCCGGATCGGAGATGTAGGCCTCGTACGCCGCGTCATACAGAAGGATTGCGCCGTTTGCGATGGCGTAGTCCACCCACGCCTGCAGGCGTTCCTTCGTAATGGAGGCGCCGGTAGGATTGTTGGGATAGCACAGGTAAATCAGGTCGGGAGCCTCCTTGGGGAGCTCTGCCACAAAATCATTCTCCGCGGTGCAGGGCATATAGATCACATCGCTCCAGGTGCCGGTCTCCGAAGAATAGGTGCCGGTACGCCCCGCCATCACATTGGAATCCACGTAGACGGGATACACGGGATCACAGACAGCGATCGCATTGTCCGCGCCGAAGATCTCCTGGATGTTGGAGCAGTCGCTCTTTGCCCCGTCGGATACGAAGATCTCGTCTGCGGAGATGTCACAGCCGCGGCTGCGGTAATCCTGCTCCGCAATGGTCTCCCGCAGGAATTCATACCCCAGATCCGGCGCATATCCGCGAAAGGTCTCCGCCTGACCCATCTCGTCCACGGCTCTATGCAGGGCCTCGATGACGGAGGGAGCGATGGGCTGGGTCACATCCCCGATGCCCAGGCGGATAATCCTGCTCTCGGGATGTGCCGCTTCGTATTCCCGTACCTTTTTCCCGATGGTGGAAAAAAGGTAATTTCCGGGAAGTTTCAGATAGTTTTCATTGACGGTTGCCATAGGATCTCCTTTCGAAAAAAGAAAAAGACGCCCCGACATAAAGTCGAAGCGCCTTTGCTTCCGATGGAAAGAACTATACCCCCGGCCGGGGCCTTTGTCAAGGGCAGGCACACAGTTCTCCGGCTCTGCCTTCCGATGCTCTGCCCGCTGCGCTGCAGGCCTCTGCTACAGCACTTTCTGATCCTTCAAATAGTTCAGGAAATCCTCCTCGGAGACCGGCCTGGAAAAATAGTAACCCTGCTCATAATCGCAGCCCAAATCCCGCAGGGTGCGCGCCATCTCCAGATCCTCCACGCCCTCACAGACGATCTCCAGATTACTGTCCTTAAAGAGCTCCAGCACGTGGAGCAGTGTGGGATTTTCATCCCGGAAGTAGGACCAGACAATGGATTTGTCCACCTTCACGATCTTCAGCGGCAGACTGAGCACATTGATCAGGTTCGAGTACCCCGTCCCGTAATCATCCAGGGAGAAGGTCAATCCATAATTTGACAGCTCCGTCACATTTTGCCGCATGATCCGGTTGTCGGTATGGCCGCTCTCGGTGATCTCCAGGTTGATCCATTTCGGATCGATCCGCTTGCGGTACAGGACCTGCTGCAGCTCCTCCGCCAGCTGTTCCCGCATGCACTGGAGCGGGGAGAGATTGATCTCGATGTACTCCAGTCCCAGTGCCTCCATGTCATGGCTTTCGATGAACTCACAGGTTTTTTCAAACACCTGATGTCCCAGACGGAAGATGCTGCCGTTCTGCTCGGCGATCTCGATGAAGGAATCCGGATAGAGCATTCCCAGCTCCGGATCTATGATCCGCACCAGCGCCTCCGCACTGGTGGTACGTCCCTGCTTTGTGGAATAGATGGGCTGATAATACACCACCAGACTGTTTTCCTGCAGCGCGCGCTCCAGCGCCCCTGCGACCCTGGCCTGAAATTGCGCTTTTTCCCGGATCTCCTTCGAAACCTCCATCACCTTGCCGTAGCCCATCCCCCGGATGGTATCCGCAGCCAGGTTCAGCATTAATGTCAGCTCCTCCACGTTGGAGGTGTGTCCGACCTCACCGCCGCCGTAGAAAAAGCCGGAAGAAAGGAAATGCTCTTCTTTCTCCACCACAAAGGGCTTTGCAAAGCGATCCAGCAGCTTTTCCCGGACCTCCTCCCTTCTGCCCTCGGTGGTAAAGAGCATCATAAACCGGCCATTTCGGATGTAGAAACAGATCCCGTCGTAGGCGTACTGCCGGACTGCCTTCCCCACCTGCTTTAACAGCTGATCCATCTTGGCATCTCCCAGGATCTGACGCATCTCCCGATAGTCGTCAATGACCAGCACCTGCATCTGCCGGAATCTGTCATAGCGCAGATCCTCCTTTTTCAGGGCGATCATGCCGTCGTAATCAAAGAGGTCCGTGGTGTGGTCCCGATAATGGTCCGGGTTCTGATAGACCAAAAACAGCGCAAGGATACCGATGGTAGAGCAGAGGGAGATCATCTGGGTATGGGGCGTAACATAGGTCTGCAGGATATTTCCTGCGATCACAATGGCAATGTAAAAAAGGATCGTGGCACGAACCTCCCCCTTCAGGGAGTTCCACCGCTTGAAGACGCAGACAACGGCAGCCAGGAGATAATACACCGTCACGGCAAGGATCAGGTTTCTCCCGATCCCGTAATGAAAGGTTCCGTCGGGAGAAATGTAAAATACAAATTTCAAGGCAGGCGAGAGCAGTATCACGATCCCGGTGCAGGTGACCGGTACGGCGATGAGGACCTTATCCAGCCTGCTGACGAATTTGTACCGGCTCTCGATGAGAAGGCAGTAGTAGAAAAAAAGAACGGGGCTGCTGACCTTCAGAACATAGTAAAGCTCATTGATCCCATACAGAAGCCAGACCGGGAAATACTCCGGATAACTGCACATCGCCGATGCGATGATATCCGTGAGCGCCACCAGCCAGCTGCTCGCCACCATAGCTTCAAAGGCCCGGTTTCTGCGCAGGGGAAGCTCCCGACGCTTCACGCCGAAGACTGTCAGTACCAATAGAATCAACAGAGCGCTCAGATCCATGTCCAGGTCCCATATCATAGGCAACCTCCGTTCTTGTGCGTTCCACATTCTGCAATTGTCCCGGGCCGAAGACCGGGCAGGGTTATCCGATCTGTTCCAGCGCCTGCTTCAGATCGGCGATCAGATCTTCCTTGTCCTCCAGACCGCAGGAGATCCTTACCAGACCCGCGGGGATACCGGCAGCGTTCAGCTGCTCCTCGGTCATCTGGCGATGGGTGGAGGTGGCAGGATTCAGGCAACAGGTTCTGGCATCCGCCACATGGGTCTCTATGGCAGCCAGCTTCAGATGCTTCATGAAGATCTCGGCTGCCGCTCTGCCGCCCTTCAGTTCGCAGGAGACTACGCCGCAGCCGCCGTTCGGCAGATACTTTGTAGCTCTCTCATAGTACTTATCCCCCTTCAGGGTAGGATAACTGACGGAAGCCACCTCGGGGCGCTGTGCCAGGAACTCGGCAACGGCCTGACCGTTCTCCACATGTCTGGGCATGCGGACATGGAGGCTCTCCAGTCCCAGGTTCAGCAGAAATGCACTCTGGGGAGACTGGCTGCAGCCGAAGTCACGCATCAGCTGTGCGGTACACTTGGTGATGAAAGCACCTCCCCGGCCGAATTTCTCGGCGTAGGTAATACCGTGGTAGGATTCGTCGGGTGTGCACAGGCCGGGGAACTTGTCCGCGTGCGCCATCCAGTCGAAATGACCGGAATCCACGATGGCACCGCCCACTGCGGATCCGTGTCCGTCCATGTACTTGGTGGTGGAGTGGGTGACGATGTCAGCGCCCCACTCGATGGGTCTGCAATTTACGGGGGTCGGGAAGGTATTGTCGATAATGAGGGGCACGCCGTGGGCGTGGGCAACCTTGGCAAAAAGCTCGATGTCCAGTACCGTCAGCGCGGGATTGGCGATGGTCTCGCCGAAGACCGCTCTGGTATTGTCACGGAATGCGGCATTCAGCTCTTCCTCGGTGGAATCCGGTGACACAAATGTCACATCGATGCCCATCTTGGCCATGGTGACCGCGATCAGGTTGAAGGTACCGCCGTAGATGGAGGAGGAGGCCACGATGTGGCTGCCGCACTCACAGATGTTGAATAGTGCAAAGAAGTTTGCCGCCTGTCCGGAGGAGGTCAGCATACCTGCGGTACCACCCTCCAGGGCTGCGATCTTGGCCGCCACCATATCACAGGTAGGGTTCTGCAGGCGGGAGTAGAAATACCCGGATGCTTCCAGGTCGAAGAGCTTACCCATATCTTCGCTGGTATCATACTTAAAGGTGGTGGACTGGATGATGGGAATCTGTCTGGGCTCTCCGTTGCCGGGAGTATAGCCTGCCTGTACGCATTTGGTGTTCAACTTAAAATCGCTCATTTTTCTGTTATTACCTTTCCGCTGTATTTTTTTCGATCAGCTGCCTGCGGCCCGCTCAGGGCCGCAGACAACACATCCTTACGCTCTCTGAAAGACGGGAATGATGTCGATGGGGGTATCATAAGTGATAGTGACAGCTCCGTCATATTCCTTGCCGGTGTGGATATCCTTCCACTTGCCTGCGGGGAGATAGACCTGACGGCTCTTCGTATCCGCATCCAGCACGGGCGCTACCAGATACTCGCTGCCGAACATATACTGATCCTCCAGCTCCCAGCACTTCTCATCCTCGGGGAACTCGAAGAACATGGTGCGCAGCAGAGGTGCTCCGGTCTCGGAAGCTTCCTTGTAGAGCTTCTCGATGTAATCCGCCAGGCTCAGACGCAGATCCAGATACTTTTTCATGATGCGCTCGGGCTCGGGGCCGTAGCTCCAGATCTCGTTGGGCTGACCGGTGTGGAGATAG
>JAILAF010000018.1 GCA_024681775.1 Lachnospiraceae bacterium
GCCCATCTGTTCCAGCGCCATGCAGATCTCGCGCCGGGTGCTCTCGCCGTGATCCAGCGGTCCCAGGTCGAAGTATCCCGCTTCGTCCGAGGTCGTGGTGGTGGGGTTGCCGTCCTCGTCCGTCTGGAAGAGGAAGAACTCACACTCCGGACCGACGTTGAAGGAATAGCCCATATCGGCCGCCCGCTTCAGCACCTTCTTAAGCACGCCGCGGGGATCGCCGGCGAAGGGCGTTCCGTCGGGATTGTATACGTCGCAGATCAGTCTCGCGACTTTCCCGTGCTGAGGACGCCAGGGCAGAATCGCGAAGGTGTCCAGGTCGGGATGCAGGTACTGGTCGCTTTCATTGATGCGGACAAAGCCTTCAATGCTGCTGCCGTCGATCATGATCTCGTTGTTCACGGCCTTTTCGATCTGGCTGGCGGTGATCGCCACGTTCTTCAGCTGACCGAAGATATCGGTGAACTGCATCCGGATGAATTCGACGTCGCCTTCCTTTACCAGGCGGATGATGTCTTCCTTCGTGTACTTACTCATAATGCTGACCTCCTTGTCGTTCAATAAAACAAGAGGGCAAGGTGCGTCGATAGCACGACACCCTTGCCCTGATGCGCGTATCCTATCACCGGCCCGAATGACTGTCAATCCCCCCGATTGTTTTCCCTTTGTATTCGCGTTTCTCCGTTCCCTTTCCTGCCTTGACAAGCAGTTAGCTGAATGTTACCATACCTCCCAACAAGGCAAGGGAGTCCTGCGAAGGATTTGCTCGCCTTGTTTTCATTTCCCCGCCATAGCGGATAATTCTGAATTATGAATTATGAATTCTGAATTCATACTGGAGGTGATCCCATGCTGACGCCAAACCTCAGCTACGCGAATCTCAAAGAGTCCTATCTCTTCTATCATATTGCCCAGAAGACCAAGGCCTACCTGGAGGCCAATCCGGACAAGCACCTCTACCGCATGGGCATCGGGGACGTTTCCCTTCCCCTGGCGCCCGCGGTGATCGCAGCGCTGCATGAAGGGGTGGACGACCAGAGCGAAAAGGACCGCTTCCACGGCTATATGCCGGAGTGCGGCGCGCCCTTCCTCCGGGAAACCATCGCGCAGTATTACGGAAAGCGGGGCGTATCCCTCGCCTCTGACGAAGTGTTCGTCTCCAGCGGCGCCAGCGACGAGCTGGGCGACCTGCTCGACCTTTTCGACCGGTCGAACCGCGCCCTGATCATGGAGCCGGCTTATCCCGCCTATGTGGACGCC
Organism: Lachnospiraceae bacterium; assembly: GCA_024681775.1. Classification (GTDB taxonomy): domain Bacteria; phylum Bacillota; class Clostridia; order Lachnospirales; family Lachnospiraceae; genus AC2028. Next base: position 1,261 of record JAILAF010000018.1, read on the forward strand.
AACATCATGGCCGGCCGGGATATCGTGCATCTTCCCTCCGGCCCGGACAATCATTTCCTGCCCCTGCCGCAGGAAGGTCTGGACGCGGACCTGATCTATCTGTGCTCCCCGAACAATCCCACCGGCGCGGCCTACAACCGGGAACAGCTCTCCCAATGGGTGGCCTGGGCAAACGCCCGCGGCGCGGTGATCCTCTTCGACGCGGCCTATGAAGCCTTTATCGAGGAAGACCTGCCCCACAGCGTCTTCGAGATTCCCGGCGCCCGGACCTGCGCCATCGAAATCTGCTCCCTGTCCAAGACGGCAGGCTTCACCGGCACCCGGCTCGGCTATACCGTCATCCCGAAGGACCTGGAGCGGGGCGGCCTGAACCTGAACGCCATGTGGGTCCGGAACCGCACCACCAAGACCAACGGCATCTCCTATATCCTGCAGCGGGGCGGCGCCGCCGTCTTCACGGAGGAAGGCCAGAAGCAGATCCACGACAATATCCGGATCTACAAGGAAAACGCCCGGGTGCTCATGGCGGCCCTGGACGAAGCCGGTATCCGCTACTGGGGCGGAAAGAACGCGCCCTACATCTGGATGCAGTGCCCGGACGGCATGGGCAGCTGGGAATTCTTCGACAAGCTGCTGAATGAGATCCAGGTTGTCGGCACCCCCGGCGAAGGATTCGGCGCCTGCGGCGAAGGCTTCTTCCGCTTCTCCACCTTCGGCGATCCCGCCGATACCCGCGAAGCAGCAAAACGCCTGCTGAACCTTCTGAAATGATTCCCTCCGGGTGTCATCCTGAACGAAGCAAAGCGAAGTTGAAGGATCTCCCCTGCCGCGGCGGATCATTATGAATTGTGAATTATGAATGATGAATTGGAGGAAACACTATGTGTTCCATCTTTGGTATGACCGGTTCCCGGGTTCCCCGGGACCTTCTCGAAACCTGTTTTAAACGCACCGTTTCCCGCGGGCCGGACATGACCCGCACCGTCGATATTCCCGGCGGCATGCTGGGCTTCCACCGCCTGGCGATCATGGGCCTTCATGAAGAAGGCATGCAGCCCTTTCAGCTGGAAGACGACTATGTGGTCTGCAACGGCGAGCTGTACGGTTTCCGCCCCCTGCGGGCCCGCCTCATGGAAACCTATCCGATCAAAAGCGAATGCGACTGCGAGATCCTGCTTCCCCTCTACCGGGAATACGGCGTGGAAATGTTCAAGACCCTGGACGCGGAGTTCGCCCTGATCCTCTGGGACGGCCGGCAGCAGAAGCTGATCGCCGCCAGGGACCCCATCGGCATCCGTCCCCTGTATTACGGCAAAACCCGCGACGGCGGCATGATCTTCGCCAGCGAACCGAAGAACCTCGTCGGCCTGTGTGATACGATTCTCCCCTTCCCGCCCGGCTATTACTGGATCGACGGCGAGTTCGTCCAGTACGCGGACCCGGCTTACGTCGGCTACTTCACCATGAAAACGGAAGAGGAAGTCTGCTCCAAACTGCGCCGGCTCCTGATGGACGGCGTGGAAAAGCGGCTGGACGCGGACGCCCCGGTCGGTTTCCTGCTCTCCGGCGGCCTGGATTCCTCCCTGGTCTGCGCCATCGCGCAGAAGATCCTGAACAAGCCGATCCGCACCTTCGCCATCGGCATGGATATCGACGCCATCGACCTGAAGTACGCCCGCATGGTCGCGGACTATATCGGCAGCGAGCATACGGAGGTCATCATCAGCGAGAAGGACGTGCTGGACGCCCTGCCCACGGTGGTCGAGCTGCTCGGCACCTGGGACATCACCACGATCCGCGCCTCCATCGGCATGTATCTGGTCTGCAAATGGATCCATGAAAACACGGACGTCCGGGTGCTGCTGACCGGCGAAATTTCCGACGAACTCTTCGGCTACAAATACACGGACTTCGCGCCCTCCGCCGCCGATTTCCAGGAGGAAGCGGAAAAGCGCATCCGGGAACTGCACGCCTACGACGTGCTGCGGGCCGACCGCTGCATTTCGGTCAACTCCCTGGAGGCCCGGGTACCTTTCGGCGACCTGAAGTTCGTCCGCTACGCCATGAGCGTCGATCCGGAACTGAAGATGAACCGGCACAACATGGGCAAGTACCTGATCCGCAAGGCCTTTGCCGACGACCACATCCTGCCCGACGAGATCCTCTGGCGGCAGAAGGCGGCCTTCTCCGACGCCGTGGGCCATTCCATGGTCAACGACCTGAAAGCCCTTGCGGAAAGAACCTACACCGACAAGGAGTTTTTGGAGAAAGCGTCGAAATATGATTACTGCCGCCCCTTCACCAAGGAAAGCCTGCTCTACCGGGAGCTGTTCGAGAGCTTCTATCCCGGCCAGTCACAGATGGTGGCGGACTTCTGGATGCCCAACAAGGAGTGGGAGGGCTGTAATGTGAACGACCCTTCGGCCAGAGTATTATCGAATTACGGAGACAGTGGTAAATAAGGGAGAGCATTAAATAATGGCTAAATTTGTATTTGTGACGGGCGGTGTGGTGTCCGGACTGGGAAAAGGAATTACGGCTGCCTCTCTGGGACGGCTCCTGAAAATGCGGGGCTTAAAGGTAGCTTCACAGAAGCTGGATCCTTACATGAACGTGGATCCGGGGACCATGAGTCCCTTCCAGCACGGAGAGGTTTTTGTGACGGACGACGGCGCGGAGACGGATTTGGATCTGGGACATTACGAGCGGTTCATCGATGAGGATCTGACGAAGCTCTCCAATCTCACCAGCGGTAAGGTCTACTGGAATGTGCTGAACCGCGAGCGCAAGGGGGAATACCTGGGCCAGACCGTGCAGGTGATCCCTCACATCACCGACGAGATCAAGCACTTTATCTACATGGGTGCCCATGATTCCGGTGCAGACGTGCTCATCGTGGAGATCGGCGGCACCATCGGCGATATCGAGGGGCAACCCTTCATCGAGGCCATCCGGCAGATCTCTCTGGAGCAGGGGCACGAGAACTGCCTCTTTATCCATGTGACCCTCGTTCCATACCTGAGCGGATCCAATGAGCACAAGTCCAAGCCTACCCAGCATTCCGTGAAGGAGCTTCAGGCCATGGGCATCCATCCGGACATCATCGTGACCCGTGTGGATGTGCCGCTGGAGCAGAGCATCAAGGACAAGATCGCACTCTTCTGTAACGTAAAGAAGGACTGCGTCATTGAGAACGATACCATGGACTGCCTCTATGAGGCGCCTCTCATGCTGCACAGCCACGGTCTGGATACGGTGGTGTGCAGAGAACTGGGTCTGGAAGGAAAAATGACAGGCCTGTCACAGTGGGAGGAGATGGTGGAGCGGATCCATCATCTGAAGGGCCATACCAAGATTGCAATCGTAGGAAAATACGTGGGACTCCACGATTCCTATCTCTCCGTCCGGGAAGCGCTCTATCACGGCGGTTATGAGAACGATACCGAGGTGGAGGTCCTCTGGATCGATTCGGAGCAGATCACGCCGGAGAATGTGGAAGAACAGTTAAAGGATGCGGACGGTATCCTGGTGCCAGGGGGCTTTGGAGACCGCGGCATCGAGGGAATGATCACTGCCTGCAAGTATGCCCGGGAGAACAATGTCCCTTATTTCGGCATCTGCCTGGGAATGCAGATCTGTGTCATCGAGTATGCCAGAAATGTGCTGGGGATCTCCGATGCGGACAGCAGAGAATTTGCCGAGAACGGGAAAAACTGCGTCATCGACCTCATGGAAGAACAGGTGGCGGTGCTGCGCAAGGGCGGTACCATGCGCCTGGGAGCATACCCCTGCAAGGTCTTCCCCGGGACGAAGCTGGAGACGGCTTACGGTACCCCCGAGATCTCCGAGCGCCACAGGCACCGCTTTGAGTACAACAACGAATATCGGGATCGTCTGGTGGAGGCGGGCCTGAAAGTCTGCGGTACCTCCCCCGATGAAGAACTGGTAGAGGCGGTGGAAGCCGCAGACAGGGCCTTTCATCTGGGCGTGCAGTTCCATCCGGAATTCAAGTCCAGACCCGACAAGGCACATCCACTTTTCAGAGAATTTGTCCGGGAGGCGGTAAAGCGGCATGGCAATTCATGAGGAATGCGGCGTTTTCGGCATCATTTTTCCGGAAAAGGGGGCTGTAAACGGAATCGCTAAAGAGGTCTATCACGGGCTCTATGCACTGCAGCACAGGGGGCAGGAGAGTTGCGGCATTGTGGTGAACGATGACGGCGTTTTTGGCGTACACAAGGATCAGGGGCTGGTGGGAGATGTCTTTTCCGAAGAGACACTGGATGCACTCCCCGCCGGCGGCATGGCCATCGGGCATGTGCGCTACGGCACCACGGGAGGCAATACCCGGAGCAATATCCAGCCCATGATCGTCAGCCATCAGAAAGGGAATCTTGCTCTGGCGCACAACGGCAATCTGACCAATTCCATCGAACTGCGGGACCGGCTGGAGCTCTCCGGCGCCATTTTTCAGTCCACCAGCGATACGGAGACCATCACCTATGTGATCACCAGACAGAGGCTGGCCACGGACAGTATCGAAAAAGCGGTGCTCTCCTCCATGGACTTTCTGGAGGGGGCTTACAGCCTCGTGATGATGTCCGCCAAAAAGTTGATCGCTGTGCGGGATCCTCACGGCTTTCGGCCCCTTTGCTTTGGAAAGCGCAGCGACGGCGCCTATGTGGTGGCTTCGGAGAGCTGCGCCCTGGAGGCTGTGGGAGCAGAGTTCGTGCGGGACATCGATCCGGGAGAGATGCTGGTTTTTTCCCATGCGGGCGGGGAGAAGGAGATCACATCCTATCGGGATCACTGCGGGGAGAAGATCTCTCCCTGCATCTTTGAGTATATCTATTTTGCCAGACCGGACTCTGTCATCGACGGGATCAGCGTTCACGAGACCAGAGTAAACGCCGGAAGGATCCTGGCCCGGGAATTCCCCGCAAATGCGGATGTGGTGGTGGGAGTGCCCGATTCGGGACTTGACGCTGCCATCGGTTTTTCCGCAGAGAGCGGGATTCCCTATGAGATGGGCCTTGTGAAGAACAAATACGTAGGCAGGAGCTTTATCGCACCCTCCCAGGACAGCAGAAAGGATACGGTGCGGATCAAGCTCAGTCCCATCCGCAGCGTGCTGCAGGGCAAGCGCGTGGTACTCATCGACGACTCCATCGTGCGAGGCACCACATCCCAGCGGATCATCCGTCTCCTGCGGGAGGCAGGGGCGGGGGAGATCCATCTGCGGATCTCGTCTCCTCCTTTTCGTCACCCTTGCTTCTACGGGGTAGACATTGATTCCGAGGACAACCTCATCGCCAATCACCATACGCCGGAACAGATCGCGGAGATCATCGGCGCGGATTCCATCGGCTTTCTGCCCCTGGAGAGCCTGAAGGAGATGAGCGGGTGTACTGCTTTCTGTGGCGCCTGCTTTGACGGCACCTATCCTACGAAGCCCCCTGCCGATCCCAGGAAGGACCGGTTCGAGCAGAAGCTTTCCCAGCGGAATATATGACGCTTGTGTCGGGAATTTCCGGTGCTTCAAAAAAAGATTTCAAAGAAATGCAAAAAACTGTTTGACAAATGATTTTCATCAGAGTAATATCAGTACTCGTAAGGAGCAAGGGTGTTCCGGATTTCATTTCCGGGACGCCCTCTTTTTTGTTTAAGGCAAAGGCGCTTTGAACTTTCGAAGGAAAGGTCGAGGCGCCTTTTGTTTTTCGAAAAATGCTCCTGAAGCCTCACGAGAAAAAGAAAACATGAGGAGGAAAAAATGATGGAAGAGCTTTTGAGTACGTTAGATGGTGAACTTTTCTCGGTATGGTTTTTGATCGGTGCCGCATTGGTCTTTTGGATGCAGGCAGGTTTCGCAATGGTGGAGACGGGCTTTACCAGAGCGAAGAACGCTGGCAACATCCTGATGAAGAACCTGATGGACTTCTGCATCGGATGCTGCGTCTTTATCCTGATCGGCTTCGGACTGCTGCTTGGGGAGGATGTGGTAGGCTTCATCGGAAAGCCCGGTTTCGACATCTTTACCGCTTACGAGAACTTCGACTGGTCGAACTTCGTGTTCAACCTGGTCTTCTGTGCCACCACCGCAACCATCGTATCCGGTGCCATGGCAGAGAGAACCAAGTTCCTCAGCTACTGCGTCTACTCCGCAGTGATCTCCGCTCTGATCTATCCCATCGAGGCACACTGGATCTGGGGCGGCGGCTGGCTGGCACAGATCGGCTTCCATGATTTCGCAGGTTCCTGTGCGATCCACATGGTCGGCGGTATCGCAGCTCTGGTCGGTGCCGTTCTGGTAGGACCTCGTATCGGCAAGTTCGAGAAGGATTCCAAGGGTAAGGTGACCAAGGTCAACGCCTTCCCCGGCCATAACATTCCCATCGGTGCTCTGGGCGTGTTCATCCTGTGGCTGGGCTGGTACGGATTCAACGGTGCCGCATGTACTTCCGTTGATCAGCTGGCATCCGTATTTGTTACCACCACCATCGCACCTTCCATCGCAACGGTGGTGTGCATGATCTTTACCTGGATCAAGTACGGCAAGCCCGATGTGTCCATGTGTATGAACGCTTCTCTGGCAGGACTGGTTGCCATCACCGCTCCCTGTGATGTGACCGATGCCTTCGGCGCTATCATCATCGGCGCGGTTGCAGGACTTCTGGTATGCTTCGGTGTCTGGTTCCTGGATTACAAGCTGCATGTTGACGATCCTGTCGGTGCCGTTGCAGTCCACATGATGAACGGTATCTGGGGTACCATCGCAGTCGGTCTCTTTGCAACCCCTGATGCGCCCGACAGTGAGCTCACCGGTCTCTTTTACGGCGGCGGATTTGAACTTCTGGCAATCCAGCTCCTGGGCTTTGTGGCAGTTGCTGCATGGGCAGCTCTGGGAATGCTCGTTGTATTCAGCATCATCAAAGCAATCTTCGGGCTTCGTGTTGCGGAAGAGGAGGAGATCGAAGGCCTGGACATCAAGGAGCACGGCCTTGCTTCCGCATACGCAGGCTTCAGCATCGTGGATCTCTCCGGCGCAGTCCTTTCCGAGAACGAGAACACCAGCCTGGGTACCTCCGATTATGACAAAGCAAGCGAAGCACAGAAGAAAGCTTCCGTCCCTGTTGTGGATGCAGAGAAGGAAATGCGTGCAGCCGGTGTTGTGCAGGATACCGGAATGCACAAGGTGGTGATCATCACCAAGCTTTCCAGATACGATATGATGAAGAGAGCATTAAACGACCTGGGTGTCACCGGTATCACCGTAACGCAGGTCACCGGTTGCGGTATCCAGAAGGGTGCCGGCGAGATGTACAGAGGCGTCGAGATGGATATGACCCTTCTGCCCAAGATCAAGATGGAAGTCGTCGTCAGCAAGATCCCTGTGGACTCCGTCATCGAGGTGGCAAAGAAGACTCTCTACACCGGCAAGATCGGCGACGGCAAGATCTTCGTATATCCTGTCAGCAGAGTGGTGAAGATCCGCACCGGCGAGGAAGACTACGCCGCTCTTCAGGATGTGGAATAAGTTTCTCCCGGGAAATGAATACAGCTCCGTTAGGAAATGAAAAACGGCAACCGATCCTATGGTCGGTTGCCGTTTTTTAGTTCGCTTCCAAAGCGCTTTCACCTTCATACATCTCATCGATCTTCCCGTGCACATCCTCCTTCGGCAGGCTCCGGAAGAAGCGGACAGTGAAGGGAACGGTGATGAGGGTGGTCAGGATGTCGGATACCATCTGGGCACACTGGATTCCGGTGATCCCCAGGAAGTGGGGCAGGATCAGCAGCACGGGGATATAGCACAGACCGCCCCGCAGGGTGGAGAGGAAGGAGGCTACTTTCGTTTTCCCGATGCTCTGGAAGAGCATGTTGGAGGATACGGTGAAGGGCTGCAGGAACAAGGCGCAGCACTGGAAGCGCAGCGCCGGGACCCCGATGGCGGTCACCGCCGGGTCATCCCGGAAGACCCGGACGATGGGCTCTGGGAAGAGGAGGCCGATGATGGCCAGGGAAGCAAGCAGGATCTCGCCTGTGCGGAAGGTAAAGAAAAACCCTCTGCGCAGGCGATTGTATTTTCCGGCACCGTAATTGTAGCCGCTGACGGGCTGGAAGCCCTGGCCGATGCCGATCATGGTGGAGCCGATGAACATGACGATGCGTCCCACGATGGCCATTGCAGCGATGGCTTCATCCCCATAGGGCTTTGCACAGATATTGAGGGTGGCGCTGGAGCAGCTGTTTAAGAGCTGGCGCAGCAGGCTGGGGAAGCCTCTGCGGATGATGGTCATCCAGTCCCGCCAGTCTCTGCTGATTGCGGAAACGGAGAGCTGGGTGATGGTCTTCCCCGACAGGAACATATAGAGCAGGATCCCCACGCTGACATACTGGGACAGGCAGGTGGAAAGCCCGGCACCGGCGATGCCCATGCCAAAACCGAACATAAAGACCGCATCTCCCAGAATGTTCAGGAGTCCGCCGGACACCAGACCGAACATGGCCCAGAAGGCCTTCCCCTCATAGCGCATGATATTGTTCAGCACGCAGGCAGCCCCCATGGCGGGTCCTGCCAGCAGGATGTAGAGGCCGTAGGTGTGGGCGTAGGGCAGGATGGTCTCGGTGCTGCCCAGAAGCCGCAGGAGCGGCGCAAAAAAGGCGAATTCCAGCAGGGAAAGTGCGGTGCAGAAGAGAACGGCGCCCGCCACGCCCGTAGAGCCGATGCGGGATGCGGCCTTGTGGTTGCCTGCCCCCAGGCTGGTGGAGATGGCACTGCCGCTGCCCTGGCCGAACATGAAGCCGATGGCCTGGAAGACGGAATGGACCGAAGCCAGGATGCCGATGGCCGCAGAGGCGCTGGTGCCCAGCTTTCCCACGAAATACGCATCCGCCAGGTTGTAGATCATGGTGGTGAGCATGGAGATCACCGTGGGTACCGCCAGGGACAGGATCAGGGGTTCTACCGGGCGGAGGATCAGTTTTTCGTATTGCGCACGTTCTTTTTTGTCCATTGAGGGCTCCGTAAATCAAAGGTTTCTATTGAGATTGACACCGGATTATTATACTATTTTTTATATCGGGGTAAAAGAGTGAGGAGCCTGCTTTCCCTTCCGAAAGGCAGATCGGAAAAGGTGTGTGCCCCGAAAGACCGGAGGAGCTTATGGATTACAATATGCCGTCTGTGCCGGGGATTGACTGGCAGCAGGCCCATGAATATTTGCCGGAGAAAGACATCCTGATGATGGTACTGCAGGAGGTGACCTCCACCTCCCGGAAGATGATCGAGGATCTTTTTACCTCCAGAGATGTGGTGGCAGAGGAACCTTCCGAGGAAGCCTTCCGGGACTACCGGATCCGGGTGCACGCCATGAAGTCCACTTTGCGCTCTCTGGGCGCGGATCTTTTTGCGGATGCCCTGGCGCTGGAGGAAGCGGCGGCGCGGCAGGATGCGGGACCGATCCTTGGGGGGACCTTCCCCTTTGCCGAGCGGTATGAGGCGTTGATGCAGGCTTTGAGCAGACTGGTGGAGAAGAGCGCCGGCACGCCCTTTGAAAAGGATGCCTTCACGGACGGGATCCGGACGGTGCGGGAAGCCATGAGTGCTTTTGACATTGTTGTCATGCAGAAAGCGATGAAAAACATCTGTGAGATGGACCTTCCGGGGGAACTGGCAGCGGGTGTGGAGCACCTGACGGAACTGTGCAGGGATCTGGACAGCGAGAAGGTGGAAGAAATGTGCGAAATGCTGCTGGATCAGGCGGAGCATCTCCATTCGTAAAAGGCAGGAAGAAGAATGAGATTTGTGGCAACAGAAGATCTGATGCCCGGCATGAAGGTGGGCAGAAAGATCATCAACCGGAAGTCGGCCTCCGTTCTGGAAAAAGGAATGGAGCTGACCGGGACCCATATAGAACATCTGAAAAACAGCGGCTATCTGGGGATCTATATCACGGATGATTTTTCCAAAGATGTGGAGATCCAGGAGATCGTCACGGAAGAGGTCATCTTAAACGGCGTGGACGCGGTGGCCAGAGCGGATGTGGGAAAGATCATCGATGTGGCTTCGGAGCTGACCATGGGGATCTCCTCCCTGGAGACCATCCGCGTGGATCTGCTGGACCTGCGGAATTTCGATGACTATACCTACCAGCACAGCGTAAATGTGGCAATCTATGCCGCGGCGGTGGCGGCCCGCATGGAGGTCTCCCAGGAGGAACTCCAGGAGGTGACGGTGACGGGTCTGTGCCACGATCTGGGGAAGACCAGGATCCCGACTTCCATCCTGAACAAAAAGGGAAGGCTGACGGATGAGGAATACGCGGAGGTCAAAAGGCATCCCCGGTACTCCTACGAGATCCTCAAGGATCATCCCGGTATTTCCTCCGCCGTGCGGCAGGCAGTGCTCTGCCATCACGAGAATGAAAACGGTTCCGGCTATCCGGACGGCAGGATCGGGGATGAGATCCCGCTGTATGCAAAGATCCTCCACGCCGTGGATGTATACGATGCCCTTACCAGCAACCGGCCCTACCAGGAGCCCTACGCTCCGGTGGAGGCGCTGGAGTACATGAAGGGCGGTATGGATGTGCTCTTTGACCGGCGTGTGGTGGAGGTCATGCAGAAGGTGATCCCCGCCTATCCCCCGGGAATGGATGTGATCCTTTCCACCGGGGAGCGGGCGCTGGTGCTGGCACATACCCCCGATGCCCTGCGGCCGAAGATCAAGCTCTACCAGAGCGGCAAAGTGGTGGACTTAAGCAGGAATCTGGAGTATTTGTCCACCTTTATCACCATGTCCGGCTCCATGCTCACCAGAGCCCAGGAGAAGGTGGCTGTCCTGAACGAAAACCGGGGAGAGAGCAGGAGCGGCGACAGACCGCCGGAGATCCTGGTGGTGGATGACAGCGTGGTCTCCCTGATGCAGACCAGATCCGCCCTGGACAAGGAAGGATATCATGTGACCGTGCTGGAGAGCGCCCTCGCCTGTCTGAACTACATCAAGGCGAAAGGGGCACCGGATCTGCTTATCGCGGATATCGAAATGCCCATGATCAACGGCGTATCCATGGTGGAAAAACTCAGGCAGCAGGGACACCGGCATCTGAAAGTGCTCTTCCTGACGGGGGTCGCCAGCAGGGAAACGGTGCTCCGATGCAGAAAAGTGGGGGCCAAGGACTACATCCTGAAGCCCTTCAGTCCCATCTACCTGCGGGAACGGGTGAGAGTCGCACTGGATCAGAATCTGGATCGCTAAAGGGGTAAGGCGGTCCGGAGAGATCCTTGAAATACAGAATCCATTTTTCAGGAGGAAATGTAATGGGGAACTATCGTAACTTCAAACTGACGACGTATTTTGTCGCCCAGGCTACCGCCCGGATCACGGAAGAGGAGCTGGAAAAACAGCTGGACTTCATGCAAAAGCATCTGAAGCTGGACAAGGTCTATCTGGAGCCCTGGAGAGGCCTGCTGGCTTCCGAAGAGCAGGTGGAGATGGTAAAGCATGCCTTCGAAAAACGGGGGATCGAAGTGGCGGGCGGCCTGACCACGGTCATTCCGACACCGGAAGGGGACGAACCGAAAGCCAGACTCTTCGATACCTTCTGCTACAACGATGAGAAGATGCTGCAGAAGCTGACGGAAGTGTCGGAATTCATCGGAAAGCATTTTGATGAATTTATTATCGACGACTTTTTCTTTACCAACTGTACCTGCGATGCCTGCAGAAAGGGCCGGGATGCCTTCAATGCGGAGCACGGCATAAGGGCCGGCTGGCAGGCGTACCGTCTGGCACTCCTGGAGAAGGTGAGCCGGGAGAATATCATCGGACCTGCCAAGGCGGTGAACCCGAACTGTAAGATCACCATCAAATACCCCAACTGGGCGGAAAGCTATCAGGAGACGGGATACAATCCCGCAGGCCAGCGGAAGATCTTTGACCGGATCTACACCGGAACGGAGACGAGAGATCCTGTCACCACGGATCAGCATCTTCCCAGGTACCTGAGCTTTTCTCTCATGACCTATTTCGAGAGTATGTGGCCGGATCACAACGGCGGCGGCTGGTTCGATCATTTCGATACCCACATCACGGAGCAGTATCTGGAGCAGGCCTACCTCACCGTGTTCTCCCGCCCCAAGGAGCTGATGCTTTTCTGCTTCCAGTCCATGTATGACAATATGTACTCTCCAGCCCTTGGCTTCCAGCTGGAGCGCCTGGACCGGATCATGGATGTGGCGGGGAATCCCGTGGGCATGCAGTGCTATCTCCCCGACAACTGTCAGGGAGAGGACAATGTACAGGACTTCCTGGGAATGAACGGGCTGCCCGTCCTGTGCACGCCGTACTTCCCGGAGGACGCGGAGCAGATCCTGCTGACCCGGAGCGCTGCGTATGATCCCGAGATCCTGACCAGACTGGATGCTTTCCTGCAAAAGGGCGGCACGGCGCTGGTCACCACAGGCTTCTGGGAGGGGGTGCAGGACAGAGGATATGAGAACTTTACCTCCATCCGCCTGCGGGGCAGAAGGGTGACGGCGGACCGTTACCGCATCGAGCAGAAAAAGCCGGACGGCCGCGCTCCCTGGCTCTTCCCCGGGGGAAAACGCCCCATCAGCTTTCCTGTGGCGGAGTATCGTAACAACGCCACCTGGGCAGTGGTGAAGGGCATGCATGAGGAGGAGAGCTACGGCCTCCTGCTGCAGGACTGGTATGGCAAGGGGATCCTCTGGACCATCGCGGTGCCGGATGCCTTTCCTGATTTCTACCGCATTCCTGCCCCTGCCTGGAGCCGGATCCGTCAGGCCTTCCCCGTAAAGGGGATCTGGCTGGAGGGTGAGCCCAGGATCAGCCTCTTTGTGTATGATAACGACACCTTTGTCATGTATCCTTATGTCATGGAAGGGGTGCAGCGCACCGAGGCAAAGGTGCATGTGAAGGGGGCGAAGGCCCTGCAGTCCGTCCTGTGGAAGCGGGACATCGAACCTGCTTACATGGAAGGGGACAAAGCGGTCTTTTTGCTGGATGCCATGCCCGGAAAATACGAGTGCTACAGAGTGATCCGTTAAGGATGCCAAAAAACGGAACAAAAAGAAACGGAGGAGCTTTTCGGATAAGCTCCTCCGTTTTTACGCAGAAGGAGGGATTCGAACCCTCGCACCCAGAAGGGCCTAGCGCATTTCGAGTGCGCCCTCTTCGACCACTTGAGTACTTCTGCTGACAAAACTGTATTGTACCGAAAAAGCCGTCGATTTGCAACAGGAATGATACAAGGGCCACAAGGTCAGATATCCGAAGGAAGCCTGCTTAATTGAGAATTGCGACCTGGGGACCAAAACATAGGGAGACGGTAGCAAGAAACGGTCAATTATAGTAAAATAGAGAAGTCAAAATGGCGGGCGGAGCGGCAGGCTCCCGAGGAAACCTGTGCGAAGCCCAGTACAAAGAATAAACGGAGGGTACGAAATGATCATCGGAGATAATCTGCCGAACATTCCCTGGGAAGACAGGCCGGAAGGCTGCAGGGACGTTGTGTGGAGATACAGCGGGAATCCCATTGTGCAGCGGGACCAGATCCCCGGGTCCAACAGCATTTTTAACAGCGCCGTGGTGGCAAAGGACGGCGCATTCGTAGGCATTTTCCGCAGCGACAATACCGCCATGGAGCAGCATCTCTTCCTGGGAAAGAGCGCGGATGCCATCCACTGGGACATCGAGGAGGAGACTCTGCCCCTTTACGGCAAGGATGACAAACAGTGCGGTGTGGCCTGCGGCTACGACCCCAGAGTCTGCTGGATCGAGGACCGCTACTATGTGACCTGGTGCAATTCTTTCCACGGTCCCACCATCGGCGTGGCGTATTCTTTTGATTTCAAGAAGTTCTATCAGCTGGAGAACGCCTTCCTGCCCTTCAACCGCAACGGCGTCCTCTTCCCGAAGAAGATCGGCGGCAAGTTCCTGATGCTGTCCCGTCCCAGCGATAACGGACACACCCCCTTCGGCGATATGTTCCTGAGCCAGAGCCCTGACATGGAGCACTGGGGATATCACCGCTATGTGATGCAGGCCCAGGGCTGGGCGTGGACCAAGGTGGGCGCAGGCCCCATCCCCATCCTTACCGATGAGGGCTGGCTCCTGATCTTCCATGGTGTGGGAACCACCTGCAACGGCATGATCTACTCCATGGGTGCAGCCATCCTGGATGAGAACGAGCCCTGGAAGGTGAAGTACCGCTGCAAGCCGTACATCTTCCACCCCACCACCATTTACGAGTGCGTGGGCGATGTGCCCAATGTCACCTTCCCCTGCGCAACCCTGACGGATGCGGCTACGGGCCGGATCGCCATCTATTACGGCGCTGCGGACACTGTGGTGGCTATGGCCTTTACGCAGGTTGACGAGCTCATCAAATACATTAAGGACAACGCTCTGTGAACATTGTGACGTATGTGTCGATCGCAGCCATCCTCCTGCTGTCCGCGGTGCTGGTCCTGATCCTGCGGAAGAGATCCCGCAGGCCGGACGAGCTGGACGGCATGGAGGGGCATGATTTTGAATATTATTGCGCCGATCTCCTGAAGCAAAACGGATTTACCGATGTGGAGGTGACCCGGGGCAGCAGGGATTTCGGTGTGGACATCCTGGCGGTCCGGGACGGCATTACCTACGGCATCCAGTGCAAGGCCTACGCCGGCCCGGTGGGGGTGGGGGCAGTGCAGGAAGCCTACGCCGGGAAGGATTTCTATGACCGTATGGTGGGAGCAGTGATGACAAACCAGTATTTCACCGCACCTGCCGTGGAGGCCGCGGGGAAGCTCCGGATCCTGCTCTGGGACCGGGAGGAACTCCTGCGGATGCGGGGGGAATCGTTTTCTTAGTGGAGCGGAAGGTAAAAATGTGCTAAAATAAAGTAAATACAGCGTTTTTCAGTATTTTTCAACTACAAGGAGGTGCCCGGATGAAGAGAATCGGAATGTTGACCAGCGGCGGTGACTGTCAGGCGCTGAACGCTGCCATGAGAGGCGTGGTAAAGACCCTGGCCCACAGCGGCGAAGCTGTTGAGATCTACGGATTTTTGGATGGCTACAAGGGATTGATCTATGGCAATTTCCAGATGCTGAACGGTAAGGATTTTTCCGGTATCCTCACCAAGGGCGGCACCATTCTGGGTTCTTCCAGGACGCCTTTTAAGACCATCCGCGAGCCCGATGAGAACGGCCTGGACAAGGTCGACGCCATGAAACAGAACTATTTCAAGTTACGCCTGGATGTGCTGGTGGTGCTGGGCGGCAACGGCTCCCACAAAACGGCGAACCTGCTCCGGGAGGAAGGCCTGAACATCGTGACCCTGCCCAAGACCATCGACAATGACCTCTGGGGAACGGATATGACCTTCGGCTTCCAGAGTGCGGTGGACATCGCCACGGAGTGCATCGACTGTATCCATACCACGGCCGCTTCCCACGGACGTGTCTTTATCGTGGAAGTCATGGGACACAAGGTGGGATGGCTGACACTGAACGCAGGCATGGCCGGCGGCGCCGACATCATCCTCCTGCCCGAGATCCCTTACGATATCAAAAAGGTCGTGCAGAAGATCGAAGAACGCGAGAAGAACGGCAGTAAATTCACCATCATTGCCGTGGCGGAAGGCGCCATTTCCAAGGAGACCGCCAAGCTGTCGAAGAAAGATCAGAAAAAGCGGGCGGAAGAGAGCAAATATCCTTCCGTTTCCTATGAAGTGGCCGATGAGATCTTTAAGCGCACCGGACGTGAGGTCCGTGTCACTGTTCCCGGACATACCCAGCGCGGCGGCAGTCCCTGCCCCTATGACCGCGTTTTTGCAAGCCGTCTCGGCGCCGAGGCGGGCAAGCTGATCCTGAAGGGTGAGTACGGTTTCATGGTGGGCTATCGCAACCGTGAGATCGTGAAGGTTCCCCTGGATGAGGTGGCAGGCAAGCTCAAGTATCTGGATCCCAAATCCACCATCATCGAGGAAGCAAAGCTCCTGGGCATCAGCTTCGGAGACTGAGCCGAAATAATGCCGAAGGCTTATTTGGGCGATGCTTATAGAGGAGCGTAGCGAGTCTATAAGATAATACAACAAGAATACTTTTGGAGTGTAGTTCCATGTCCTATATGACTTTGTATCGGAAATTCCGGCCCGATAATTTCGCTGATGTAAAGGGCCAGGATCATATCGTGACCACCCTCCGGAACCAGATCAAAAACCAGAGGATCGGCCACGCCTACCTGTTCTCCGGAACCCGGGGAACGGGGAAAACGACCATGGCGAAGATCTTCGCCAAAGCCGTCAATTGCGAGAATCCCAATGACAACGGGCCCTGCGGGGAGTGCGCCACCTGCAGGGCCATTGCCGCGGGCTCCGGTCTGAACGTACTGGAGATCGATGCGGCTTCCAACAACGGTGTGGACAGCGTCCGGGATATTGTGGATGATGTGTCCTACCGTCCCACCGAGGGGAAATACAAGGTCTATATCATCGACGAGGTGCACATGCTGACGGTGCAGGCCTTCAATGCGCTTTTAAAGACCCTGGAGGAGCCGCCGGAATATGTGATCTTCATTCTGGCTACCACAGATGTGAACAAGCTCCTTCCCACGGTGCTCTCCAGATGTCAGAGATATGATTTCAAGAGGATCTCCGTGGACACCATCCGGGACAGAATGCGGGAACTCCTGGACAAGGAAGGACTGCAGGCCCAGGACAAAGCGCTGCAGTACATTGCAAAAACCGCCGACGGCTCCATGCGTGACGCCCTGAGCTTTCTGGAGGAGTGTATTTCTCTTCACATGGGAGAAGAACTGACCTATGACATGGCGCTGGACGCGCTGGGCGCCGTGGATACGGAGGTGTTCTCCCAGATGTTCCGGGCGGTGCGGGCCAGAGACGTTCGGTCCTGCGTGGAGGTGCTGGACGAGGTGATCATGCAGGGCAGAGAACTGGGGCAGTTTGTTACGGACTACACCTGGTACCTGCGGAATGTGATGCTGATGCAGACGGGGGAGGACATGGAGAGCGTCATCGACATGTCCACCGAGAATATGGCCAGGTTGAAGGAAGACGCCGCTTCCGCCCAGAGGGAGCAGGTCTTTCGCTATATCCGGGTCATGAGCGAGCTGTCGGGGACGCTCCGTTTTGCCACCCAGAAGCGGGTCCTGACGGAGGTTGCCTTTATCCGTCTGTGTCTGCCGCAAATGGAAAAGGATGCAGACTCTGTTTATGACAGAGTTGTCGCAATAGAAGAACAGCTGGAGAACGGCATCGTTGCCGTGGCACCCGCCGGTGCGGAGGGGGCTCCTGCCCCGGCTCCTGCCAGGAAACCCATGAAGGAGCTGCCCAAAGCGCTTCCCGAGGATGTGAGCAGGATCGTTGAAAACTGGAACCATCTGTGCTCCGAGGGCAAAGACGGTGTCCGGTCCATCCTGCAGGCAGCCACCCCGTCCTTAAGCGCCGACGGTAAGCTGGAGCTGGTTTTTGCGGAAGGGGATATGGCCTACCACAGAGCCAGCGGGGAACTGAGCAGGCAGGACATCAGCGAGCGCCTGGAAGAGGAGATCGGTAAGAGCGTGGAATTTACCATCCGTGAGGTCTCCCATCGGGAGATGGAGGATACGGTGGTGGACCTGCGCAAGCTCTTTGATTTTCATATCGATATCGATGATGTAACGGAATAAATACAGTTAGGAGAACAAAATTATGGCAAAAAGAGGCGGATTTCCCGGTGGTGCAATGCCGGGAAACATGGCAAATCTGATGAAGCAGGCGCAGCGCATGCAGCGTCAGATGGAGGAGGGGCAGAAAGCCCTGGAGACCCAGGAGTTTACCGGAACCGCAGGCGGCGGCGCCGTCTCCGTGAAGGTGAACGGCGGCAGGGAGCTGCTGGAGATCAAGCTGAAGGAAGAGATCGTGGATCCCGATGACATCGAGACCCTGCAGGATGCCATCATGGCAGCGGTAAATGAGGCGATGCGCAAGGCGGACGAAGCCAGCGCGGCTCTGATGAATGGCATGACCGGAGGACTTCCGTTCTGATGGATCTCTACAGCGGATATATCAACAAACTGGTGGAGGAGCTCTCGGCCCTTCCCGGCATCGGGAGCAAGTCAGCACAGCGCCTGGCGTTCCATCTCATCAACATGCCCCAGGACCGGGTGAACCGTCTGGCAACCACCATCCTGGATGCCAAAGCCAATGTCAGGTATTGCAGCAAATGCTTTACCCTGACGGACCGGGAGATCTGCCCCGTCTGTGCGGACGAACGGCGGGACCGTACTACCATCATGGTGGTGGAAAATACGCGGGATTTGGCGGCATATGAGAAGACCGGCAAATACACGGGGGTGTATCATGTATTACACGGTGCCATTTCTCCCATGATCGGCATCGGCCCCGGCGATATCAAGATCAAGGAACTGGTGGAGCGTTGCTCCGCGGAGGATGTCCGGGAGGTGATCCTTGCGACGAACTCCAGTCTGGAGGGCGAGACCACCGCAATGTACATCAGCAAGCTCCTGAAGCCTGCGGGAATCCGTGTGACCAGGATTGCCAGCGGCGTCCCGGTGGGCGGAGATCTGGAGTACATTGATGAGGTTACTTTGGGAAGAGCGTTGGAGGGGAGAACGGAACTCTGACCGCAGGCAGAAGGAATGCCCGGGTGGGCAAAAAGGAGGAAACAGACATGTCAGTAGAAATGGCCGCATTTGGTACCAGCAAGGAAGGTAAGGAGATTGTCCTGTATTCCATCGGGAACAGCAAGGGCATGGTCGCAAAGGTCATGAACCTGGGCGCGATCCTGGTGGAGTTGTGGGTGCCCGATTCCAAGGGTGAGGCAAAGGACCTGGTCCTGGGATTTGACAAGGCGGAGACCTATTACGGCAATCCCAGCTTCTTCGGTGCAACCATCGGTCCCAATGCCAATCGCATCGGCGGCGCTACCTATGAACTGGACGGCGTGAATTATCAACTGGATGTCAACGATAATGAGAACAACCTGCACAGCCACATCGATCTGGGTTATCACAAGAGAATGTGGGAGGCACAGGTTCGCGACAACAGTGTCACCTTCACTCTGGAAGATCCCGCTACCCTGGGATTCCCGGGCAACAAGGTCATGAGTGTGACCTACACCGTTACCGAGGAGAATGAGCTGATCCTCACCTATCATGCAAAGAGCGATGAGCCTACCATCATCAATCCCACCAACCACAGCTACTTCAACCTGGATGGTGCGGATGCCGGCAGCATCGTGGACCATAAGATCCGGATCGAGGCAAAGCATTACACCCCCACCGTTCCCGGTTCCATTCCTACCGGTGAGATCGCTCCCGTTGCAGGCACTCCCATGGATCTGACGAAGCTGACCCGCGTCGGGGATCACATTGATGATGATTTCGAGCAGCTGAACCTGGCGGGCGGATACGATCACAATTTCTGCATCGACGGCTGGGACGGCACCAAACGTCTGGCTGCCACCGTGGTTTCCGAGAAGAGCGGACGTACTATGGAGGTTTACACCGATCTGCCCGGCGTCCAGTTCTATGCGGGCAATTTCATCGCGGATCAGACGGGCAAGGGAGGCACAGAGTACCATAAGCGCTACGGTCTGTGCCTGGAGACCCAGTTCTATCCCGACACCATCCATCACGCGAATTTCCCTTCCTGCGTCTTCGGCGGGGATAAGGAGTTCCGTTCCGAAACCACCTATCGCTTCTCGTAAGATTTTTTGGTAAGATATCCTATACAGGAAAATGAGATCGGGCAGGATTTTCCTGCCCGATTTTGAAAGGAAATGCTTTTATGGCGCAGAGGTATGACAACGGTGAAAATACGGAAGATCATCGTTCCTATCGCAGCAGACTGTTCGAACACAGGGTGCGGAATTTCTATACCGCCCTTTTGATCCTGGCAGTCCTCGCGGTGGTGGGATTTGTGATCTGGTTCCAATACAGTACCCATCTGTACACCGGTTTTGATGTGCTGGATACCATGAAGACGGAGGGGGCCGAGGGCAGTCAGAGCATCCGCATGAACCAGAGTCTTCTGACCTACAGTGCCGACGGCGCGCACCTCACCGCCGGGGACGGTACAGTGAAGTGGAACCAGACCTACGGCATCCAGGACATCCTCCTTACCGAGAACCGCGGGACCGTGGCCATCGCCGGATACAATGAGAGAAACATCTACGTGCTGAACGAAGAAAAGCAGCTGGGCAGCTTTACCGCCACCATGCCCATCCGGAACATTGCGGTATCGAAGGAAGGCCGGGTGACTGCGGTGCTGGCGGATACGGATTCCGCCTGGATCAACACCTACTCATCCAAGGGAGAACTGATCTACACCGGGCAGACCCACATGACGGGCAGCGGATATCCTGCGGCTCTGGCCCTTTCTCCCTCCGGGAACATGTTGATGATCAGCTATCTGTATGTGGATTCCGGCTCCGTAAAGTCCACGGTGGCTTTTTACAATCTCAGTAACGTGGGCGACAACTACACCGACAATCTGGTGAAGGGCCAGGATTATCCCGACCAGATCGTGCCTGTGGTGGGCTTTTTGAGCGACCGGGTCTCCTATGCCGTAGGAGACGGCAGACTCATGCTCTACGAGGGCGCCGAGCAGCCTGTCGTCAAGTCCGAGACCCTCTTTTCCGAGGAAATCCTCAGCGTTTTTGACGGAAACGGCTATGTGGGTTTGATCTTCGCCTCCGATAAGGAGGGAGAGCGGTACCGCCTCCAGATCTACAATGCCTCCGGTGAGCAGGAGGGCACTTACTATTTCAGTCTCGAATATGAGGATATCCTCTTTGAAAAAAATGATTTCGTGATCTACAGCGAGTCCGATTGCCTGATCCGGACTTACTCCGGCAGGACGAAATTCGACGGCGGCATGGATGTGGCGGTGCAGAAGATCCTGCCGACGGCTTCCGCGTATCAATATGTGCTGGTAACGGGAAACGAGATGATCCGGATCCAGCTCAAATAAGGAGGCTTCATGAAGGAAGAACTCTATACCATCCCTTTAAATGATGCGGTGCACGCCGAGGATGAATGCGCGTTTTGCTTCATCGAGCGTATGGTGGAGCAGGATCTGATGGACTATTGCCTGGGATCCGGTTCTTCATACATGCAGGCGGATATGCGGGACAAGACGGACGAGGCGGGCTTTTGCCGCAGGCACTATCATGCCATGCTGGATTACGGCAACACGCTGGGCAATGCCTGGATCCTCAAGACCCACACCAAGCGGGTCCTGGCGGAGTACCGGGATGCCGCAAAATCCTTCCGCCCCGGTAAGGTCTCTCTGGCAGACCGCCTCTCCGGAAAGAAGGAAGGCGACAATGCCATTGTGAAATGGGTGAAGCGCAGGACCGGTTCCTGTTACATCTGCGGAGAGTTTGAGAAGACCTACGACCGATATCTGAGCACTTTCTTTTATTTATGGAAGGAAGACTCCGCATTCCGTGAAACCGTTCTGAAGGGGAAAGGCTTTTGCCTGCCTCATTTCGGGGACCTGATGGCTGCGGCGGAGCGGAACCTCAGTGGCAGTGAACTGCAGGAATTCTGCGACCGGATGATCGATCTGACGGAGCGGAACTTAGAGCGTATCCATGAAGACGTGGCATGGCTGGTGGAGAAATTCGACTATAAGAACAAAGACGCGGACTGGAAGAATTCCAGGGATGCATTGCCTCGCACCATGCAAAAGCTGCAGGGAGGCCACCCTGCGGATCCACCCTACAAAAGTGCAAAATGAGAGAGATAAACGGCTGTCCGTTTCCTGCGGACGGCCGTTTTTATGATTTTTTAAGAAGTATAAGAGGCCTCCGGTTTAGGAATGGTGATATAATTGTAAATGAATATTTTCAGGGGACGCAGGACGGATCCGCATCCCCGAAAGGAGAGGGAAGATGGCAAAAAAAGACAAGGCCTTATCGGCACAAAAGAAGAAGGGCGGATTGAGCATGCGGGGAACCTTGATCATGTTCGCTCTGATCCCCCTGGTAGTATCATCCCTTATCATTGCACTTGTTTCGGCTTCCAAGAGCAAGACTGAGATCGAAGGCAATACCCAGGAAGCATTTGTGCAGGTCATTACCGATGTGGGTGCCGCATTTGATCAAACGGTGAGCAAAAACAAAGAGCTGCTGAAAGGCTTTGCAACGGCTCCCATCGTGAAGGAGGCAATCCTCCACCAGGATGACCCGGCCATTGCTGCCGAGGTGCAGCAGTATACCATGGATTATTTCGGATCCCTGAACGGCTTTGAGGGGCTGTATGTGGCAGACTGGAATTCCAAAGTCCTCAGCCACCCCAGCACCGCCATCATCGGCAAGGTCCTTCGTGAGGGTGACAGCCTGACGGGCCTGCAGAATTCCATCAACGGAGCTCCTGATGGCGTCTTCAACACCGGTATCATGAACAGCCCTGCTTCCGGCGCGCTGATCATGTCTATGTATGCTCCCGTAAAGGACGGATCCCAGACCATCGGTTTCGTCGGATGTGCTTTCTATGTGCAGAATATCGCCGAGGAGCTTGCGGATGTGTCCGCACTGGGTCTGGACACTGCCTATATTTATTATGTAGATAAAGCCGGTATCACCCTTTACCATAAGGATGAGACCAGAATCGGCAATCCCGTGGAGAACGCGGCAGTTAAGGGCCTGCTGGCAGAGATCGAAGCAGGAAAGCATCCCGAGCCCGCTGTCGTCACCTATGAATTCAAAGGAAAAGACAAGTATGCCGGTTATTACATCGGTGAAGGCGAGAACTATATCGCTATCCTGACCGCCGACAGAGATGACGTCCTGGCATCCGTTAAGGACATGCAGAAGATGACAGTCATCATCTGCCTCATCAGCATCATTATCTTCTCCGGCGCTGCCATCGCTGTGGAGCGTCTGATCTCCGTGCCTCTGATCAAGGTGTCCGGTACGCTGAATGAGCTGGCAGCAGGCAAGGTCAACGCAGAGTGCGATGCAAAGTCCCATATCAATGAGACCGTTACCATCATCGGTTCCGTGAAGGAACTGGAGAGAGCACTGAGCACATCCATGACCTCCGTGAAAAATGCGGCAGGCACCCTGGATGAAGCCATTGTGGATGTGGACACCATGACTGCCAACAACGTGGAATCCGTCTCCCAGATCAACTCCGCTGTGGGCGAAGTGGCCGAGACCTCCCAGAGTGTGGCCGAGAATGCACAGAGCATGGCGGAGAAGGCTGTGGAACTGGGCGGCAATATTGAATCCCTGAATGAAAACGTCAACTCCCTCTATGATGCGTCCCAGACCATCAAGAATGCCAACAGCGATGCGACCGACTGCATGAAGTCCGTCTATGCAGGCGCAAATGAGTCCGTCAGAGCAATGCAGGAGATCGGCGGCAAGATCAACGAGACCAACTCCGCCATCAGCGAGATCAGCTCTGCGATCCAGGCCATCGAATCCATCGCAGCGCAGACCAACCTCCTTTCCCTGAATGCTTCCATCGAAGCGGCCAGAGCAGGAGAGGCAGGAAGAGGCTTTGCAGTGGTTGCCGACGAGATCCGCAGCCTGGCCGATTCCTCCGCTGAGTCCGCAAAGGAGATCAAGCAGATCATCGAGAATGTCATTGTTCAGTCCAACAGCACCGTGGAGATCTCCAACCGCGTGTTCGAAGTGATCTCCAAGGAGCAGTCGGATATTGAGAAGGCACAGGAGAAGTTCGACGTACTGTCCGAATCCGTGGAAGCTTCCATCAGCGAGATCGAGACAATCCGTCAGATGGCAGAGAACCTGGATTCCATCAAGACCGAGCTCACCAACACCACCAGCGAGCTGGGAGCCATCTCCGAGGAGTTGGGTGCTTCCGCTCAGGAAGTGGCTGCATCCTGCCAGACCGTTACCGATGCCTGCGTAGACACCCAGACTTCCACCGGACGGATGCGCTCCGTCAATGGGGAGATGTCCGAGGCGATCGCATTCTTCAAGCTGGATTAAATCCGGCCTGACAAAACTCAGAGAGTTTCTTCCGGACCGGGCGTCACGGGCAGTGACGCCCGGTTCCTTTCTCTTTCGTTTCCGCCTGGGAAGAATGTTTTCATGTTTTTTGAAAAAAGGTGTTGACATCCCTATATGGGTGTGTTAATCTGTTTAAGCTGTCGCCAAACGAGAGAGCATTTCGGCAGGCGGCACAGCGGATCCTTGATAATTAAATAGTAATGCATCCCTGAAAGATTCCAAATCCGTGATGCTCATCTGAAGACATTACGGAGGATTGAATAATTCAGAGAACAAACAAACCTAGAAACAGTAAAGTTTCGGAAGCCAGTTTAATCTGGTT
>JAILAF010000024.1 GCA_024681775.1 Lachnospiraceae bacterium
ATCGCCGTCTCCAGCACATCCCTGGTGAGCATCAGCAGCGCGATGAGCTCTGCCTTTCTCTCCTCACCCTCCGTCAGGATCTGGGTCTCGTGGTAGAACTTGTTGAAGGCATTGGCCAGGTCATACACATAACCGCAGACCTTGTGAGGTGCCAGCTCCGCCACGGCGCCTTCCATCATGGAAGCAAAGCCTGAAAGCATCATCTGCAGGTTCTTCTCGGACTCACCCTGCGCGGGGCCGATCTTACTGCGGTCGGGGGCGCCTCCCTGCTGCTCGTATTTTGCCAGGATGGATTTGATCCTGACGATGGTATACAGGATGTAAGGACCGGTATCTCCCTCAAAGGAGGTAAAGCGGTCAATGTCAAAGACATAATCCTTGGAAGCCTGGTTGGACAGATCGCCGTACTTTAAGGCAGCCACAGCTACCAGATCCGCGATCTCCCGGGCCTCCTCTTCGGAAACGGGGCGACCCTCCAGGATCTTGTGATACATCTCTTCCTTCGTGTCGGCAATGAGACGCTGCAGGGGCATAACGCCGCCTTCGCGGGTCTTGAAGGGCTTGCCGTCGGGACCGTTCATGGTGCCGAATCCCAGAAAGGTCAGCTTCGTCTCGGGGGGCACCAGTTTCGTCTTGTATGCACAGCGGAAGACCTGCTCGAAATACAGGCTCTGGCGCTTGTCCACCACATAGATGATCTGGTCAGGATGATCCTCCTCCATACGATTCTGGATGGTGGCCAGATCCGTGGTGTTGTACAGGGACGCACCGTCGGACTTTAAGATCATGCAGGGCGGGATCTCCTTGGTGTCGGTCTCTTCCTTCACATCCACCACCAGCGCGCCTTCGCTGATGTGGGCATAGCCCGCATCCTTCATGTACTGCACCATGGAAGGGATACGGTCATCCGCATCGCTCTCCCCCTTCCAGAGGTCGAATTCCACATTCAGCGCGTCGTAATTTTTCTTCAGATCCGGCACGGACACAGCCATGATCTGCTTCCAGAGAGCGCGGTATCCCCTCTCTCCCTTCTGCAGACGTTTTGTAGCATCCATGGCCCTTGCCTTGAAGTCGGGATCCTCCTTGGACCGCGCGCTGGACTCGGGGTAGATCACGGCGAACTCCTCGATGGTGAAGGGGGCCTCCGCAGGATACTCTCCAGTAAAATCAGGATCAAAATAGGGGAGGTCCGGCTTCCGGTCCCGCAGTCCCTCGATCGCCAGACCGATCTGCAGTCCCCAGTCTCCCAGGTGGGCATCTCCGATAACGGTATTGCCCGCATAACGCAGCATCCGCTTGATGGCTTCGCCGATGACCGCGGAACGCATGTGTCCCACATGCAGGGGCTTTGCCACATTGGCGCCGCCGAAATCGATGATCACCTTGGAAGGCTTTGCGGGAGCATTCATGCCGAAACGATCCGCGCCCTCCATCTCCTTCAGGTAAGCAGCCAGATATGCGGGAGAAACCTTCAGATTCAGGAATCCGGGATTTACTGCCTCAGCGGAAGCAAAAACCGCTTCCCCGCTCTCCTTCACCTTCTCCAGCACTACCGTGGCGATGGCGATGGGGGCCTTGTGGTACTGCTTTGCGCCGGACATGGCGCCGTTGCACTGGTATTCGCACAGGTCCGGGCGGTTGGATACGGAGACTCTTCCCAGGGAAGCATCATATCCTGCGGCCTCAAAGGCCTTTCCCATCTCCTGTGACAGCAGCTCCAGTAAACTCTTCATACACTTTGTCTCCATTTCCGATAATGTAAGGGCCTGCCCTCAGACCCGGATGCAGGAAGGGTCCCCCGATGCGCACCTTGCGCAGGAGGAAGACGCCTTGGAAAAACTGCAGCCGCAGTAGTTCTGGCGGTACAGTTCATATTCCTTCGACAGTTCGATGGACCGCTTGTAGCCGTCCTTTTTCTTAAAATCCGACGGGAGCCATTTCACTCCTGTCTCCGCTGCGATGCGCTCTCCGATCTCATTGATCTTTTCCGCATTTTTCAGCGGTGAGATGCTTAAGGTGGTACAGAAATAATCGGATCCCCGCTCTGCCGCCATCCGTGCAGTCTCCCGGAGCCTCAGCTCATAGCAGCGAAAGCACCTTGCGCCGCCTTCCGGCACGTCCTCATACCCTGCTGCCACCCGGTAAAATTCTTCGGGATCGTACCGCCCGTCCACATAGGTGATGGGATACCCCTTTTTCTCCTCGTTGTAGCGGTCGATGAGCCGTTTTTCCTCGGCGGCCCGCTTGCGGTACTCCGCCTTCTCATCGATGTTGGGATTGTAATACAGCACCGTAATGGAAAAGTAAGGTGCCAGATATTCCATCACATAACTGGAGCAGGGAGCGCAGCAGCTGTGAAGCATCAGAGCGGGCGGGGATGCGGATGACGCAGATTCCGACGCCTGTGTCGGATCTGCCACGTGCCTCTCCAGCCCCATTAATATGTTTTCCAGTTCTGCACTGAAATTCCGTTTGTTCATTTCTTCTTCCGTATTTCCCGATGGGAGCATTCCGCCGGAAATCACCTGTCAGGACCCTCGCAGCCTCTTCCCTATCTCCCGGAGATCTTCGCCACATCCACCAGGCTCAGGCCCTCGTTGCGATGCTCCAGAGCATTGGCCAGGGCATTTGCCGTATCCATGGCGGTGATGCAATAGACACCGGTCTCGATGGCATTTCTGCGGATCAGGAAACCGTCTCTGCTCTTGTCCCGCCCCTGGGTAGGGGTATCGATGACCAGATCGATCTTGTGCCCCAGGATCAGGTCCATGACCGTAGGGCTCTCCTGATGGATCTTGTTGACCTTGCGGGCCTTTACCCCTGCTTCGTTCAGGGCTGCCGCCGTGGAGCGGGTCGCATAGATGGTGTAGCCCAGCTTCTCGAAGCGTCTGGCTACGCCGATGGCCTCTCCCTTGTCCGCGTCCTTGACGGTGATGATCATCTGCTTGTGTCTGGGAAGCTCAATGCCTGCCCCCAGGAAAGCCTTATAAAGCGCCTCATGGAAATCTGCGGCGATGCCCAGGCACTCACCGGTGGACTTCATCTCGGGGCCCAGGCTGATCTCGGCGCCACGGATCTTCTCGAAGGAGAAGACGGGCATCTTGATGGCATAGTAGTCTGCCTCGGGCTGAAGTCCCGGCTTGTAACCCATGCCCTGAATGGTCTCTCCCAGGATCACCCTGGTGGCCAGATCCACGATGGGAATGCCGGTGACCTTGCTGATGTAAGGCACGGTACGGGAGGATCTGGGATTGACCTCGATAACATACACATCCTCATCGATGGCGATGAACTGGATGTTGATCATACCCTTCACGTGGAGCGCCAGCGCCAGGCGTCTGGTGTACTCCGCGATCTTATCCTTGATGAGCTTGCCGATGGTGGGCGCGGGATAGACGGAAATACTGTCTCCCGAGTGCACGCCGGTGCGCTCGATGTGCTCCATGATGCCGGGGATCAAAATGTCACTGCCGTCACAAATGGCATCCACTTCGATCTCCTTGCCCTGGAGGTACTTATCCACGAGGATGGGGTGATCCTGGGCGATGCGGTTGATGATCGCCATGAACTCCTCGATCTCCTCATCGCAGGATGCGATCTGCATGCCCTGTCCGCCCAATACATAAGAAGGGCGCACAAGTACGGGATATCCCAGACGGTTTGCCACCGCCTTTGCTTCCTCAGCGGTAAAGACGGTGCCGCCCGCTGCACGGGGGATCCCGGTCTTTTGCAGGATCTCGTCAAAGAGCTCTCTGTCCTCTGCGGCATCCACATCCTCGGCCTTGGTTCCCAGGATGGGCACGCCGATGCGCATGAGATGCTCGGTGAGCTTGATGGCGGTCTGGCCGCCGAACTGCACCACGGCGCCGTCGGGGTGCTCCAGATCCACGATGGCTTCCACATCCTCATCCGTCAGAGGCTCGAAATACAGCTTGTCCGCAATGTCAAAATCCGTGGAAACGGTCTCGGGATTGTTGTTGACGATGATGGTCTCATACCCTGCCCTTGCGAAGGACCAGGTGGCGTGGACGGAACAATAGTCGAACTCCACACCCTGTCCGATGCGGATGGGGCCGCTGCCCAGCACCAGGACCTTGCCCTTTTTGCCGGAGGAAGCGGCGGATCTGCTCTCTGCTTCCGCCTCGTTGATCACCACGTCGTCTGACAGCTCGCCCAGAGCAGAGTAGACTGCACCGGGACGCTCGTAGACCGAATAGTAGTACGGCGTCGCTGCGGCAAATTCCGCTGCGCAGGTATCCACCATCTTGTAGACGGGGATGATCCCGTTCTCACGACGCATGGAGAGGATCTCACTCTCCTTTTTCCCGGACAGGGATGCGATGACGCTGTCGGGGAACTCCATCCGTTTTGCTTCGAAGAGCAGTTCCGGCGTCAGGTTCCCCTGCTCCAGCGCAGCTTCTGTCTTCACGATGTGATCCAGTCTGGAGATGAACCAGTTGTCAAACTGGGTGATATCATGGATCTGCTCATAGGAAATGCCGCGGCGTAAAGCTTCCGCAATGACCCAGATCCGCTGGTCGTCGCAGACATGCAGGCGCTCCAGGAGCGCATCCTCATCCAGGCCGGTAAAATCGACGCTGCGGAGACTGTTCACATGCTGCTCCAGGCTGCGGATGGCCTTCATCAGGGCACCCTCGAAATTGGAACAGATGCTCATGACCTCGCCGGTGGCCTTCATCTGTGTGGTGAGGGTCCGCTTTGCGGTGAGGAATTTATCAAAGGGAAGTCTGGGCATCTTCAGCACGCAATAGTCCAGCGTGGGCTCGAAGGATGCGAAGGTCTTCCGGGTGATGGCATTGGGGATCTCGTCCAGGGTATAGCCCAGCGCGATCTTGGCCGCCACCTTGGCGATGGGGTAGCCGGTGGCTTTGGATGCCAGGGCCGAGGAACGGCTCACACGGGGATTTACCTCGATGACGCAATATTCAAAGCTGGTAGGATGCAGGGCAAACTGCACATTGCATCCGCCGGTGATCTGCAGCTCGGAGATGATCTTTAACGCCGAGGTCCGCAGCATCTGGTATTCCTTGTCGGACAGGGTCTGGGAAGGCGCCACCACGATGGAGTCTCCGGTGTGAACACCCACGGGATCGATGTTCTCCATGTTACAGACCGTGATCACGTTGCCGGCGCTGTCGCGCATGACCTCGTACTCGATCTCTTTCCAGCCGGCGATACAGCGCTCTACCAGCACCTGACCCACGCGGGACAGACGCAGGCCGTTCTCCAGGATCTCCTCCAGCTCTGCGCGGTTGTGGGCGATACCGCCGCCGCTGCCGCCCAGGGTATAAGCGGGACGCAGCACGACAGGATAGCCGATGGTATCGGTGAATTCCACCCCTTCCTCCACGGACTCCACCACCTTGGAAGCTGCCACGGGCTCGCCGATGCGCTCCATCAGATCCTTGAATTCCTGACGTCCTTCCGCATTGCGGATGGTGGCTGCGGTGGTGCCCAGAAGGTGTACGCCGTGGGAAGCGAGGAATCCGCTCTCCTCCAGCTCCATCCCTAAGTTCAGTCCTGCCTGACCGCCCAGGGTGGGGAGGATGGAGTCGGGTTTTTCCTTCTCGATGATCTTCTCCAGGACCTTCACGGTGAGGGGCTCGATGTAGACCTCATCCGCGATGTCCTTGTCCGTCATGATGGTTGCGGGGTTGGAATTGACCAGCACCACCTCCACGCCCTCTTCTTTCAGGGAGCGGCAGGCCTGGGTTCCCGCATAGTCAAATTCGGCCGCCTGTCCGATCACGATGGGACCGGAACCGATGACCATTACTTTTTTTACACTGGCATTCTTAGGCATTTTCTTCCTGTCCTTTCATCATACGGATAAAGCGATCAAAGAGGTAACCGGAGTCCTGGGGACCCGGGCATGCCTCGGGGTGGAACTGCACTGTAAAGATCTTCTTGCCGGTGTAGCGCAGGCCCTCGTTGGTTCCGTCGTTGACATTGACAAAGGCAGGGGTTGCCACCTTGGGATCCAGATGCTCCGTATCCACCACGTAACCGTGGTTCTGGGAGGAGATGTAGACCCTGCCGGTAGCCAGGTCCTTCACGGGGTGGTTGCCGCCGCGATGACCGTATTTCATCTTGTGGGTATCCGCGCCGGTGGCCAGCGCCATGAGCTGATGCCCGAGACAGATGGCAAAAATGGGAACATCACTGTCGTAGAGCTTTTTGATCTCGTCGATGATGGTTCCGCAATCCTTGGGATCGCCTGGGCCGTTGGAAAGCATGATGCCGTCGGGATGGCTCTCAAGGATCTCGGAAGCAGGCGTTCTCGCAGGATAAATGGTCACCGTGCAACCCCGCTGCCGTAAGGACTCGGGGATGTTCCCCTTGGCACCGAAGTCCAAGAGCGCCACATGGAGTCCAGCGCCGTTTACTTCCGTCACCAGGGAAGGCTTCCGCTCCCGCTCTCCCTTTTCGTATGCGGCCTTGTCAAAGATCGCACTTCCGGAGATGGGCGGATTTTCCGACAGATCCGTCACTCCGGGGATCACGGTTTTCTCCGTGCAGGTCACCCGGTCCACCACATTTCCCGTGGTGTAAGCCTTGATGGCGGGCCGAAGCTTTGCAAAATCAAAGTGCTCGTCGGTGGTGATGCAGCCGTTCATGGTACCCTTCTCTCGCAGGATCCGGGTCAGGGCTCTGGTGTCGATGCCGCAGATGCCGGGGATATCCCATTTGTTCAGGAACTCCTCCAGGGGCTCATCACAGCGGAAATTGCTGGCGGTATCCGACAGCTCCCGGACGATGAAGCCGTCCAGGAAGGGACGTCTCGATTCACAGTCGTCCAGGCAGACGCCGTAATTGCCGATGAGCGGATAAGTCATGCAGACCGCCTGTCCCGCATAGGAGGGATCGGTCAGGACTTCCAGATAGCCGGCCATACTGGTGTTGAACACGATCTCGCTGATGACCTCTCTGTCCGATCCGATGCGTGTTCCTTCAAAAACAGTGCCGTCCTCAAGGATCAAAAATGCTTTCATGGGTCGGTTTACTCCTTACTGAAAATATGCGACGCCGGATTCAAAGATCTTCAGATCCTGCTCACCGTAGATGTTGACGGCAACGCCATCCCCGCGGCGCTCGGAGTGTGCCATCTTGCCCAGCACACGACCGTCGGGAGAGGTGATACCTTCGATGGCACAATAGGATCCGTTGATATTACTGTTTTCATCCATTGTGACATTTCCGTCAGGATCGCAATACTGGGTTGCCACCTGTCCCTTGGCAAAGAGGTCTGCGAGGACCTCCTTCGGTGCGACGAAACGTCCCTCACCGTGGGAAGCGGGATTGCAGTACACATCCCCCAGGGTAGCGCCTGCCAGCCAGGGCGACTTGTCGGAAACCACACGGATGTACGCCATCTTGGAGATATGGCGTCCGATGGTATTAAAGGTCAGGGTGGGAGAATTCACATCCTGGCCGGTGATATGGCCGTTGGGAACCAGGCCCAGCTTGATGAGTGCCTGGAAGCCGTTGCAGATCCCCAGTGCCAGACCGTCTCTTTCGTTTAAGAGCTTCTCCACTGCCTCGCGGATCTTCTCATTGCGGAATGCGGTCGCAAAGAACTTCGCACTGCCGTCGGGCTCGTCACCTGCGGAAAATCCGCCGGGGAACATGATGATCTGTGCCTTTTCGATCTCTGCTTCAAACTCCTCCACGGAGGAACGGATGTCCTCGGGGCTGAGGTTCCGGAAAATGCGGACGGATGTCTCGGCACCCGCTCTCTCAAAGGCCGCCGCCGTATCGTACTCACAGTTGGAGCCGGGGAATACGGGGATAAACACTCTGGGTCTGGCCACCTTATGCTTGCAGACATAGACGCTGCTCTCGTGGTAGGTCTTGCTCTCCACGGGATTGCATCCCTTTACCGCCTTGGTGGGGAAGACCTTCTCCAGTCTGCCGGTCCATGCGGAGAGTGCCTCTTCGCCGGAAAGTACGGCGCTGCCGTAAGTAAAGCTTCCGTCAGCGGTGACGGTACCCACCTCAGTGAAGGGAACTCCGGAAGCAGACAGCTCCGCAAAACGCTCTGCGGGGATCTCTGCCACGATGTTGCCCTGGCCTCTGCCGAAGAAGCTTTCCGGAGCGATTCCCTCTGCGACCTGCACGCCCAGGCCGTTACCGAAGGCCATCTTGGGCAGTGCCGCTGCCAGGCCCTTGCCATCCAGGGCATAGGCTGCAGCGATGAGGCCCTTCCGGTTCAGGTCACGGATCTGCGCGTAAAGCTTCGCGATCTGCCCGTAATCGGGGAGCTCCAGATCATCTCTGGTGATGGTGAAGAGCACCAGCTTATCTCCCGCTTTTTTCAGCTCGGGTGTGATGACTTCCGCACCCTTGCCGATGTTTACTGCGAAGGAAACCAGCGTGGGAGGTACGTCGATGTCGCCGAAGGTGCCGGACATGGAGTCCTTACCGCCGATGGAAGGCAGGCCGAAGCCCATCTGCGCATCGTAGGCACCCAGCAGTGCTGCGAAGGGCTGGCTCCAACGGGAGGGCTCTTCGTTCATTCTGCGGAAGTACTCCTGGAAGGTGAAACGGATCTTCGATGCATCTCCGCCGGAAGCCACAATGCGGGCCATGGACTCGATCACGGCATAGATGGCACCGTGGTAAGGGCTCCAGCTGGACAGCTCGGGATCAAATCCGTAAGCCATCATGGTGATTGTATCGGTCTTGCCCTTCAGGGTGGGCAACTTTGCGATCATGGACTGGGTCTCGGTGAGCTGGTATTTTCCGCCGTAAGGCATGACCACGCTCCCCGCGCCGATGGAGGAGTCAAACATCTCCACCAGACCCTTCTGGGAGCAGACATTCAGATCGCTTAAGGTATTCTTCCAGGCGGTCTTCAGATCGCCGCTCTTTACCGCATCCGCCACACCGTTGGAAGCGGAAACGGAAGCGAAGTAATCCTTTGCAGGATCGGGCATCTCCACCTCAACCTGCGTCTCCTGATGCGCACCGTTGGTATCCAGGAAGGAACGCTTGATGTTCACGATGTCCTTGCCGCGCCAGTTCAGCACCAGACGGGGCTCCTCGGTGACCACTGCCACGCAGACGGCCTCCAGGTTCTCCTCTGCCGCATATTTCAGGAATTCATCCACGTCCCCGGGTGCTACCACAACGGCCATACGCTCCTGGGACTCGGAGATGGCAAGCTCGGTGCCGTCCAGACCTGCGTATTTCTTCGGTACCTTGTCCAGGTCCACCTTCAGGCCGTCAGCCAGCTCGCCGATGGCGACGGATACACCGCCGGCACCGAAGTCGTTACATTTCTTGATGAGGCGGGTCACCTCGCTCCGGCGGAACAGGCGCTGGATCTTGCGCTCGGTGGGTGCATTTCCCTTCTGCACCTCCGCACCGCAGGTCTCGATGGAGCTGACGGTGTGGGCCTTCGAGGATCCGGTTGCGCCGCCGCAGCCGTCTCTTCCGGTACGGCCGCCCAGGAGGATGATGATGTCTCCGGGATCGGAATTCTCACGGATCACGTTCTTACGGGGAGCAGCGCCCATCACGGCACCGATCTCCATTCTCTTCGCCACATAGTCGGGATGGTAGATCTCCTTCACATAGCCGGTGGCCAGACCGATCTGGTTACCGTAAGAGGAATAGCCCGCTGCAGCGGTACGGACGATCTTTTTCTGAGGGAGCTTGCCCTTCAGGGTGTCCTGAACGGAACCGGTGGGATCCGCTGCGCCGGTAACGCGCATTGCCTGATAGACATAGCCTCTGCCGGAAAGGGGATCACGGATGGCGCCACCCAGACAGGTGGCTGCACCACCGAAGGGCTCGATCTCCGTGGGATGGTTGTGGGTCTCGTTCTTGAAAAAGACCAGCCACTCCTCGGTCTCCTTGTGATCACCATAGTCCATCTCCACGGGTACCACGATGGAGCAGGCATTGATCTCATCGGAGACCTCCTCGTCCTGCAGTCCCCCGTCCTTGCGGATCTTTTTGGCAGCGATGGTGCCCAGATCCATGAGGCAGGAGAATTTGTCGGGACGGTCCGCATAGAGCTCGGCGCGGGTCTTCCGGTAGTCTGCGAAGCTCTTCTCAAAGGCTGCACGGTATACCCCATCGTCAAAGCGGACACCCGTAAGTTCCGTGGAAAAGGTGGTGTGGCGGCAGTGATCGGACCAGTAGGTATCCAGCACGCGGATCTCCGTCATGGAAGGATCCCGCTGCTCGTCGTCGTGGAAATATTTCTGGATATGAAGGAAGTCCTTGAAGGTCATAGCAAGACCCAGGGAATCGTAAAGCGCCTTCAGCTCAGTCTCGGGCATGGATGCAAATCCGTCAAAGATCTTCACATCCGCAGGATCCGCATAATCCATCTGCAGAGTTGCGGGCTTCTCCATGCCGGTTTCCCGGGAGTCCACGGGGTTGATGCAATAGGCCTTGATGCGATCCAGATCGCTATCTGTGATATCGCCGCAGATCACGTAGGTTGTTGCGGTACGAATGGTGGGAGACTCGTTTTCATTCAGGAACTGGACACACTGCACTGCGGAATCCGCTCTCTGATCGAACTGTCCGGGGAGGTACTCCACGGAAAATACCCTGCCGTCCGCAGGAACGTCGAATTTCTCCAGGTAGTAATCATCTACCGGAGGCTCTGAAAACACGCTGGTCACCGCCTGATCGAACACGGCATCGGAGATGTTCTCCACGTCATACCGGATCAGGATCCGAACCTCTTTCGCGTCGATCCCCAGGTAGCTCTTCAGCTCCTCGTGCAGTTCAAGCGCCTTCACTGCGTAAGGCTTCTTTTTCTCCACATAGATGCGTCTTACGTTCGCCATTACAAGTCTCCTTCCAAAATCGGCTTTTTCGCGCGGATCAGGATACTCTCCAGTCCACAAAAACTCACATTAAATGATACAACCGAAGGGCCTTCCTGCGCAAGAAAAAAAGCCCCAAAGAAGCGTTCTCCTTTGAAGCTTTTTTCGGCAATCTATGCAACTTTTCCCGTCTTACTCTTCCTCAAGGATGACGCCCAGGGTAGAGAAGATGTAATCGATCTGCTTATCCACGGTATCAGCGGTGATCCCGACGGTCTGTGCGCTGATGCGGAGACCTTCCAGCAGGAACATGATGTTTCTGGCAGCCTCGGAGCAGTTCTCGCAATAGAACTCCTCGTTCTCCACGCCTGCCTCGATCAGCTTCTCGATGATCTTGACGGCGGACTCAAACTGCTTCTTCAGCACATCGTCCTTGCGGGCGGGCTTGTTCTCGAAATAAAACTCGTAGCTGGCCTGAACCAGGGTGTTCTTCTTGCGGAGAAGCTCCTTTTTCTGCTCCTGCAGGAAGAGCAGCAGGATGTCCACACAGGTAGCATCCTCGGTGATCCTGCCGGAGAAGACATCATCGGTCTCCTCGCTCTCCTGGCGCAGGACCTCCAGAAAGATCTGGTTGGTATTCTCAAAATACAGATACAGTCCGCCGCGGCTGATGTCGCATGCCTCCACGATGTCCTTCATCGTGACGCGCTTGTATCCCTTCTCGACGAATACCTCCCTTGCCTTGTCTACGATAAACTGCTTTTTCTTGATCGACTTGTCTCCCACTTTGTTACCTCCCAGCCTCCTTGGCTATTTGCGTTCCGGGTGATCCCAGAAATCCACGATTGACTGAAATTGCTTCAGTGTCAGATAAAAGATCTGCTCCGAAACTCCTTCGCTCCACAGACTGGATCTGGTCCGTCCCCCCATAACATACTTGGACAAAATACCTCTCAGATCGTCCCAGTTTCTCCAGTCGGCTCTCTCAATGAGGGCCCGTTCCTGCTCGTGCGTCTTCAGTCCCTTACGGGTGTAGACGTAAGGATAATTTCTGTCCAGGATCGGCGATTTCTCGGCTTCTCTGATAAAGCTCATAAGCGTGCCGTCGTACACCGGGAAGGGAACGGAACGCTCTCCCAGGCCGTCACCGGAATAAGTGTTCACCACAGCCTTTTTGGAAGCCTCCTCCAGCCAGGGCAGATACCGGAACAACGGTGCCAGAAGAATCCTGTTTTCCTTCATCTTCGAACGGAGATATTCTTCATTCTGCTCCATAAGCTCCTCCCGGACCCCTCTGCGCCCCGCAGACCGGCACTCCGATCTGCAAAACAGCACGGATGTCACTTTTTCAAACGCTAAAATCGACAAAAATAAGAACTAAATATGACACGAGCGTAATTATTTTATCATATTTTCGTAAAAAGTACAGTATAAAATAACAGAAATTTTTTTAATGCGTTTCCTGTCAGGAAAGCTGACGGGTACACTCTTCCAAAACGCTGCAGACATCGGTGCAGAAAAGATCGGCGTGGGGCTTTAAGATCTCGTTTCCGGTTTCCATACACACTGCCAGGCCTGCTGCCTGCAGAAGACTGATGTCATTTTCTCCGTCGCCGAAAGCCATGATCTCCTTCGGGGAGATCCCAAGGTCCCTTGCCATCTCCAGCAGCGTTTCCCCTTTTCCCACGCCGGGGGGCATACAGTCAAACCACCCGCTGCCGCTGTCCGTCACATTCATGCGCCCCGCATACTTCTCGTGGAGATAGGCGCTGGCCTCCGCGGGAACGGTGCCGGGGAAGTGGGCGGAGATCTTAAGTAAGCTACCGGTAAATTCCTCATAGGAAGAAAGGAGCTTCGTCCGAAGGCCCACCTCGTCCGTCAGATGATAGAGGAACCGGGGATCCTTCGGGACGAGACAGCTCTCCTCCTTTTTGCACAGCAATATCTCGATCCCTTCATATTTCTGCAGATCGGACACCATCTCCATGGCAAGGGACAGGTCCAGGCTCCTCTCACAGATCACCCGGTCCTGCCAGACTCCCACGCAGCCGTTTTCTCCGATATAGCCGATCCTGCTTTCCACCCCTGCAAAGATATCCCGGAGGTTGGGATACTGTCTGCCGCTGGCCACGATAAAGCGGATGCCGCCGTCAATGAGGCGCCAGATCACTTCCCTGCTCCTCTCCGGCAGGCTCTGCATCCCTCTGGGATAAAAGATGGTGCCGTCCAGGTCGCTGACCACGGTGGTGATGGTTTTTCCTGCGTATGTAAAACTCATATAACTCAACTCCTAACAAAAAGAACCCGGACGGGAATCGTCCGGGTTTAAGCAGGGGAAGAGGGGATCGAACCCCCGTTAACGGTTTTGGAGACCGCCGCACTACCGCTGTACTATTCCCCTTTATCGCGGCGCTTCCGATCTTGCGCCGCGTCAACGAATGAGATTATAACATAGCCCCGAGTCCCTTGGCAAGGGATTTTTTAAAAGGCCAGATCCAGGGCTTCCTGAACGTTGGAAACGGCCAGAATGCGGATTCCCTTCACCTTCCTGCACTCTTCCGCGCAGCTCGTCGGAACCACACAGGTCGAAAAACCGAGCCGCTGCGCCTCCGCTGCTCTGGCTCTCGCCATGGAGACGCTTCTGACCTCGCCGGAAAGACCTACCTCTCCGAAAGCGACCATGCCCGGATCCAGAGGTGCGTTCTTAAAGCTGGACAGCACAGCCAGCACAATGGCCAGATCCAGAGCGGGCTCCCGCAGGGAGATGCCGCCGGTGAGATTGACATAGGCGTCGCAATCGCCCAGATGCATACCGCAGCGTTTCTCCAGGACGGCCATGAGGAGATTCACCCGGTTGAAATCCGTGCCGTTTGCCTGCCTGCGGGGGATACCGAAATTGCTCCTGGTAACCAAACTCTGGATCTCCAGAAGCAAAGGTCTCGTTCCCTCCATGGAACAGGCCACCACGGAACCCGAAGCCTTCTCGGGTCTGCCCTCCAGCATGAACTCCGACGGGTTGGGTACCTGCATCAGGCCTTCCTCCCGCATTTCGAAGACGCCGATCTCGTCGGTGGATCCGAAACGGTTTTTCACGCCGCGCAGGATCCGGTAGGAAGCATGCCGGTCGCCTTCAAAATACAGCACCGTATCCACCATGTGCTCCAGCACTCTGGGACCTGCCACCGTGCCCTCCTTGGTCACATGTCCTACGATGAACACGGAAATCCCCAGGCCCTTGGCAATCTGCATCAGGACGCCTGTGGATTCCCGGACCTGGGATACACTGCCGGGAGCAGAGGATACGGAATCATTGTACATGGTCTGGATGGAATCGATGACCACCACCTCCGGGTTCGAATCCCGTATGGCACCTTCGATGGCTCCCAGATCCGTCTCGCAGAGGATCAGCATCCGCTCGTCAAAAGTACCGATGCGGTCCGCCCGCATCTTGATCTGTACCTTGGACTCCTCCCCGGAGACATAGAGGACGGAGTGTCCTGCCGCTGCCAGGTGATGACAGACCTGCAGGAGGAGCGTGGACTTACCGATGCCGGGGTCGCCGCCCACCAGGGTCATGGACCCCTGTACGATGCCGCCGCCCAGGACTCTGTCCAGCTCTTCCATGCCGGTGCCGATCCGGTCCTCCTCACGGACGCTGACCCGGGCCAATGCCTCGGGCTTTGGCCTGGTACCGGACAGGGATATCCCAACACCCGCTTTTACGGTGCGTCCGGCAGATGGCTCCTCCACCATGGTATTCCATTCTTTGCAGCCGGGGCACTGGCCCATCCACTTCGGGGTCTCATACCCGCAGTTCTGGCAGAAAAAGACCACCCCGGATTTTGCTTTTGCCATAGGTTACGCCTTCTTTACCTGAACGGAAACCTTATCGGCCTTTGCCAGCTCCACGCTGACGGAAAGCTTTCCGCCCAGACCGGTCTGCACGGCGCCTGCATCTTCTCCGTCGACAGTGATGTCATAAAGTGTATCGTCCTGCAGTCCCAGAGTGATCTGCGCATCCTGATCACCGGAAACGACAAAGGAAACACCGTCTGCGGTCTCGATGAAATGCTCCACTCTGGTGCCCGGTACGGACTCATAGAGGAAGAGACCGTTCTTCTCCAGTTTGGTGATGTCCTTAAAGGTCTTGACCTTCAGAAGATTACCGTCGTGGGGATAGTCCTCGGTCTTCTGCTTCTCGGGAAGGGAAAAATCACCGAATCCTAACTTTCCGTCTTCCTCAGTCCATAGTAAATTCGCAGCCATTTTGTTTTCCTCCGTATGTGTTTATTTTTTGCCCTTTACCTGAAAGGTTACTTTTCCTTTGCCGTATCCGGCAGTTACCGAATCTCCGGGAGCCACCCGCTTAGCCAGGATCTCCTCTGCCAGGGCATCCTCCACCACGGACTGTAAGGCTCGGCGCAGGGGTCTCGCGCCCATCTTCCGATCGGCGTAGCGCTCCACCAGATGTTTTTTCAGCCCGGCGGTGAGGGTCAGAGAGATGTTCATCTGTGCCATGCACCGGTCCGAAAGCTGCTTTGCCAGGAGATCCACGATCTCCTTCATATTCTGGTCGCTGAGCTGATGGAATACGGAAATATCATCGATCCTGTTGATGAACTCCGGCTTGAAGGAGCGTTTTACCTCCTCCATGACCTGACTCTTCATCCGCTCGTAATCTTTGGTCTCATTTTTCTCTGCGGCAAATCCCAGGTTTTTGGGATCCACGATCTTCTCCGCACCCGCATTGGAGGTCATGATGAGGATCGTATTTTTGAAGCTGACCTTCCGGCCCTTGGAATCGGTGATATGACCATCGTCCAGCACCTGCAGCAGGATGTTGAACACATCGGGGTGTGCCTTTTCGATCTCGTCGAAGAGGACCACGGAATAGGGATTCCGGCGGATCTTATCCGTCAGCTGGCCGCCCTCTTCGAAGCCCACATAGCCCGGAGGGGATCCGATCATCTTCGACACGGAGTGGCCTTCCATATACTCCGACATATCAACGCGGATCAGGGCATCCTCGGAGCCGAACATCGCCTCCGCCAGTGCCTTGGAAAGCTCGGTCTTACCGACGCCGGTAGGTCCCAGGAACAGGAAGGAACCGATGGGACGCTTGGGATCCTTCAGACCCACGCGACCTCTGCGCATGGCCT
This sequence comes from Lachnospiraceae bacterium, assembly GCA_024681775.1. Lineage (GTDB taxonomy): Bacteria > Bacillota > Clostridia > Lachnospirales > Lachnospiraceae > AC2028. The sequence goes on from JAILAF010000024.1 coordinate 15,968, forward strand.
TCGCCACGGAGGAAACCGCCTCGTCCTGACCGATGACCCGCTTATGCAGGATCTTCTCCAGCTTCAGGAGTCTGTCGCTCTCCTTCTCCGCCAGCTTCTCCACGGGGATCTTGGTCCACATGGCCACCACTCTGGCCACTTCCTTCTCGCCGATGGAAGCCTGGTATTCCTTCTCCTTCTCTTCCTTGCGCTTCTGTGCCCGCTCGTATTTCTTGATCAGCTCGTTTTGCTTCTCCCGCAGCTCATGGGCCTGGAGAAATGCCTCCATCCGGATGGACAGCTCGATCTGGCGGTCGATCTTGTGGATCTGGTCCAGGAGGCTCTTTTGCTTATCCGGCAGATCCATGGCGTGGAGCCTCGCTCCGGCAGCCGCCTCATCGATGAGGTCGATGGCCTTGTCCGGCAGGTTCCGGTCGTTGATATATCTGGCAGAGAGACGGACCGCAGCTTCCACCGCTTCGTCCGTGATCTTTACCTGGTGATGTTCTTCGTACTTGCCCTTGATACCCTGCAGGATACGGATGGCTTCCTCCTGGTCCGGCTCCTCCACGGTGACGGGCTGGAAACGGCGCTCCAGGGCAGCGTCCTTCTCGATGTACTTCCGATACTCTGCGATGGTGGTGGCACCGATGAGCTGCAGCTCACCTCTGGCCAGGGAAGGCTTCATGATATTGGAAGCGTCGATGGCACCCTCCGCACCGCCGGCGCCGATGAGGGTATGGAGCTCATCCAGGAACAAAATGACATTGCCGTCATCGATCACTTCCCGGATCACGCGTTTGATACGCTCCTCAAACTCTCCCCTGTACTTACTGCCGGCAACCATGCCGGAAAGATCCAGGGTCATGAGACGCTTGTCCTTCATGGTGGGAGGCACCTCTCCGGACACGATGCGCTGTGCCAGGCCCTCTACCACTGCGGTCTTGCCCACACCGGGCTCGCCGATGAGGCAGGGATTGTTCTTCGTTCTGCGGCTGAGGATCTGCACCACGCGACGCACCTCGTCGTTGCGCCCGATGACAGGATCCAGCTTCCCCTCTCTGGCCATGGCGGTCAGATCCCGGCTGTACTGCTCCAGCATGGACTGCTTTCCCCCGCGAGAGCCGCTTCCGGATGCCAGATCCTCCCTGGTAAGGGCAGGATCCTGGCCGATGGCCATCAGGGTATCCGCGTAGATCTTCGTCACATTGATCTCCATGACGGAGGACAGGATCCTGAGCGCTGCATTCTCCCCCTCCCGGATGAGAGCCAGAAGGAGATGTTCCGTGCCGGTCTCGCTCTGTCCGAAACGGGCTGCCATCTTATGGGCGCCCTCCAGGATGCTCCTGGCTCTGGGGGAGTAGTCTCCCCGCTCTTCAATGTGCACATTCTTATCAAAAGTGATGAGCTCCTTGATCATCTCAAGGTAACGGCCCTCATCCACGCCGTTCTCAATGAGCACTCTCCCCGCAACGGAATCGGTGACTGCCAGGAGACCTGCCAGAATGTGCTCCGAGCCGATGTACCCGTTGTGGAATTTCTTCGCGACTCTGGCTGCCTCATAGAGGGCGGCCTGAGCCGACTCGGTAAACTTAGGTTGCATTTTGTCCTCCGAGACCGGTGAGCCCCTGCTACACCGATCCTTCCTGTTCCTTGTCGTATTCTCCGTAGATCTCGTCGATCAGACGGTGTACCTCCTCGCAGGAGATGTTCTTGCATCTGCTGCGGGCGAGGGCGATACGCAGATGATCCTTCAGATCCTCCAGGGCGCTGGCTCTGTCATCGCTCACTGCGATCACCGCTCCCCGGCGTCTGTCCACCTTCACATATCCTTCCTGCCGGAGCAGGGCGTATGCCTTGTTCACGGTATGCATGTTGATGCCGATGCTGTCCGCCATGGCTCTCACGCTGGGGAGCTCATCCCCCTCCGATAGTCTGGAGGTGGCGATCCCCATGATGATCTGGTTACAGACCTGCAGGTATAAAGCTTCGTTGCTGTTATAGTCAATCTCTATCAACATAGACACGCTCCCAAGAGGAAAAGAGCCCTCTGTTATATTTATTGTATAACAGAGGGCTATCCGTGTCAATTCGCTTTATTTCGGATCATCGTTGTCCCATGTGAATACGCCGACATCGAATTCATCGTCATCATCATCCTCGGCAAAATTCCTTGCGCGGCTTCTGGCTGCCGCTTCCTTCTGCTGCTGTGCAGCTGCCTGCTGCGCACGTGCTCTTGCATCTGCCTGGGGTCTGCTGCCGGCAGGAGCACCGGGACGGCTGGTACTCTGCACCTTGGCACCCTGGGGTCTGCCGTCGCGGGTGCCTTCGGGTCTGCGTTCACCGGCAGGTCTCTGACCCTGCCCTGCAGGACGCTGGCCCTGGCCCACAGGTCTCTGGCCCTGAGGTCTCTGACCCTGTCCCTGGCCTGCGGGACGCTGTCCCTGACCGGCAGGTCTCTGGCCCTGAGGTCTGCCCTCGGGAGCTGCACCTTCACGGTCGCGGACAGGTCTGGCTGCACCGGAAGGTCTGCCGGCGGATGCCCCCCGGTCACGGGCGCCGCCTGCACTGCGGGGATTGCGACGGGGCGCATTTTTCTCCGCATCCCGGAAAGCTCTGTCGTCATCCAGGTTCTTATAGCGCATGAAGAAGAATGCGCATCCCGCAAGCGCTGCTGCAAGGAGGATGATCAGGATGACCATACCCACCTTCAGGTTGCGGTTCTTAGTCTTCAGGGTCTTCACCAGATTCTCGTTCTGGGTAATGTTCTCAAAGATCTGATCGATGCTGTACTGAACGCCGTTGTTGTTGTCCAGCAGATACCAGGTGCTGCCCTGGAGAGAGGTGTCATAGTCCTTGTAGGAAGGAGTGGGCTCTTCCACGGTCTCGGCAGGCTCCTCGGTAACCTCACCGGTGTCGGCAGGCACATCCTCGATCACATCGGTTTCCGTCATCTCTGTCAGTTCTCCGGAGAGCGTGACGAAATCGGAACGGATGAAGCCGTGCAGGGTAGCACCGCCCTGGGTGAACTCGGAATAATACCAGACTTTGCCGTCTCCGGAAGCCTTGGTGCCGGTCACGGTCACATCCAGTCCGTTGGATACGGTGGCCACGATGCCACTGTCGGTGGAAGCATCTGCTCTCACGCGGACGCCGGTGCCGCCGGTGACCTTAGCCCCTACGGGATTGACAGCGGTCATGCCGTCGGTGCTGGGAGTGGCACCCTCCAGTGCGGGAGGGGTGGAGCCGTCGGTGATGGATACCAGATCGCTGCGGATAAATCCGGTGTTGTTGCCGTCCACGTAGATCTTGTACCAGGTATAGCCGTCGCTGCCGATGGTCTGGCCGATGACGGTGATCTTGTTGCCGTTCTGAACGCTGGCAACGATGCTGCCGTTAGAGTCCGCACTGGAACGGACATTCGCGCTATTGGCGATCACGGTTGCCGCGCTGTCGGCCTTGCTGATGAGTCTGGTCTGGTCCATGCCGAAAAGCATCACCAGAGAGAGTACCATCGGCAGTGTCAGGCGCAGCAGATTGATTTTCCAATTGTTCTTTTGCATGTTCCTTCTCCCTTTCCTTCCGAATCTGTTTCGGGATGTTCCTCGCGGAAACGATTATGCCTCGTCAATGGCCTTGCCGATGTCGTGGCGCATGTATTTATTCTCAAAGCGGATCCATTCGGTGGCAGCATAAGCTGCGGCTCTGGCATCCTTCAGGGTATCTCCCAGTGCGGTGATGCCCAGGACTCTTCCGCCGTTTGTCACGATCCTGCCCTGCTCGTCGAATTTCGTTCCTGCATGGAAGCAGAACACATCCTTTTTGCCCTCGAAGGCTTCGAAGCCCTCGATGGGGAAGCCCTTCTGATAGCTGACGGGGTATCCGTCGCTGGCCAGGACCACACATACCGCCGCGTTGTCCGCGAACTTCAGGTCGATCTCGTCCAGCTTCCCGTCGATGCAGGCCTCCATCACATCCACGATGTCATTCTGCAGTCTGGGGAGTACCACCTGTGCCTCGGGATCGCCGAATCTGGCATTGTACTCCAGGACTCTGGGGCCGTCCGGCGTCAGCATCAGGCCGAAGAAGATGACTCCCTTGAAGGGGCGTCCCTCGGCGGCCATGGCATCCACCGTAGGCTGGTAGATGTACTTCTGACAGAAATCATCCACCTCCTTCGTATAGAAGGGGCTGGGGGAGAAATTCCCCATACCGCCGGTATTGGGACCCTGATCTCCGTCGTAGGCACGCTTGTGATCCTGGGCGGAGGACATGATCTTGATGGTCTTGCCGTCCACAAAGGAAAGTACGCTGACCTCCCTGCCGGTGAGGAACTCCTCGATGACCATGCACTTACCGGCCTCGCCGAACTTCCGGTCCGTCATGATGGTGTCCACGCCCTCCAGCGCTTCCTCCAGCGTGTTGCAGATCAAAACGCCCTTCCCCAGGGCCAGGCCGTCCGCCTTGAGGACGATGGGGAATTTCGCCTGCGTCTTCAGATAGTCCCGCGCCGCGTCCGGATCGGTGAAGTTCTCATATGCCGCGGTAGGGATCTTGTACTTCTTCATCAGATCCTTGGAGAAGGCCTTGCTTCCCTCGATGATGGCTGCGTTCGCTCTGGGCCCGAAGGTGCGGATCCCCGCTTCCTCCATGCGGTCCACCAGACCGCCTACCAGAGGATCGTCCATGCCCACGATGACCAGGTCGATCTCTTTTTCCTTTGCAAATGCCACCAGCGCATCGAACTCCATGGCGCCGATGGGTACACACTCCGCAACGGAAGCGATCCCCGCATTACCGGGCGCACAGTAGAGCTTCTCCGTGCGAGGGCTCTCTGCCACCCGGGCTGCGATGGCATGCTCTCTTCCGCCGCCCCCTACGATCAGAATCTTCATGTCGTGTTCCTTTCATAAGAAAACCGTATTGCCAAAAAGTGCCTTCAAAACCGTAATGCTGCTATACTCTGCGAACCTTCCCGTTTTCCAGGCAGATCCGCTTGTTCGCGATATCGTCGATGGCGCCGGGCAGGATCACCCACTCGGCCTGCTCCATCACGCGCCGCTGCAGGATCTCCGGGGTATCCCCGTCCTGCACCTTCACAGGCATCTGGTCAATGATGGGGCCCTCGTCCATGCCCGCGTTCACAAAATGCACCGTAGCCCCGGTAACCTTCACACCTCTGGCCAGTGCCATCTCGTGGACCTTCAGTCCGTATGCACCCACGCCGCAGAAGGAAGGAATCAGGGAAGGGTGGATGTTGATGATGCGGTTCTCGTACCGCTCCAGAAGTTCTTCCGGAATGCGGACCAGAAAGCCTGCCAGCACCACCAGATCCGGTGCGAATTCATCGATGCCGGAAAGCAGCGCTCTGTGAAACGCCGCCCTGTCCGCGTAGTCCTTCGGAGAAATGACTTTCGCGGGAACGCCGGCTTCCTTCGCTCTGTCCAGGCTCTTCACACCGTAATTGTTGGAGATCACTCCCACCAGTTCCGTGTTGGTGACGGTCCCTTCCCGGATGCCATCGATGATGGCCTGGAGATTGGTCCCGCCGCCGCTGACCAGCACTACGATCTTCAGCATATGGTCACTCCCTTTTCGCCGGCCTCCACATAGCCAACCACATACGCCTTCTCACCGGCCTCTTCCAGGGCGCGGATCACGGCATCGGGCTGATCTGCGGAATCGATGGCGAGCACCATTCCGAGGCCCATGTTGTAGGTGTTGTACATCATCTGATCCTCGATGCCTCCCACCTGCTGGAGCAGATGGAAAATGGGCGGGATCTCATAGCTGCCGCTGCGGATCACAGCGCGAACGCCATCGGGCAGCATTCTGGGAATATTTTCATAAAAGCCGCCGCCGGTGATATGGCTGCAGCCCTTGACGCGGATGCCGGCATCCTTCACGGCCTTCAGGCCCTTCACATAAATGCGGGTGGGGGTAAGGAGTGCCTCCCCAAGGGTGGTACCCAGCTCCGCATAGTAGGTATCCATGCTCTCCTTCGTCATCTCAAAGACCTTCCGCACCAGGGAAAAGCCGTTGGAATGCACACCGGAGGAGGCGATGCCGATGAGGGTATCGCCGGGCTTAATATCGTCGCCGGTGATGAGATCCTTGCGGTCTGCCACACCCACGGAAAATCCCGCGATGTCGTACTCATCCTCAGGCATCATGCCGGGATGCTCCGCAGTCTCGCCGCCCACCAGGGCACAGCCGGCCATCTTGCAGCCTTCCGCAACGCCCTTTACGATGGCTGCGATCTTCTCGGGAACATTCTTCCCGCAGGCGATATAATCCAGGAAAAAGAGGGGCTCGCCGCCGGCGCAGGCCACATCGTTCACACACATGGCCACGGCATCGATGCCGATGGTATCGTGGCGGTCCATCAACATTGCCACCTTCAGCTTGGTGCCCACGCCGTCCGTTCCGGACAGGAGCACCGGGTCCTCCATATTTTTCAGTCCCTGTGCGGAAAACGCACCGGAAAAGCCGCCCAGGCCTCCCATTACCTCGGGGCGCAGGGTATCCTTGACGTACTCCTTCATCAATTCCACAGATCTGTATCCGGCTTCAATGTCCACACCGGACTGCTTGTAATCCAGTCCCATAACGTTCCTTTCTTTTTCCTGATGTCTAAACAGATTATTATATACCTCGGATTGCTCCGTTTCTTCGAAACTCTCGCAATCCCACACCCATTCGCAATCCGCTAATTTCCCTGCTACGCAGGAAAATTGCTACTTGCTCATGTGTGTGCGGGTCTCAAGGTCTAAATCCTCATTATAAGCAAGCTTAATTCGGATTTAGCCCTTTATCCCCTGGTATTTCTCATATCCGACTTCCTGCAGCCGTGCGTCCTTGGCTTCCACCTGGTCTTTCAGCTCGACGCTGTAGGCTTTCAGCTTCTCCAGCAGCGCCCCGTCGGAGACCGCCAGGATCTTTGCTGCCAGGAGTCCCGCATTGGCGCCGCCGCCTATGGCTACCGTAGCCACGGGAATGCCGCTGGGCATCTGTACGATGGAGTAGAGGGAATCTCTGCCGCCCAGGCTGGTGGTATGCATGGGGATGCCGATGACCGGCATGGGGAAAATCGCCGCACACATGCCGGGCAGATGCGCTGCCATACCTGCACCCGCGATGATGACCTTCAGGCCTCTCTCCTCCGCGCTCTTCGCATAATCAAAAAAGATATCCGGCTCCCGGTGCGCACTGATGATGCGCATCTCATAGCCGATGCCCAGGCGGTCCAGAATGTCCGCCGCCTTAGCCATTACGGGCATATCGGAGTCACTGCCCATTACGATGCCGACCTTAATATCGCTCATGAAAATCCACCTTTCCGGAGTTCTTCCCATACAAGGTTATCTTACTAAAAACTACCACTGCTTGCAACAAGATTTAGATATTTTCGAAATAAAAAACGCTAGATATTGTGGGTGGATCCGGCCCTTCTTTTGGCGGTTTTTTCCTCCCGTAAGAAACGCGCACGTCCGTTACGCGGGAAGCCACAGGAGGAACCCGCAGACCGCCAGGGACAGACCGTTCAGAATGAGCCCCACCACGGAAAAAGTATGGAAACAGTCCTCCTTCCGCAATCCCAGGAGCCCCGTCACGGTTCCGCCCAGGGCATACAAAAAGCACAGGGCAATGCCGGCGCCGAAGCGTCCTCCCACCTGACCGTGCCGAAGGAAGCTCCCCAAAATGGCATAGAGGAGCCCGAGAAGAGAAAGGCTCCCGAGAATGGTGGATACAATGGCCACGCCGGGATGCTTTTTGTTGGTAAACATGTATTTCCTTCTGCGGGCCATACTTCCTCCTTTCCGGCATCTGCCGTTTTTCATACGAAGAGGGCAATTTCACCCGAAACTGCCCTCCTGCCCCCGGGCCGTGCGTGACGGCCGCAGGGAAACTGTTCATTTTCTCAGAACATGAGCTTGCTCTTCTCGCCGAGAAGCTTTGCGCCGGAGATGATCATCAGGATCCCTCCCGCGAGACCCAGCACAATGGCTGCCACGCCCAGACCGATGCTCCAGCCGCCGGTCCCTCTCATCACCTTATATACATGCTCGTCCATATCAGTTCCTCCTTTGCCTGTCTGTTTATGCGCCGTAAGTACGGTAGTACTCGTCAATGGCCGCCTTCAGGGTATCGTCGATGAGGATCTTCCCATCCACGGGCTTGTTGTAGAGGCACTCCAGCACCTCTGCCATGGTGACGATGGCGGAAGTTTCAAAGCCGTAGGTCTCCCGGATCTCCTGCAGGGCGCTGACTTTGCCGCCCAGTCCCTTCTCCATGCGGTTTAAACTCACCATGAGGCCCACGATCTGTACCTTTGCCTGAGACTGCAGGATGGGGAAGGTCTCTTCGATGGACTTGCCGGAGGTGGTGACATCCTCGATGATGACCACACGGTCGCCGTCCTGAAGTTTGCTCCCCAGCAGGATCCCCACATCGCCGTGGTCCTTGACCTCCTTGCGGTTGGAGCAATAGCGGATCTCCCTGCCGTAGAGGTTGCTGTATGCGATGGTGGTGGCGACGCTTAAGGGGATCCCTTTGTAGGCAGGTCCGAAGAGCACATCAAAATCGTCCCCGTAGGTCTCGTGAATGGCCCTGGCATAGTACTCTCCCAGCTTTGCCAGCTGCGCGCCGGTAACATAAGCGCCCGCATTCATGAAAAAGGGAGACTTGCGGCCGCTCTTCAGCGTAAACTCCCCGAATTTGAGCACGTTGCAATCCACCATAAAACGGATAAATTCTTCCTTATAACTTTCCATTTTTTCCTCCGCTCAAAAACTGATTTACCGTCATCCATTGTAGCAATCGCGCACCATTATTTCAAGCCTTTACACCGAGGCTTCCGAAAGCGGCGTGGTTTTGCTTTGATAAATATGGTATACTGATAAAGTTCGGGGGCAAGTTCTGATCTCTCCCCCGGACAAGACCCCTATCAAAGGAGACCATCCATGATCAAAGCGGAAATGACGGAGTTAAAAAAGCTCCTCACCCCCAAGAACTGCCACATCACCCGCATCTGCGGCTGCTATGTGGACGGTGACAAAAACAAAAAAGCGCAGTTTGCCCACTCCTTCCTGAGCCTGCCGGAGGAAGAGACCTTTAAATATTTCGAGCTGCTGCGGAAGCCCCTCTCCGGCACCCCGGGAAAAAACACCATCGATCTGGCCTTCCTGCCGGATGCGGAAAAAGAAGACGGCCAGCAGGCCTTTTTGTTAAAGCTCCTGGACAGCGGGCTGAAGGATGATACCCTGGTGGAGGAATTCTTCGACCGCATCATCTCCAGCTATGAATTCGTGGGGAATTACCTCATTCTGGTGGTGCACGATGTATACGACGTCCCCGGGAAAACAAAGGACGGACTGGACATGGAGGACGCCTCCGACGATGTCTACTCCTACCTGCTCACCTCCATCTGCCCCGTAAAGCTCTCGGATCCGGGCCTTTCCTACGATCCCGTTACCGGTGAGTTCCACAACCGCAACCGTGACTGGGTGGTGGATATGCCTCTGCACGGCTTCCTCTTCCCCGCCTTCAACGACCGGTGTACGGACATCCATAATATGCTATACTATTCCAAGGACGCAGAAGCTCTGGGAGATGATTTCATCGATCTGATGCTGGGCTGCGAGCGCCCCATGACGGCAGGCAGCCAGAAGGAGACCTTCCAGGCACTGGTGGAGGAGACGCTGGGCGACGGCTGCGAGTTTACCGCAGTCAAGAACATCCATGAGAAAATGTCCGAGCTCATCGCGGAGCACAGCGAGGAGCCCACGCCCCTGGTGCTGGACAGAGCCGAGGTCAAATCCCTCTTTGCTTCCAGCGGCGTTGCCAACGATCGTATGGCGGACTTTGACAGGCATTATGACGTCAGTGTCGGAACTGCAGGTGCGGATCCTGCCCTGCGCGTCAGCAATGTGTACAATACCCGCTCCTTCGATGTGAAGACCCCGGACGTGGTGGTGAAGGTCAAGCCCGACCGCACCGACCTGATCGAGCAGGGGATTTCCGGCGGTCGTCCCTGCCTCATGATCGCCTTAAGCGGCGAGGTGGAAGTCAACGGAATCAGCGTTCATCCGGGCGCTGTCAGAGAGGACGAAGAATGATTCTCGTCACGGAGGAACCAAAAATGAGCAAACTGGCGATTTTTCTGGCGGACGGATTTGAAGAGATCGAGGGTCTGACCGTGGTGGACATCTGCAGAAGATGCCGCCTGACCATCGACACCGTCTCCATCAAGGATACGAAAGAGGTGATTTCCTCCCACGGGATCCCGCTGCAGACGGACCTGCTGCTCTCCGAGCTGGATTTTGACGCATATGATATCCTGATCCTGCCGGGTGGCCTAAAGGGTACCAACAACCTGGAGGCCTGCGAGCCCTTAAAGGAAGCGGTTCGGGATTTTGTGGCAAAGGACAAATACATCGCCGCCATCTGTGCCGCTCCCAGCATCTTCGGTCACATGGGATTGCTGCAGGGTAAAAAAGCAACCTCCTATCCCACCTTTGAAAGCCATCTGGAAGGCGCGGAAGTGACCGGCGCCGGCGTTACCAGAGACGGCAGGATCATTACGGGCCGCAGTATGGCTTATTCCGTTCCCTTCGCCCTGACCATCGCGGAGATCTTCGCAGGGAAGGAGACGGCGGAAAAGGTTGCTTCGGATATCGTCTACACAGGCAGCTTCGGCGACTGATCCGCGAATGCGTTTTTCACCCGGATCGGACCATCATCAGAAAGGTATTTCGGAAAGTAAGAAATGGAAATAGAACGCAAGTTTTTAATCAAAGAGATCCCTGCGGATCTGGAGTCCTACCCCAGCCACAGGATCGAGCAGGCATATCTGTGCACCAGTCCCGTTGTGAGAGTTCGCAGAGAGGATGATGATTTCTACCTGACCTACAAGGGGGCAGGTCTCATGCAGAGAGAGGAAAGCAATCTCCCCCTCACCGGCGAAGCATACTATCATCTGCTGTTAAAAGCCGACGGGAATGTCATTTCCAAGCGGCGCTATCTCATCCCCCTGGAGGACCCGAAGGTCGTCCCCGGTGCTCCCCAGCCCCCGAAGGGCTACACCCTTCTCATCGAGCTGGACGTGTTTAACGACCCCTTTGCTCCCCTGGTGATGGCAGAGGTGGAGTTTGGCAGCAAGGAAGCGGCAGAGTCCTTTCTCCCGCCGGACTGGTTCGGCGAAGAAGTGACCTACGACACCCGGTATCACAACTCCACAATGGCTATGATGGATCTGATGAAAGAAGACCCGGACGTTTAAACGCCCGGGCCTTTTTCTTGATTGGCGGGAAAGTTCTACGAACGTTCCCGCCAATCAAGAAACGCTCTGCGAGGATATTCCCCGCAGAGCTACACATTTTGCTTTCTCTTTCTATCTGGGGCTCTCCTGGCCGTATCGGCCGTAGATCTTCACCAGACTCTTCATCTCTTTTCCAAGTTCTTTGGTCAGCTGACCGGGCACCAGTCTCCACTTCCAGTTGATCCCCAGGGTGGAGGGCAGGTTGATCCTGGCCGCATTATCCAGTCCCAGGTAATCCTGGATGGGAATAATGCAGGTGTCGGCGCAGCTCCCCATGGCGAAGCGGATATAGGCCTTGGGCAGATCCTTGCGCTTTTCCACGCCCATGTATTTCATGGCATATTTTGCATCCGCTGCGGGCATGTTCTTGATGGCCGTCACCAGGGTATCGTTGTCGTGGGTACCGGTGTAGACCACGAAATTCCGGTCATAGTTGTAAGGGATATGCTCGCTGTTGCCATAAGCGGAAAACGCGAACTGCATGATCTTCATGCCGGGATAGCCGGTCTTCTTCACCAGCTTTACCACGGAATCCGTCATGACCCCCAGATCCTCCGCAATGACGGGGCGGTCTCCCAACTGCTCCTTCACGGTGCCAAAGAGATCGTAACCGGGCCCCTTGCGCCACTTTCCTCCCACGGCAGTCTCGTCGCCGTAAGGGATGGACCAGTACTCGTCAAAGCCGCGGAAATGATCGATGCGGACGATGTCATAAAGCTTGAAGCTGGCCTCCAGGCGCTTCAGCCACCACGCATAACCCGTCTTCTTATGTGCTTTCCAGTCATAGAGGGGATTGCCCCAGAGCTGCCCCGTCTCGGAAAAGATGTCGGGCGGGCAGCCGGCCACTGCGGTGGGATACCCCTTCTCATCCAGCTGGAACAGCTCGGGATGGGACCAGGTATCGGATCCGTCGGGAGATACATAGATGGGGATATCACCGATGATGGAGATGCCCTTTTTGTTGGCGTATGCCTTCAGCTTCTTCCACTGCTCAAAGAACAGGAACTGCTGGAACTTGTAGAAATCCACTTCCTCCGCCAGCTTCTCCCGGTACTTCGCCATGGCCTTCTTTTTCCGGAGGCGGATGTCCTCATCCCACTCCAGGTAGCTGACGCCGCCGAAATGGTTCTTCACTGCCATATAGAGGGCGTAATCCTCCAGCCACTCCTGCTCTCCCGTCTGGAACGCCAGGTACTCGGAGCGGTTTAAGAGGCCCTTCTTTTTCGCCCGCTGATAAGCCTTCTTCAGAAGGTCAAAACGGGAAAAATAGATCTTCTCGTAATCCACGTAAGCGGGATCACCGCCCCAGTCTCTCCCGTCGCACTCCTCCCGGGTCAGAAGCCCCTGGGAGATCAGCTCCTCCAGATCGATAAAATAGGGATTCCCCGCAAAAGTGGAAAAACTCTGGTAAGGGGAATCGCCGTAGCCGGTAGGCCCCAGGGGAAGGATCTGCCAGATGCTCTGCCCTGCTTTTGACAGAAAGTCAACAAAGGCGTATGCCTCCTTGCCAAAGGTGCCGATGCCGTACGGAGACGGCAGACTGGAAATAGGGAGCAGGACTCCTGCCCGGCGAATGTGGGTCTTGTGTTTTTTCATAGCTTCCTCCGGAACTAAAATTTGGATTGGGATCATATCGTGGGGGAAATCGTTTCTTCGGAAACGATTTCCGCTGCGGAAGGTGCCTCTTTCGTTTCGGTATCCGCAACATCCGAATGCGCTGTCTTCAGCATCTGCTTCAGCTCCAGCTTGTTGTGGTACATAAGCTTGTCCGCCCGTCGTCCCGTGTCGGCGATATCATAATCCATTCGGAAATCGTAGAGCTGATACCCGCAGGCGATCTGCATCACGATATCCTTGGAGGAAGCGTTCCATTTGTCACAGGCTTCCCGCATCTTTTTCACCGCACCGCGCACGGCTTCCAGGGGCTTGTCATGGATCAGGCTGCAAAACTCATCTCCGCCCATGCGGTACACACTGCCCATGGGGCCGAAGCACTCCTGCAGGATCCTGGCACTTTCCTTGATATAAATGTCACCCTTGTCATGTCCCAGGTTGTCATTGACTGCCTTCAGGTTGTTCAGGTCAAACATGACCACGATACAGCCTTCCTTTTTGAACTCCGGCGTCCCGGTATCATAGGAAAAAGCTGCACGGTTCATGGCGCCGGTAAGCTGGTCGTGGAAGGCGATCTTTTCGAAGGACACAGCCTTGGAACCCGCATCCACCAGATTTCTGGCTTCGATCAACATATTGGTGCCCATGAAATAGATAAAGCACAAAAATCCCAGGATCATGGCAAAGCGGGGAATGTCCTCGTTGAAGTAGTACAGTGCCACATCGATAAGTGCGCCCGCAAAGGACATACCTACCCCAAAGAACATACGCCGCATAAAACGGTCGTTTTTCCGCTCCCGGTTCTCCAGCACAAGCATGTAGGTCAGACAGGCGATGGTCACCACCATCTGCAGATGGGTCAGGATCACCGTCTGCCGCACATGGGCCAGCGTGGTGATCTCCCCAAGGAGTACCAGCAGCATCGCCACAATGTTAAATCCAACCGTAACATCCCACAGCGGATGGTCCGGATGGGACAGGGTCTCCCGGAAATACCACAGAAGACTGGAAGGCATGATCATCAAAAGCAGAAAGATGGTGGTGGTGGCAGCGACGGGATCGATGTCCATCAGCAGGAAAGAGTCCTGCTCCATGACACCCCAGAGTCCCATTTCCACTGAGAAGAGACCCAGAAGCAAAAGGTCCTTCCCCTTCCGGGACTGCCCCCGGAACATGGGAACGAAGAGGATAAAGAACAGACCCGTGATGATCACTATCTGGGCGATAAAGGTGCTGGCCCAGGACTGCTTATTGGCTGCGGAACGGATATCGTCTCCGTTTCCGAGGTAAAAAGTGACATTTCTGCCAATCACCTGTTTATAGACAGGGATGATTACAATCTCCAGCTTCGCACCTTCATAATTCAAAAGCGGGATCTTGTTCCAGACATGGCCCGGGCTCAGTTCCCAGAGACCTCTCGGATCCGTCTTGATCTCGTAGATGCACTCTCCGTCGGCATAAACTGTCACATTGGAATGCTTGGTATAGAACATCAGGACTTCGTTATGATCCTCCGGCATCCCCGGAGAGATGACATAGCTCTCCGCCACACCGCAAGGATATTCCCGCCCCGTCAGAACAGAAGGGACCATATCCTTCAGCACCGTATATCCCTCACAGGGATCGGCGGATGTGACCTTCAGATGGGAACCGAATACCGCAAAGAGCGTAAAGATCACCGCAGCGATGATGATCCCCAGGTAGATTTTTAATCCGGGTTTGAAATCGCTCATATAAAATCTCCGTAAAAACGGCACATTTCCACACTTCCTCTTTCAATATAGCACCACTTTTCCGCGCTTTCAAGAAAAATTTGGAAATCGTTTTCCACTATTTGACAAGCCTTCCTTTTTTCCTCTATAATCCCCTATGTATGCATATATGAGCGGATATGATGAAACTGGTAGACATGCAAGATTTAGGTTCTTGTGCCGCGAGGCGTGCAGGTTCGATTCCTGTTATCCGCAGTTTCAAAACCAAAGCGAAGCTTTGATTTTGAAACGTTTACGAAAACGCATCGATTGAAGAGCAATCGATACGTTTTGCGTACAGCGGTGTTAACTGAGTGAAGTAATCCGGGGCGTGGCTCAGCTTGGTAGAGCGCCTGGTTTGGGACCAGGAAGTCGCAGGTTCGAATCCTGTCGCCCCGATGATAAAATAAGAGCCTCTTTCGCTCGAAGCATTAGCTTCAAGCGTAGAGGCTCTAATTTTCTAATCGGCGCGACGATCGTGCCTTCGGCACGACAGTCGCCCTTTCCATTGCCTACTCTCTCACCGGATGGAATATTATGAGACTCTTCGCGAAGAAGCGTTAGCTTCAAGCGTTAGAGTCTCTTGGTTTATCATCGCGTCGACAGTGCCCCGATGATATAATACGACGATCGTGCCTTCGGCACGACAGTCGCCCATATATTCACCTCATAAACCCACTCATAAACTTCCACGCCTCTTCGCAGGTATGTGGCCTGCACTCGTGGCCCTGGCCGCTGATGCTGGCCAGCACGGTGGTATAGGTGCCGGTTTCATCCGCAAAATACCGCAGGGTCAGGTCGCTGTCTCTGGTCTCGTCGTAGACTTTCTCTTCCTTATCCCCGGCAATCCCATAGATGGGCTCCGCCCAGTGCTCCCGCTCCTCGTACTTTGCGGTGTAAGGCGTCTTCAGACGATTGACTTCAAAGAGGTAACGGATGCGGTCGTGGCATTTCTCCGCCTGGAAGGGAAGCTCCGGCAGGGGCGTCTCCTCTCCGCCCGCGTAAAATACAGGCACGGGAACGTCGCGATTGATCTCCTTCGGCGCAGGCTGTCCGTAGACATTGAGGCCTACCTCAAAGGTGGCATCCATGGGCGCCAGTGCTGCGAATACCTCAGGATATTCCTGATAGAGATCCCAGGTCTTGCATCCTCCCATGGAAAATCCGCTTGCGTAGATCCTGTGCGCATCGATCGGGTATTTTTCTTTCAAAATCTCAAGAAGCTCCATCATCTCCGTGGCGGTACTGTTCAGATGATTCTCGATGGAGATCAGGAGGAATCCGTACTTGTGTGCGATGCGATACCAGCCGGACTCATAGGCGATGTAAACAGCAGAGTCTCCGCCGCCATGGAAGGTCAGCAGGGTAGGCAAAGGTCCCTTCTCCAGCAGGCCTTCGTTGTACCAGGCCACGTACCCGATGTCGTGACGGTCTGAGCCCTTATCATCTCCGTTGTTGTCAGGGGATGTTTTCACATTCACAAAGCCGGGCTCCTGAACCAGGTGCATTTCCTTCAGGTCGGGGTTGATCTGCAGTCCTCCCACCCAGCGCTTGTACTTCCAAACGAAGTCCGCAAAATCCTGCCGCACATCTGCCTTCTCCCGGATCAGCAGATGATCGCAGCCGCGCTGCAACGCCGCATTGATCTCAGCGCTGTTCCCGATGCTCACCACGGGAATATCCCGCCGCTCCGGCTGCGGGATGACACTTAACCCCTCAAGGATCACGCATGCGGGAGTGATCTCCCCGGGGCCCCAGAGGAACTGACCGTTCACGGTTTTTAACAGATTCCGCGCGATATAGTCCGCGGACTTTCCACAGCCGTAGACGGCGGTACGGAAAATGGCGCCGCGGATGTAATATCCTTCCGTCTGCCCGGTAAAACGGTTCACTGCAGTGACACATCCGTCGGTAAAATACTCATGGATCCGGGAGTTAGCGATGACATCCGCAAAAAGTGTCTCAGGTGCATCCTCCCATCCATGCTCCGATGTGGGATGAAGAAACACCACACTGCCGGAATACTTCCGTGCCACATCGGCAAAGCCCGCCTCTTCCGCGAAGCAGACCGCCTCTTCCATCGTGCGTTCCTGCTCCTCCAGGATCATCAGGTAAGGTGCCAGGTAACCGTAATTTACGATATTCGACAGGGGGAGCTGCTCCGGCACATACACCTTCGCACGAAAGCTGCCGAAGTCTGCACTCCAGGCCTTTCTTCCGTTTCCCAACACTTTGATCTCGGGCATTTTCGCAAGACTCATACCAAATCCTCCGACATTGTCTCATAGGGCGATCTGCAACATTGGTAGTTCTGCATGATTATGAGACAATCATACCATACGGAGGATCATTCCAAAAGCGCAAAAAAACGCAGGATGGGATCAATGAAACCGACGAAATATTATCTTTCAGTCGTGGCAGAAAAAATGATATAATTTCAGTGGTTTTTTCAACCAAAGTTTCTCATAACTATGCAAAATATTTGCACTTGCAGGAGGCGAAAAATGAAAAGTTCCCTGTTCAGAAATTGTATGATCACATTGATCACAGCAGTCTGTCTGCTGTTTATTCCGCTATGCAGTATTCGGGCAAAGGCGGTGGCAGATACCACATGGCAGAATGAGTATAATTATACCCTCGATGCCGACAAGATTGTTTTAACGAACTATCATGGCCAAAGCAGCAACATCACAATCCCGGCAAATGCGATCATTAATGGAGTGACCTATCGTACTTTCCTGGACAATGATCCGTATTTGTATGGTTTTTTCCAGAATAAGGAGGAGCTTATCTCTGTCTCTGCCGAAAACGGTGTCAGCGCCCTTAATCTGCGTAATCTGTTTAGCGATTGTACAAACCTGGAAGCAGTTGATCTTTCCGGTGTAAACACCGCTGAAGTCACTGATATGGAAGCAATGTTTTATAATTGTAAATCTTTAACTGCTTTGAATATCAGCGGCTTTGATACCAGTAATGTTACGAATATGAATAACATGTTTTATGGGTGCAAATCATTTACCTCACTGGATCTAAGCAGTTTTGATACCAGTAATGTTACGGATATGGGAAACATGTTTCACGGATGTTGGGCTTTGACCGAGGCTGATCTTAGCGGGTTTGATACCAGCAAAGTCACACGGATGAATGACATGTTTCGTGGCTGTGTAAATTGGACTTCCTTAAATGTAAGCAATTTTGATACCGGTAATGTCCAAACAATGAGCTACATGTTTTCAAGTGTAAAAATTACGCATCTGAATTTATGCAACTTTGATACGAGTAATGTTACAGATATGAGTCATATGTTCGACTATTGTGATAAGCTGATCGAATTGGATGTAAGCAGCTTTGATACCGGTAATGTTACGGATATGAGTTATATGTTCTATAACTGTGAGCCCTTAACAGCCCTGGATGTAAGCGGCTGGGATACCAAAAACGTAACCTCCATGTGCATGATGTTTGATAGAGATATTAATTTGTCCGAGCTGGATGTGAGTGGCTGGGATACAAGTAACGTTGTAGATGTTGCACAAATGTTTCCCAGCGACAGTCGAAGCAAACTAACCAAATTGGATTTAAGCAGTTTTGATCTGTCAAATTTGAATCCCGCTGCCCACACTGGCGCTGGGGGCGGATTTTTATCCTTCGTCCCAAGCACTCTCGAAAGCATAAATACACCCAGAAATTTACAAATTCCTTTTAGCTTAAATAATCATTTTATCGACTCTGAAGGAAATGAATACTCTACATTTCCTTTAAATCGTAGCGATTCCATTCTCCTGACATGGAACCCAACACATGAACAACAGATCAACCGCTTCGTCACACGGTTATACGAAGTCTTTATGGATCGAACCCCGGATTCGGTAGAACAATGGTACTGGGGAGAGCAAATCAGGAAAGGGGAGAAAACCGCAGGCGAAGTGGCAGCAGGCTTCATCTTCAGCCCCGAGTTCATCGACCGGAATATGTGCAACTCTCACTTCCTGGATTATCTCTACAAAGGACTCTTCAACAGAGTCGCTGACGAGGATGGAAAGAACGGCTGGATCTTCCTGATGGATGAAGGCTACTCCAGAGAGATGGTGGCGCAGGGCTTCCTCACCAGCCCCGAGTTCTTCAATCTCTGTGAGAGCTATGAGGTCAATCCCGGCACCGGCCTGGCGAATGTCCCGGCTCTCGGCACCATTCAGACGGACCACTGCACCATCGCAGGATGCCCGAATGATTCTCCGGTAAAGATCATGGTGGTGAGCCTGTATGACACCGTCTTCGGCCGCGTCCCCGATCAGGAAGAGGTGGACTTCTGGGTGGCACACATGTCCAATCACACTCCCGGCGTTTCAGCCCGCGTTATGGTCAACACCTTCCTGAATGGCGAGGAATACAGCAATCTGAACCGGGATAACGGAGACTACATCCGTGACCTGTATCATGCGATTTTTAACCGCGATGCGGATGCGGATGGCTTTAATGACTGGCTGAACCGACTGGAGAATCTGGGTTGGACTAGAGAACAGGTTCTGAACGGCTTCACCGGTTCTCCCGAGTTCGTCGACCAGTGCCATCACGCAGGCATTGAGATTGGCGCCGAACTGTAAATCAAAAGCAAATAAATTGGCATAATCGAGTAGGAGGCGGCCGTGAGGCCGCCGACCTCTCACACCACCGTGCGTACCGTTCGGTACACGGCGGTTCAATCAACTTAACAAGTGACTTGCCTTTCGGCGTAATAGTCTGACATGGAGATTAGCCCAAACGCG
>JAILAF010000054.1 GCA_024681775.1 Lachnospiraceae bacterium
CCTCAAGATGAGATATCCCTACCTTGAAGGTAATAAGACCCCTTAGAGAGTATGAGGTAGATAGGAATGAGGTGGAAGTGCAGTGATGCACGCAGCTGACATTTACTAATCGGTCGAAGGCTTATCCTGTTGAAGGGACAAAGGTTGCGTTCATTTAGAAAATCTTTGCGAAGAAGCCTTTGCTTCGAGCAAATATCGAATGAAATTCGATGGATTTTGTTAATGAACATGATTCGTTATCGGTTTTGAAGGAGCAAGAAAATTTCAGAATTTTAACTCTTAAGAGCAGATTTATCTGCTCTTTTTTGTTATTTCCCTTTATTGGTTAATTTTTTTATAAATAGAAACTTTTTAATTTGATATAATATTTGGAGGATACATTACCAAACGTAGAAGCATGAAGGAGTCTGACCGGTATGTCGTATGCCTTTTTTTGTTTTATGGCGATCATCATTCATGTGATTCTGAATATTGATTGCATGAGAAAAGGGAGAAATGAAAAGGAGAACCCTCCGCGTTACAGATATCGGCAATATCTTGATTCTTTGCTGATCTTTTATCTTTCGGATGCTACCTGGGGGTGGCTTATCGGTTATGATAACCGTCCTGTTCGGTTTATGAGCACCGTTGTGTTCTTTGCCTTTATGGCGCTTTCCGTTTTGCTCTGGACGAGATATGTGATCGTATTCCTGGATCAGACAGGAAAGTATTCCGATTTCTTTCTTGTCGCCGGCTATTCGATCTTTGTCTTTTGCATCCTTCATCTCCTCATCAATTTTTTCTATCCTGTAGCATTTACATTTTCCGACAGCAATGAATATGTTGCCCTGGTTGGGAGGCATATCCTGCTGATCGCGATGTTTGTTCTGTATATCATTGTTTCTCTGTACTCCTTTCTCGTGGCACGGAAGTCTGAGGACAGGGTAAAGATCCATTATCTTACGGTGTGCGTATCCAGTGCGGTGATGGGTTTCTTTGTTCTGGTTCAGGAATTTGATGCCAATCTGCCCTATTTTACCGTCGGCTGTCTGATCGCAAATGTCCTGATCCATGTCTTTGTCGAGGAGGATGAGAAGCGGGAACATGAAAAAAGCGCAATAGCCGACAGACAGGAGAAGCTGCAGTACAGCCAGGTGGCGTCCGGTCTTGCTTCCGATTATGAGGCAATCTATTACATCGATATCGAGACCGGAGAATACTCCGAGATTTCTGTCAGCGAGAAATACAGGTCTATGGATGTCCCCGTGGGAGGAAAGGATTTCTATTCCGAGACCAGGGAAAATGTCATGCGGTTTGTACATCCGGACGATCGGGATTTCGCACGGAATATGTACTATAAAGAGGTCATGCTGAACAATTTGGAGGGGCGGAGGTCCTTCTCCTACCAATACAGAGTGATGGTGGGAGATGAGGCACGATATTACCGCTTTGTTGTGATGCTTTCCGATGACGAAAGGCATTTTGTGGTCTGCGACAAGGATATCCAGGATACCATTACTGCGGAAACCGCGCTTCGTGCGAGTCAGAAGATCAGCATCACCTTTACCCGCATCGCAGAGAGCCTGGCATCCAACTATGATACGATCTACTATGTAGACATGAAAAACAATCACTATGTCGGATACACCACCCATCAGGTCCAGGGAGGGTTGGACATAAGCCAGTCCGGAGACGATTTCTTCGCGGACTCCCTGCGGAATGTCTCCGTCATACTTCATCCGGAGGACCGGGAACCTGTCCTGACCGCGCTGGATAAGGATTATCTGGTTACCGCACTGGAGAGTAAAAAGCAGTATGAGATCCGATATCGTCTGATCATTGACGATAAGGTGCAGTATACAAGGTTCTTCGCCAGAAAAACCAGTGATGGCGAACACATGATCATAACCGTGGAGAACATTGACGAAGAGGTGAAGAAGGAAAAAGAGCATCTCCGCGCACTGAATACCGAAAAAGAGCTGGCCCGCAGGGACGAGCTTACCGGCGTCAGAAACAAGACCGCCTTCATGGAGCTGGAGGAATCCGTTCAGAGAAACATCAACATGGGCCTGGATTACCTGCCCTTTGCTGTTGCGGTCTGCGACCTCAATGATCTGAAGACCATCAATGACACCCATGGACACAAAGCGGGTGATGATTACATCATCTCCTCTGCCAAGTTCCTCTGTGATGTCTTTGACCACAGCCCTGTTTTCCGCATCGGTGGTGATGAATTCGCAGTATTCCTGAGAGGGGATGATTATACGGCGCGGGAGCGGCTGATCGAAAAGGTGAAAGAATCATCCGAACAGAATCAGGGAACGCATAAAGGGCCTGTCATCGCCATCGGAATAGCGGTATATGATTCGGCGAAGGACAAGACCATCGAGCAGGTCTTTGAACGTGCCGACCGCCTGATGTATGAGCACAAGAGAGAACTGAAGCGGGAGTGATACGCCGCACAAAAGAACAGAAACAAAAAAGAAAGCCATATGGCTTTCTTTTTTTCGAGGTGCCAGTCGGATTTGAACCAACGATCAGGGAGTTGCAGTCCCACGCCTTACCACTTGGCTATGGCACCATACAGGAAGGGGCCGCATCGAAGCTCTGCTTCGATGTTTTTTGAATTCGAGCGAAGCGACGAATTCATAGTTTTTGTAGTTTTTCTTTGCGAAGCAGCCTCTGCTGCGAGCAATTAGAAAAACTAAAAAACATGACTCCGACGGGAATTGAACCCGTGTTACCGCCGTGAAAGGGCGATGTCTTAACCTCTTGACCACGGAGCCTCATTCCAATCGGGAAGTAAACCAGAAAAACTGAGTTAAGATACCTGACGGCATCGCCCGCAGGGCGATCCACGTTTGTCGACATCGCACGGAGTGCGATTCGACTTTCGATTAGAGTCCGTTCGCGAAGCATCCAATGATGCGAGCGACTACGGAGTCTTATCGAAAACTCCCCGAGTAGGGCTCGAACCTACAACAACTCGGTTAACAGCCGAGTGCTCTACCATTGAGCTATCGAGGAAAGTTTTTTAGATTTTCTAAATGCTCGCATCATTGGATGCTTCGCATAGAAAATCTACAAAAACTGCGATTGCGCCTTCGGCGAAGTCGCAACGATTTTCTTTCTCTGAAGCAGGGGCTGCTTCGTGAAGAAAATCTACAAAAGTCCAATCTGTCGTATCTCGCAACGACAACGATTATTTTAACAAAAACATATTTTAAAGTCAAACCTTTTTTTCGATGTCTTCTTCGCGTTCGTGGCGCAGGCGCTTGTTTTTGTACATGGCTTCGTCGATCTTCTTGAGGAAGCTGTCCTCGTCATCCATGCCCCGGACGAATCTGGCATGCCCCATAGAGAAGGAGAGCTGATAGGGGCGGTCCCCGTTTTCATTGAAGACTGCGGCTCTGGCGCGAAGCTGCTCTTCGACCTTGCAGATTCCCTCCTCGGAGTCGGTTTTTACCAGGACGATGAACTCGTCTCCCGCATAGCGGAAGGCTCTGCTGCGGCTCTCGAAGGGCCGGTTCATCAGTACCGCTACATCCATCAGTGCCTGATCACCTACGGAATGGCCGAAGGTATCATTGATCTCCTTGAAATGGTCCATGTCCAGCATGATCCCGTAATAGATATCTTCGGAAGCATTCATGACGTAGACGATATGTTCCAGATACAGCCGGTTATAGAGTCCTGTGAGGCTGTCCTTGTAGGTTTTCTGATTTTGCAGGCTCATATACAGCGCCACCACGCCGATGGCGGTGCCGAGCCATGCCAGAGAGATCCCGTAGAAGATCATCTGCAGGACGCAACTGACGATCACGGGGACCAGGTACATATAGATGGGGAAAAAGGCCACTTCGCCGCGTTCCCGTTTGCAGGACAGATACAGGTACAGACTGTAGACTGCACAGAGCATCAGGTAGACATAGAAGATATAGATGGAGGGCTGTCTGTGATAGACATTATCCGCGTCCACATAAAAATAGTACCCGAAAAAGATGTTCAGAAACAGGGACAGGAGCAGCACACTCACCGGGATCGCCAGTTTGCGGTAGATGGACTTCAGCCGGTCTCTGTCGTGGAAGAGACTTAAGTCAACATACATGCAAAAAAGGAAGGAACCGACGCCGTTCGCATAGTACAGGTAGGTATTCCCCAGGAGATTGGTCCATTTCGCAGCCGGCCCGGGAACGCCGTCCACGGCAAAGGTCAGGGGCTCCACGGCGCAGGCGATGAGAGCCAGGATCACCATTGCGTTGAAGGCGTGCTCCTCCGTGTCGGATTTGGTCCGGGTGATAAAGCGGCTGATATATAAAAATGAGATCAGGATAAAGCCGGTAATGTTGGCTATCAGGATTGCTTGAAAATTCATTCGGTCTCCTTTTCCGTACCCTATTATATGCGCATTTGAGGAGCATGGCAAACAGGGCGTATTTTGCGTGGGGATACTGGCGTTAGGTGGGGGGAAGGTGTACTATAATAGGAGGCAAAACTACGGACTTGAAGGGAAACACATGAATCTGAAGGAATTATCGATCGGAAAGACGGCCAGGATCAGGAGCGTGGGAGGAAGCGGAGCCCTGCGGCAGCATTTTCTGGATATGGGGCTGATCCCCGGAGAAGAGGTGTCTGTCATAAAGTATGCTCCCATGGGGGACCCGGTGGAGCTGCGGGTGTCCGGATATGAGCTCACTATCCGCCTTGCCGATGCGGAAAAGATTGAGATCGAGGATGTGCGTAACACTGCTGACGTGAAAACCGACGCGCCTGTCAGAGAGCGCATCCAGGACATCCCCCATCCGAACCTGGGAGAGGAAGCCGAAACCCATGATTATGAGGTGGAGCATAAGGGGAAAGCAGTAAATAACGGAAAGCTGACCTTTGCGCTGGTGGGAAACCAGAACTGCGGGAAAACAACGCTGTTTAACCAGCTTACGGGCTCCAATCAGCATGTGGGAAATTTCCCCGGGGTGACGGTGGACCGGAAGAGCGGGTCCATCAAGGGGTATCCCGACACCGAGGTGGTGGACCTCCCGGGGATTTACTCCATGTCTCCCTATACCAGCGAGGAGATCGTCTCCAGGGAGTTTATCCTGGGGGAAAAGCCTTCCGCCATCATCAATATCGTGGATGCCACCAATATCGAGCGGAATCTCTACCTGACCATGCAGCTCCTGGAGCTGGACATCCCGGTGGCCATCGCCCTCAATATGATGGATGAGATGGTGGGAAACGGCGGATCCGTGAACATCAACCTGCTGGAGCAGCTGGTGGAGGTCCCGGTGATCCCCATCTCTGCCGCCAAAAACCAGGGCATTGATGAGTTGATCCGTCATGCGGTGCACATCGCAAAATACGACGAGCGCCCGGGCCGGAAGGATTTCTGCGATAAGGATGACCACGGCGGTGCGGTGCATCGCGCCATTCACGCCGTTATGAGCCTCATTGAAGACCACGCGGAAAGCGCCGGGATTCCGGTACGTTTTGCCGCAAGCAAGATGATCGAGGGAGATCCCCTGATCCGCAAGGCTCTGGGGCTCCATCAAAATGACGCGGAAGCGCTGGAACGCATCGTTTCTCAGATGGAGGAAGAACGGGGACTGGATGCAGCGGCGGCCATGGCGGATATGCGGTTTTCCTTTATCCATAAGGTTTGTGACAGGACCGTCACAAAGCCAAAGGAGAGCAGGGAACATCTGCGCAGCAGCCGCCTGGACACCTTCTTTACCGGAAAGTGGACGGCCATTCCTTCCTTCGTGCTGATCATGGGGCTGGTTTTCTGGCTCACCTTCGGCGTGATCGGAGCTTTCCTGCAGGGCGTGCTGGAAAGCGGCATCTCCTTCCTGACGGAGCGGGTGGACGCGGTGCTGACAGCGGGAAATGTATCCCCCTCCCTGCACTCTCTGGTGATCGACGCCATCTTTACCGGCGTGGGGTCTGTGCTGAGCTTTCTCCCCATCATCGTGGTGCTGTATTTCTTCCTTTCCTTGTTGGAGGACAGCGGATACATGGCCAGAGTGGCCTTTTTCATGGATAAGCTCCTGCGGCGGCTGGGACTCTCCGGCAGAAGCATCGTTCCCATGCTCATCGGCTTCGGCTGCAGCGTTCCTGCCCTGATGTCCACGAGGACGCTCCCCTCGGACCGCGACCGTAAGATGACGCAGCTCCTGATCCCCTTCATGAGCTGCAGCGCCAAGATGCCCATCTATGCTTTCTTTACCGCGGCTTTCTTCCCGAAGCACGGAGCACTGGTGATGATCGGATTATACTTTATCGGCATCATCGTGGCGATCCTAATCGCCTTCATCGGGAAAAACACGGTGTTCAAAGGGGAGGCGGTCCCCTTCGTGATGGAACTTCCCAATTACCGCATGCCGGGCGCGCGGAACGTCCTGATGCTGATGTGGGACAAGGCAAAGGACTTCCTGCAGCGGGCGTTCACCGTGATCTTCGTCGGAACCGTGGTAGTATGGTTCCTGCAGAATTTCGATCCCGCCTTCAACTTGGTAAGTGACTCCGAGCAGAGCATCCTGGCACTGCTTGCCGGTTGGATCGCTCCGCTTTTCGCTCCTCTGGGATTTGGCAACTGGAAGGTGGTGACTTCCCTGATTTCCGGCTTCCTGGCCAAAGAAAGCGTGGTATCCATGCTCACGGTCCTCTACGGCGGTGTGGAGGGGCTCAGAAGTGCCATGACGCCCTACACCGCATTTATCTTCCTGGTGTTTTGCCTGCTTTATACCCCCTGCGTTGCGGCTGTGGCCGCAGTAAAGCGGGAAGCGGGCCGCCGCGCCGCACTGCGTATGGTTCTTTTCCAGAGCGCTGTGGCCTGGATCGTGGCCTTCCTCCTGCGGATCCCGGCATTTTTCCTGTAGGACCGGAGCGGTACGCATAACAATAAACAAAGAAAAGGGACCGGAGTAAACGCTCCGATCCCTTTTTTGTGCGTTTTTGATCCCTTCCGAAGGTGCTTCTCCCGGAAGCCCGTTTTACTCCAGCGACTGGGTGACGGGCACTTCGTTCTTCTTGTTGTAGCAGCTGAAGATCCGGTCAACCTCGCTCTGTGCGGGCTTTTTGCCGATGAGAGAGACCAGGGGAACGATGAGGAGTCCCGCGATCATGGCGAAGGCCCCTGCGTTGATGGGAGACTGGAGCAGGGTGGGCAGGGTGCTGCGGAAGAACATGTTTACGGTCATGAACCCTGCACCGAAGACAAAGCTTGCCAGACACCCGGCCTTGGTGGTGCGCTTCCAGTAGAGTCCGTAGAGGAAAGGTGCCAGGAAGGAACCGGCCATGGCCCCCCAGGAGACGCCCATGAGCTGTGCAATGAAGGTCACGTTGGACTTGTATTGAATGATGGCCAGGATCACGGAGATCACAATGAAGACCACGATGAGGACCCGGATCCAGAGGACCTGCTTTTTCTCCGGCATATCCTTTACGATGTTGCCCTTGATGAAGTCAATGGTCAGGGTGGAGCTGGAAGTCATGACCAGAGAGGACAGGGTGGACATGGATGCAGAGAGTACCAGGATCACCACCAGACCGATGAGCGCGGGACTCAGGTTGCTGAGCATGGCAGGAATGATGGCATCGAAGCCTTCCGCCTTCACGTCCACGGAGTCGGAGAAGAGTCTGCCGAAGCCACCCAGGAAGTAGCAGCCGCCGGCCACGATCCCTGCAAAGAGGGTGGAGATGATGGTCCCCTGGGTGATGGAATGCTCGGATTTGATGGCGTAGAACTTCTGCACCATCTGCGGCAGTCCCCAGGTGCCCAGGGAGGTCAGGATCACGACGCCGATGAGGTTGATGGGATCCGGACCGAAGAAGGAATTAAAGACGCCGGGGGTGGAACTGACATTCTCGTCGGAAACCAACGCCAGGCTGTTCAGCGCCTCCAGAAAACCGCCCCTGGAGTTCAGCACTGCCAGGATCACCGCCACGATGCCGAAGAGCATGATGATGCCCTGGATAAAATCATTGATGGCGGTGGCCATATATCCGCCTGCGATGACGTAGATCCCCGTCAGGAAGGCCATCACGATGATACACACGGTGTAGTCGATGTGGAAGGCCATACCGAAGAGACGGGAGAGTCCGTTATACAGAGAGGCGGTGTAGGGGATCATAAAGATAAATATGATGATGGACGCTGCGATCTTCAGTCCCTTGGAGTGGAAGCGCTCGCCGAAAAATTCCGGCATGGTGGCGGAGTCCAGATGCTGGGTCATGATGCGGGTACGCCTGCCCAGAACGCGCCATGCCAGCATGGATCCCAGAAGCGCGTTGCCGATACCGATCCAGGTGGAGGCAATACCGTATTTCCAGCCGAACTGTCCCGCGTATCCCACAAAGATCACGGCGGAGAAATAGCTGGTGCCGTAAGCAAAGGCGGTGAGCCAGGGCCCCACGCTTCTGCCGCCCAGAACGAAGCCGTTCACGTCCGTGGCGTTTTTACGGCAGTAGAAGCCGACGCCGATCATGACGCCGAAAAAGAGCAGCAACATCAGGATTTTAATGATCATTTGAGTATTCCCCCTTCATGAAGAGAAATCACGGATGTGATTTCTCGAAATGCGTAATTGGTGCGCATGCATCAATTGCTGTTTGGAAGGAAGGCGCATCAGCGCTTTCTTTCAAACATGAATCTGCGAAAGTACCTTCCCGATGGGAGCGGAGATCAGCAGATCCGCGTACCTGTCCCGGTCTGTGGGCGACATGTTGATGACCACCAGCTTGTCTCCCCGGAAATAGTCGATGAGACCTGCCGCGGGATAAACTGCCAGGGAAGTGCCGCCGATGATGAGCACATCCGCGGAAGCAATGGCGGAAACTGCGCCGTTTATGGTATCACTGTCCAGCCCCTCTTCGTAGAGTACCACATCCGGTTTGATAGGGGAACCGCATTTTTCACAGGTGGGGACCCCTGTGGTGCTCATCAGGTATTTCAGATCGTAGAATTCATGGCAACGCTCACAGTAGTTCCGCAGCACGGAGCCGTGAAGCTCGTAGACCTTTTTGCTGCCGGCAGCCTGGTGCAGACCGTCGATGTTCTGCGTCACCACGCCGATGAGCTTTCCCGCGGCCTCCAGCTCTGCCAGTTTCTTGTGGGCGTCGTTGGGCTTCGCATCGGGACAGAGCATCTTGGCCCGGTAGAAGCGGTAGAATTCCTCCCGGTTCCGCAGATAGAAGCTGTGGCTGAGGATGGTCTCCGGAGGATAGTCATATTGCTGGTGATAGAGCCCGTCAACGCTGCGGAAGTCCGGAATACCGCTTTCCGTGGAGACACCGGCACCGCCGAAAAAAACGATCCTGCTGTGGGAGTCTACGATCTCCTGCAATTCTTTGATCTTGCTGCTTAATTCGTTTTGTTCCATATTAGTGACCTCCGTTTCCTTAAGTGCTGTTTTCCCTGCTTTCCGTGAAAAGTGTGGAAAAATCCGTTTCCTAATCGAAAAAGTGTGCTAAACTATTGTTAAATTTTGAAAGACTGCTTATTATCTGCCAGATCCATGCTAAAAAGCGGCCCTGTCCGCACAGAGGAAGGATTTTATCAGATGAAAGATCAGAACAAAGCCTTTGAGATACAGATCGACAGCCGGGAGAAGGACTTTCGTGAGGTGCTGTACCGCTTCGAGGATCAGATGATCCACGCTTGCCTGGTGGGCGCCGCCATTCAGTTCGCCGTGGAGGCTGTCTTTTTCTTTTTCATTACCTTTCTCAACGCCATGTATGTTACGCTGGCGGAATACATCGTGCTGTATCTGTTCTGCCCGCTGCTGGTAAACGCCCTGGGCCTTACCCTTGCCAGCCTCGTGCATCGTCAGCGCCGTTTCAAAAATCACGCGGTCACCTACGCCCCCATCGTAGCCATGTTTACCCTGGCATTTTCCATGTACCTCTTCCACGCCGCGTTCGAGATCCTGGTGATTCTCTTTGTGATCCCCATGCTGGTATCCGTGGCCTACGGCTCCAGAAAGGTGCTGATCAATGTGGCCATCGCGTCCATCGTTGTGGAGCTGGTGGCGTATTACGTCACCGCGCTGATCCTGCCCCACGATTATGAGCATTTCCGCGGCAACGGACAGCTGCGGATCATCAACCAGGTGCTCTTTATCATCGTGGTGCTGACCGTTCTCTTCCTGAGCATCCGCCTGGCGGCGCTGGAGAACATGAAGTACGCCATTTTTGAGAACATGCTCAACGCCGGATATGTGGATCCCCTGACGGGGCTCCGGAACCGGAAAGCCCTGCGGGAGGCCTTTGAGGAGGTGCTGAAGGACAAGGATCTGTCGACACCCCATTCCCTCATTGCCATCGATGTGGACTATCTGGAGGGCATCAACGCCTCCATGGGCAGGCAGGTGGGAGACGAATACCTCAAAGCCCTGGGGCGGATCCTGCTGGAGATCAAGAACATCCAGCCCTTCCGCTATGAGGACGATGAGTTTCTGATCCTGACGAACCGTGACATTGACGCCGCCCAGGCGCTGTGCTTTCAGATCGTGGATGCTTTTTCCTACACCGATATCTGCCGCGGGAAAAAGCCTGTCAGCCTCAGTTTCGGCGTAGAGCAGTGGGACGGAAGATCCTCCATTTCCGATTGGATCCGCCATTCCAATGTGGCGCTGAATGAGGCGAAGCGGATCAAGAGTACCGTGATGCCGTATGAACCTTCTATGTAAGTTCATGCGAGCGGAGCTCGCAAGAACCATGAACGCTTCGCGTTCATGTAGTTCATGCTTCGCATTCATGTAGTTCATGCTTCGCATGAAAGGACCACGCTCGTATGCAAGAACTATGAATGCTTCGCATTCACACTCACACTCACACTGTCTGTCCTGTGTTGATAAAATGCCCCGGCTTGCCGAAGCCGGGGCATTTTTTTGTTTTACTAAATCTGCTTGAAGCCGGGGATGAAGAGCGGGAAGGAAGGGCTGCCCTTCAGCTCGGTGCCGGAAGAGATCTCCACGTTCTTGTCGGCGATGAGGTAATCCAGCGTGCAGTTCCCGGCGATGACGGTATCCTGCATGATGACGCTGTTGCGGATCACAGTGCCCTTGCCGATCTTGACGCCGCGGAACAGCACACAGTTCTCAACCGTGCCCTCGATGATACAACCGTCGGCCACCATGGAGCTGTGTACCTTCGGGCTGCCGATGTAGCGGGTGGGATTGTCGTCCCGGACGGTGGTGTAGACTTTGGAGGGAGAGAACAGCGCATGCAGGTTCTCCGGATCCAGAAGCTTCATATTCTCATTATAGTAGCTGACCATGTCCGTGATCCGGGCAGCGTAGCCCTTGAACTCGTAGCCGTAGACCCGCAGCTGGTCCAGCTTGGGAGAGAGGATGTCTCTCTCGAAGAAGGTCTTGCCGTCGGCGTAGGACTGCTCGATCTGCTGGATCAGCAGCTCTCTGCGGATCAGGTAGATGTTCATGGACAGGTTCTGGGGACCGTAGTCCTTCGGGTTCGTATGAATGCTGGTGACACGGCCGTCATTCATGGAAAGGGTGTAATACAGATCCGAAGTCGCGGTGGTCTGCAGGTTCATGAAGCCGTAGGGAATGGCTTCGTTCCTGTAAGCGATGGTCACATCCGCGTTGTTTGCCTTGTGGAAGGCGAGCATTGCCCTGTAGTCGAAGTTGAAGGCGATGTTGGAATCCGTGATAAAGACGTATTCCTCCCGTTGCTGCTTCAAAAACAGAAGGATGCTAGCCAGAGCCTCCACCCGGCCGTAGTAGACCTTTACATTTTTCTCCGCATAGGGAGGAACGACGTTCAGGCCTCCCTGCTTACGGGAGAGATCCCAGGGTCTGCCGGCACCGATGTGGCGGAGCAGGCTGCGGTAGTTTTTCCGGACGATGACGGTAATATTGTGGATGTTACTGTTCACCATGCTGGAAAGATTAAAATCGATGAGGCGGTATCTGCTGGCGAAGGGGATGGAAGCCATCAGCCTTTCGTTCACCAGCGAACTGACCTCTTTGTCGTAGCTGTTCGCAAAAATGATGCCCAGGGCATCCTGCTGATTGGATTTAATCATGGACCTCGCCCTCCTTTACATCCTCTTTGATCATTGCCTTGGGACCGATAACGGCACCCTTGCCGACGGTGATGCCGGAACCGATGGTGGCGATCTCTTTGGCGGGTCCGGTGGGCACAGCGCCCACTTTCACATTCTCACCCAGCTTCACATCCTCTGCGATGATGCTGTGGGTCACGCGGCTTCCGGAGGAGATCACGGTGCCGCTCATAACGACGGAATTCTCAACAACCGCCCCCTCCTCTACAGTGACGCCGGAGAAGAGGATGGAGTGGCGGACGGTTCCGCCTATGACACAACCGTCAGTGATCATGGAATCCTCGATGACGGCTTCCTTGCCGACCACATGGCCGGGGAGTCCGCTGTTGCGGCTGTAGATCTTCCACTCCGTGTCGAAGAGGTCGATACCGCTGTTCTCGGGATCCAGCACCTCCATGTTGGCTTCCCAGAGAGAGGAGATGGTTCCCACATCCTTCCAGTAGCCGGAGAAGCGGTATGCGTACATCCTGCGCTGGTCTCTCAGAAGAGCGGGGATGATGTCGTTGCCGAAGTCGTTGGAGGAATTGGGGTCCGCCTCGTCGTCCGTCAGGTACTTCTCCAGAATATCCCAGTTAAAGATGTAGATCCCCATGGATGCCAGGTTGGATTTGGGCTCCTTGGGCTTCTCCTGGAACTCGGTGATGCGGTCGGAGGAATCGGTGACCATGAGACCGAAACGGGATGCCTCGTCCCAGGGCACTTCCATGACAGCCACGCTGAATTCCGCGTCGTTTTTCTTGTGGAAATCCAGGAAATCGCTGTAGTCCTGTTTGCAGATCTGGTCGCCCGAAAGGATGATCACATACTCGGGATCAAAGCGCCGGATGAAGGAAAGGTTCTGATAGATGGCATTTGCCGTTCCCTTGTACCAGTCGGAACCGCTGGCCTTCTGATAAGGAGGAAGGATGTGGACGCCGCCGTAGAGACGATCCAGATCCCAGGGCTGGCCGTGACCGATATATTCGTTCAGGACCAGAGGCTGATACTGGGTGAGGATCCCCACCGTATCAATACCGGAATTGACACAGTTGGACAGCGGGAAATCGATGATACGGTATTTTCCGCCGAAAGGGACCGCAGGTTTCGCCAGCTTGTCGGTGAGGGCATAGAGACGGGAACCCTGACCGCCGGCTAGGATCATTGCAATCATTTCTTTTGACATAGCATTCTCCTTCTGGTTTATTCAGCCCCGGACGGGGCCGGAAGTCATATTTATCTGATGCCACGGATTGCTTCGTTGCTTTGCAACTCATGCAATCCTACACTACAACAGACCGCTTTGCGCTCTGTTGTCATGCATTCGCAATCCGCTAATTTCCATGCTTCGCAGGAAATTGCTTCTTGCTCATGTTTGTGCGGGTCAATCATTCAAAAACGCTCGTCCATGCAAGCATGACTCTCGTTTTTGACGTTTGACCCTAGCATCATATTTTATCATGATTAGTAATATTTCACAAGGGAACGCGGGATTTTAGTTCGGTTTTGTTGAAAATGCCGAAATAAGATTTCCTTGCCATTTCGAGCCCCTTATGGTATCATATTCCTCCGTGGTATATTATTTTCCTTGCTCATTGCCGCGTTTTTTGCGGGAAAACAGTGGGCCAGAGACCAAAAGGAGGTAACTAAATGAACAAGTATGAGTTGGCCATCGTTGTGAGCGCTAACATCGAGGACGACGAGAGAACTGCAGTTGTTGACAAGTGCAAGGCTCTCATCGAGCGATTTGGCGGCAACATCACCGAGGTGGATGCGTGGGAAAGAAAGAAGCTTGCCTACGAGATCCAGAAGCAGAAGGAGGGGTATTACTTCTTCATCCGCTTTGATGCAGAGCCTACTGCTCCCGCTGAGATCGAGCACAGAATCCGCATCATGGACAATGTTCTCAGGTTCTTGATCGTTAGACCCGACGAGGCTTAAGAAGGAGAACAATTATGAATAAGGTAATCCTGATGGGTAGACTTACCCGTGATCCTGAGGTTCGATACACTCAGAACGCCAACGGACAGATGGCGATCGCAAGATACAGCATTGCTGTGGATCGCAGCCGCAAGCGTGAAGGCGAGCCGGATGCAGACTTTTTTAACTGCACTTCCTTCGGCCGTCAGGGAGAGTTTGTCGAGAAGTATCTGAAGAAGGGAACCAAGGTTGTCGTTGTGGGAAGGATCCAGAACGATAATTACACCAACAAGGAAGGACAGCAGGTTTATTCCGTGCAGATCCTGGTTGATGAGGTGGAATTTGCCGAGAGCAAATCTTCTCAGAGTAATTATGGAGGCGGTCAGCCCGCAGCCGGTAACGGCGCAGGAGCTCCCGCACCCGCAGGCGGGGATGATTTCATCAATGTCCCCAGCGGCGTGATTGAGGATTTACCGTTTAACTAAGCGATACGCTACAATGTTGACCAGGTACGAATTAGGAGGAACCAAAAATGGCTTTTGTTAAGTCCGACAGACCTGATGGCCCTGTGAGAAGAAAGGGCGGCATGCACAGACGTAAGAAGGTTTGCGTTTTCTGTGGTAAGGATAATGTCATTGATTACAAAGATGCTGCAAAGCTGAAGAAGTATATCTCTGAGGGAGGAAAGATCCTTCCCCGCCGTATCACCGGCAATTGCGCTAAGCATCAGAGAGAGCTGACCACTGCGATCAAGAGAGCACGTCAGCTGGCACTTCTGCCTTACGTTCAGCAGTAAGATCAGATTTAAGGCACCCTTTGACCGGCAGTCCCTTTGGACTGCCGGTTTTTTTCGCGATAAAGCCACGCGCAGAATAAAAACCGGCTGTTTTTGTGCCGAGAATACGCTTCGGCCCTCTTCCCGCAAGGGTTCCTGGACTTGTGACATGGGTGGAAAAACTCCTGCCTTATATGGTATAATGGTTATCGGTTTTTAACGGCTTCAAAGATGAGGGACGATATGAAAAAACGCATCAGGTTAAAGGGGCGCATACGCACCTACATGCGGTTCAGCATTTATCTGGGCTTTATTCTTCTGGCAGTGACCATGTCCATGTTTATGGTGGACCTGACGGCTGCCGTGATCCTTTCCGTTTTCACGGGGCTGTATTTTGCCATCACCCTGACACTGTACTATTACAACAAGCCGCTGATCATGAATGAACTGATCAGCTTTGCAACGGAGTACGGGCAGATCCAGCGGAAGCTCCTGCGGGATCTGGAGGTGCCCTACGCCCTCCTGGACGAGGATGGGAAGGTCATGTGGACCAATTCCGCCTTTGAAGGAGTCTGTCACCAGCCCAGGGGTTACAGGAAGTCCATCACCACCCTGTTCCCGACCATTACCAAGGACAGGCTTCCCGGCAACGGTACGCCGGATCAGATGAACTGTGATCTGGAGTACGAGGGACGGGATTACAATGTCTCGTTGCGCAGGATCCCGCTGAAGGAGATGGCGGAACACAGCGATATGATCGATGCCCAGGGGTATGACGGATTCCTGGTGGCGGTCTTTCTCTTCGATGTCACTGCCCTGCACCTGGCCCTCCAGGAAGTGGACGATCAGAGCCTCTGCGTGGGCATGGTCTACCTGGACAATTACGACGAAGCGCTGGAGAGCATCGAGGAGGTCCGTCAGAGCCTTCTGGTGGCCCTCATCGACAGACGTATCAACAAGTATATTTCCGGCCTGGACGGCATCTGCCGCAAGATGGAGAAGGACAAATACCTCCTGATCCTGCGGAAGAAGACGGTGGCGCAGCTCCAGGAAAATCACTTCGATCTGCTGGAGGATATCAAGAAGGTCAGCATCGGCAACGAGATGGCCGTCACCATCAGTATCGGTCTGGGCGTGGACGGACTGACCTATGCGCAGAATTACGAATTTGCCCGAAATGCCATTGACATCGCCCTGGGCCGCGGCGGCGACCAGGCGGTCATCAAGACTCCCGAGGCGGTGACCTACTACGGCGGTAAGAGCCAGCAGGTGGAGAAGAGCACCCGCGTGAAGGCCAGAGTCAAGGCCCACGCGCTCAGAGAGATCATTTCCGCCAGGGACCTGGTGCTGGTCATGGGACACCGGAACCCCGATGCCGACGCCTTCGGTTCTGCGGTGGGTATCTACTGTATCAGCCGCATGCTGAATAAGAAATGTCATATCGTTCTGGATCAGCCCACCTCCGATATCCGCCCGCTCATCGATTCCTTCCGCAACGGGCCGGATTACGAGGACGCCATCATCTCCGGCGAGACGGCTATCGAGATGGCCGGCAGCAATGTGGTGCTGGTGGTGGTGGATGTGAACAAGCCTTCCATCACGGAATGTCCGGAGCTTTTGAAATACTGTAAGAGCATCGTGGTGCTGGATCATCACAGAGCCGGCAATGAGATCATCGAGAATGCCACCCTTTCCTACGTGGAGCCCTATGCTTCCTCGGCCTGCGAGATGATCTCCGAGATCCTGCAATACATCCAGGACAATGCCAAGATCCGTCCCGAGGAGGCGGACTGCATGTATTCCGGTATCACCGTAGATACCAATAACTTCCTGACCAAGACCGGTGTCCGTACCTTTGAGGCGGCTGCCTTCCTGCGCAGATGCGGTGCGGATATGACCCGCGTGCGCAAGATGTTCCGGGCGGATGCATCGGAATACAAGGCCAAGGCCGATGCCGTCAGTCAGGCGGAGATCTACAAGAAATGCTATGCCATTTCCGTCTGTACCGCAGACGATCTGCCCAGCCCGCTGGTCATCGGCGCCCAGGCGGCCAATGAGCTCCTGAATATGCGGGGCGTCAGAGCCAGCTTTGTACTCACGGATTATCAGGGCAAGATCAACATCAGCGCCCGTTCCATCGACGAAGTGAATGTGCAGCTCATCATGGAGCGTATGGGTGGCGGCGGACATATGAATGTGGCGGCGTGCCAGATGGAGGGCGTGGGTATCGCAGAGGCCATCGGGGCTCTGAAGTCCACCATCGACGCCATGGAAGAAAGCGGAGAACTATAAGGGGATTGGAGAGAGATTATGAAGATCATTTTGTTAAAGGACGACAAGAATCTGGGCAAGAAGGGAGAGGTGATCGAGGTCAGCGACGGTCACGCAAGGAACTACATCCTGCCCAAGAAGATCGGCATCGAGGCGACGCCGAAGAACATCAATGACTTAAAGCTCCAGAAGGCCAATGAGGCCAAGATCGCACAGGAGCAGCTGGATGCGGCGAAGGAATTGGCAGCGAAGCTGTCGGAGCTGACAGTGGTCACCAGGATCAAGGCCGGCGCCGGCGGAAAAGCCTTCGGCTCCGTGTCTTCCAAGGAGATCGCCACCGCCTGCAAGGAGCAATGCGGCATCGAGATCGATAAGAAAAAGATCGTGCTGCCCGAAGCGCTGAAGAATTTCGGCGGCTACGACGTGGCTGTAAAGCTTCATCCGGAGGTGACGGGGAAGCTGCATGTCAGAGTGGAGGAAGGGTAATGGACGGTTTTCCCGAAAATAACATCGTCAGGAACATTCCTCCCCATGACGACGCAGCGGAGAAGAGCGTTCTGGGGGCGATGCTCCTGGACCGCGATGCCATCATTGCCGCTTCCGAGGTCCTCA
This sequence comes from Lachnospiraceae bacterium, assembly GCA_024681775.1. Lineage (GTDB taxonomy): Bacteria > Bacillota > Clostridia > Lachnospirales > Lachnospiraceae > AC2028. Next base: position 17,616 of record JAILAF010000054.1, read on the forward strand.
CAGGGGAGGACTTTTATAATCGTATATACGGCATCGTGTTTGATGCCATGGTGGAGCTGGAGCAGGCCGGAAAGCCTGTGGATCTGGTCACCCTCCAGAGCAAGCTCCGGGAAAAGAACGTGGCCCCTGAGGTCAGTGATCTGCGCTATGCACAGGAGCTCATCGGAACGGTGCCTACCTCCGCCAATATCAAGGAGTATTGCCGTATTGTTTCCGAGAAATCCGTGCTCCGCAGGCTGATCCATGCTTCCGAGGAGATCACGGGAGAATGCTACCGGGATGCCACTGCCGTGGATGAGATCCTGGAGAAGACGGAAAAATCCATTTTTGACCTGGTACAGAACCGGAATACAGAGGATCTGGTTCCCATCCGCAAGGTGGTGGAAAATGCACTGGACAAGATCGAG
>JAILAF010000069.1 GCA_024681775.1 Lachnospiraceae bacterium
GAGCGGATGATGGTTCCCTTCACGGGGATCGTTACCTCGATCTTCTGCTGATTCTTCTCTACGCTCAGCGCCACATGCACTTCCGTATCAGGCGTAAAATACTTTTCCAGCTTACCGATCTTGTCCTCTACTGCACTCTTCAGTCCGGGGGTTACCTCGATGTTTCTTCCGATGATAACAAACTTCATATGCATCCCTCGCCTTCTTTCGGGTTTTTGCCCGTTTCTATTGTAAAGACATCATACCATAATCAGCCTATTTATATCAACAATTTTCGAAAGTTGTCAGAATTGTTACAACATTTGATTTAAAGGGCTGAAAATTGTTTTTCCGGTGATTTTAAAAAATTTTGTCTATTTTTCCAAAACATATGTTCCTAAAGTTTCCATAAATTCCATCGTTTTTTCCGGTGGAAATCGGTGGATAATGTGTATAACTTAGTGCATAAGTCGTATTTTTGGCCTTTTTTACCACCCAACCTGTGGATATTTAATCCGAAGAAAAATTTTGTTTTGACCCTTGACAAGATACCCTTTGTCAATTTTTCACAAATAGCATCCGTGATGAAAAAATCCCTTGCTTTTTAAACTTTCAGCATCTTCAAAAAAGGCGGGGCACCTCTGGAAGCCTTGCGCCTCCGAAGCGCCCCACCGGGAAACGGGTGTAAACAAACACAGGAGAAAAGCAGTTTTTTGAAAAGCGTTTTATGCTACCGCACCGCCCACCAGGGAGAGGAGTCCGAAGACCAGGAGTCCTACCAGTGCCAAAACAATCGCTCCCTTAAAAAGAAGGAAGAGCAGAAGCACGGGGAAGAATACGACGGACACCAGAAACTTCGTGATCTTCCAGGAAGCTTTGATAGCGAAGAATGCCAGCCTGCCTGCCAGAGAGATCAATGCACAAATAAATAAAATCGATAAAATGATCATATCCCTGTCCTCCTTTTTGGGGGTCTGTGTTTCCTTTGATGATCTTATTATAGAAAACCGGGCGGGAGAAAAAAACGGCGCGTTCCGTGGATTAGGATCTGCTTTTTCCTCTGTTTCGGAGAATTAGAAAACCGCAGGGCCGGACTATGGATCTCATCCGCTCCCGGACCTTAATCCAGGACCACGGTGATCTCTCCGTTTTCCGAGAGGTCTGCGGATCCCGAGGCACCGCCTGCGCAGAAGGCATAGGTCCCCTTGAAGCCCTCCAGGGTCGCCACGCCGTTCTCGTCGGTGGTGAGGGTCTCCTCCGTGTGCCACTCCTCCCGGATGAGCTTTTTGAGCATATGGTAGGAGGGCTTCGGGGTGCCGTCCAGACGGACGAAGCCGCTGGGCGCCTTCAGCCATGCGCCGTCCGTAAAGTCCCAGGTGGTGATGGCTTCCACCAGAGGGTGGGAAAAGAGGATCCGGTACATCTCCTCCACCTCACGGCATTGCCGCTCCTCCCCTTCCGGCGTGGAGGGCCACTCCTCCACCACCCAGTCGTTCAGGTCCTCAATGTGAGGCGGCATAAGTTCTCCGGAGATCAGGGTATTTTCCGTAAAGTGCAGGGGCAGGCCGAAACGGGAGAAGCGCTCCAGCACTTCCTCCAGCTTCTCCGGTCCCCAGTACCCCTGGTGCTGATGGGACTGGATGCCGATGGCGGAGATGGGGATCCCTGCGTCCAGGCACTGTTCGATGAGCTCCGCATAATGCTCGGAAGTGTTAAAATCGTTCAACAGCAATGTTGCGCCCGGATTGCAGCGCTTTGCTTCGTCAAAGACCTTCTTCACCAGATCCACTCTGCCGTACTCTTTGCAAAGTCTTGTGACGGCATTGTCATATTTGTCAAAGACGGGCATGATCACCACCTCATTGATCACGTCCCACATATCGATCACGCCTTTGAAACCGGTCACCTCCCGGTCGATGCGGCCCAGCTGCTTTTCCAGGATGGTGGTGTTGTCATACTTCATGAGCCAGTCGGCGCAGACCGTGTGCCAGCATAAGGGGTGTCCCTTCACCCGCACGCCCCTCTCCTTCAGGAACAGGGCGGTGCGCATCAGCTCCTCTGTGTGGGGTTCCCCCTCCACGGGCTCAAACATGCCCCAGTAAAAAGGCAGGGTTGCATAGTTGAAAACATCCAGCCAGAGATCCGCCAGATTTTTCAGCTCCGGGGTCTGCTTCGCCAGGTAGGGTGCAAAAACGAAACCGCCGCAGCCGAAGAGGAAACTGTGACTGCGCTGCTCCGCCTTCACCTGCCTGCCGGCGACAGGCTTCCCTGTCCGGTCCGTAAAGTGTAGCTTCACTGTTGCCTTTCTGTGTGATACATCCATTGTTCAAGCCCCCTTCTCATTTTCTTTTTTCATAGATCCCCGCCAGAACAAAAACAAACGGAGAATTCCAGTAAATGGTGATCTCATTAAAGGAATAACTCTCCACCCTGTCCAGGTAGCAGCACATGGGCGGCAGGTCCGGTGCCAGGTCCTTCCCGGTGGCGTCCTGACGTCCCGCATTGGGACCGCCGGAGACCAGCCCCGGCCAGGGATCCTCCACATTGTCCGCCGCCGTGGGACGCAAGTGCGGATTCCGGAAGGCCCGCTCTCCGTTCCCGGTGACAAAGCTGATGGCCAGCGCATTGCATCCCAGGAGGTAATCCAGACCCTTTTGGATGGCGCGTTCATAGCTTTCCGAGGGTTGCAGGAGATCCGCCACCGTCAGGATCATCAGGTGCTTTCCCAGCTCCATGTTGCTGCCCCAGAAAAAGTCCGCAGGCTTCATGCAAAGGCCGAAGCCGTTGCGGGATGCCACTTTTACAGACTCCTCCGCCGCTTTGAGAAGGGCTGCCCGGACGCGGCCGGTCAGGTCATTCTCCTCCCCCGAAAGCAGGAGGGAGAGACTCCCCAGTCCGGACACCGGCGCCCAGCCCATACCCGTGAGCCCGGGCACCCATCTGCGTTCCGACATCGGCCCCTCCAAAATGGCGGTATAACCCTCCGCTTCCTTCAGGAAGGCTTCCTCTCCCGTGGCTTCATACAATGCACAGGCCGCCCAGTAACGGTTGGAGATATCCTCCCACTCCCCGTACTCTCCGGTGCCGGAGTCCGGCGGATTCTTGAAAAGTACCGGTTCGGGATGGGCCATGAGCCAGTCGTGGCTCCTGCGGGCTGCGGTAAGCAAACGATCCGCATAGGCCGCATCATAGTCCTTATAAACGGTATAAGCCAGCGCAAAGACCGCTGCCACATCCGCTGCTGCCATGGAGGACGGATCATAGAGATAGAGCTGACCACGATCCTCCTCGGGCATGACGAATGCCGCGTGATAGCGGGTGGAAACCTTGTGCCAGACGGCACCGTCCTCCCGCTGCATCTTCAGCAGAAAGTCCAGCTCGTATTTTACTTCCGCCAGGATATCCGGCAAAACCCCCTGATCGCAGGGAACGGCCGGAATATGGAAGGACAGATCCTTCAGATTCCCGAAAAAGCGAACCGCCAGAAGGATATGGGCTGCCGCCACTGCGCCCGCCGTGGAATACCTGCCGTAATCCCCCGCATCGTGCCAGCCGCCGGTCACATCCCTGCCGGGCGCCGCCGGGTCCGCAAAGGGCACCGCAAGGGTATCATGACATGCGCCATGGACGTAAAGGCCGGCATATTCCTCCGAAAGCCCCGCGCCGCAGCGCAAGTAATAGAAGGTTTTGCAAATGTCCCGGAAGAGCCCGTCATAGGCCTGCTCCGAGATCGCAAAGGACGCGGAGGATGCACCCCCCGCCTGTACCCGGTAGGCACCGGGCGTCTCAAAATCGTCAAAGTCCGCCACATAGGTGTCCACCCCGGAGATGTCATCGGTGCCGAAATGGGATACCCGGCCGCGATACACCACCTGTCCGGCAGCGTCCGTCACCGTAAAATCCTCCGCGGGGAAATTCAAAACCGCACGCTTTCCTCCCGCGGGAAGAAAGCCTACCTGATCGAGATAAATGTGTTTACTGCTCAAGAACGATTCTCCTTTGATGCCCGGGCTGCGGGCGTTAAGGTCTGTTACCGCATTTACCTTTTCATTATATCCAAATCCGTCCCCTGTTTACACACCGGATTTTTCTCTCTTTTTCCCGATTATTGTCATGTGCTCCCGTGCCGGTCAAAACCGTGAGCCCGAACCTCATGAGAAAGAAAAACCCACCCCTTCCGGCGGGAAGGGATGGGCTGTGACAGGTCTTTCTTATATTGTGTTGTGCGCTATAGGATCACTCTTCTTCGATGACGATCCTGCCCTTTTTCTCCATGACGAGACGCTGGGTCAGCTTGATGGCGTACTCTGCGATCTCATAGGACTGGTAGGCAGTGTCCCCCAGGGGCCTGGTCTTGTCGATCATGGCGTGCATAAACTCTCTGGCCTCCTCGATCTGATCGGGGGTATAGACCTTGCTGCCGATATAAAGGGTGCCGGTGGCCGCGTCGAAATTGGAGGGCTGCTTTGCGGTCTTTCCCTGCAGCCCCATGCTCTGGGCGAGCTGTTTTACCAGGTCACTTTTTACATTGTAATCCATACTTTCACCTTTTTTATGTCTCCCGACGGGAGATGCATCCGTTAACACTGTTTCCGAGCATATTATAACATCCAGAAAAACCCTTCGCTACCTCTCCGTCGTGGGTTTTTATGCGGAGATTTCTGCTTTTTCCTGACCCTCTCCCAGGATTCGTCGCAAAAAAGAGAGGAAAGCAAAAGGCCTCCCGAAAGGGGAGGCCTGAAAGATCTCATCTGTGCCCTGCGTCATCAGAAGATTCTGCGGATCGCAAGGGGCGTACGATAGCCGGCGTTGGAAACGATGATGCCGGTTTTGGAGTTGGAGGCATGTACGATCTGGCCGCCGCCGATGTAGATGGCTACATGGCCGGAGTAGCAGATGATGTCTCCGGGCTGCGCTGCATCCAGTCCGCCGTCCACCGCGTAACCGACGCTGCGGTCGGACTTGGAGGAGTGGGGGAGGGATACGCCGAATGCCGCATAAACACTCATGACGAATCCGGAACAGTCACATCCGTTGGTGAGGCTGGTACCGCCGTATACGTAGGGGTTACCCACGAACTGCAGTCCGTAATTGGCAACCGCGTTGCCGCTCTCACTGCCGCCGCCCACGGGAACGTAATTCCCGGAGGAGCTGCTCTTGGAGGAGGAAGTCTTTCTGGCAGCCGCCGCAGCCTTCTCACGCTCCGCCTTTTCCCGGGCAAGTCTCGCTTCCTCTTCCGCCTTGGACTCGGCCTTGACGAATTCGGTATGGAACTCTACATAGTCCTTGGAAACCCAGCCGGTGCCTTCCTCGACATCGACCTTCGCCCAGTCGTCAGTCTCTTCCAGCACCACCAGATCGTCGCCGCCGGGCACCAGTCCGATGACCTTGGACTCGATGTCGGAATCGGAACGAACCTTCAGGGTGGTGGTGTCCACCGTTGCGAATCTGGTTCCCACTTCCTTCGCCAGCGCTACCGCTTCCTCGCCGGTGACACAGAACTCACCTTTGACGTAGCCTCTGACGGAACCGGATTCGATCAGATACCATCCGTCCTCTTCCTCGATAAAGGTTCCGACGGAATTGTTATACAGTTTGCCGAGGATCTCACCCTCCTCGCTGGGGAGGCTCCTCACGTTCACATATCTGGTGACCTGTGCGATGACCAGGTTGCTGAAGAACTCTTCCTCCAGCTCCTCGTCTGTCATCAGGAGCTTCAGAGAATCCTCCGGGAGATCGGACAGTCCGTAGGGAGTCTTGATATCCACATTCGGGTCGAGTTCTCCGACAATGGTGTCAAGTCCCGTTCCGTCTCCGATGAGTGTGCCCACACCGCCGCTGAACAGCGCTGCTTTGCTGGTAAACCCGAAACAACCGGACAAAAGAAATGCGGAAACTGCCGCACATCCTGCCATTCGGATGATGGTACGCTTCATTATTTGTGCCCTCTTCGTCGTTATCTGCAAAGGATCTGTTGCGAAATTGTGATCCGATTTATTACAAAAATGTTACAACCAAGTAAAAATATATCACCCCATCCACGGTTTGTCAAATACTAAAACAGGTTTATTTTTCTGAATTTCCGGCCTGTTTTGACAGGGATATCACATATAACATTTTATGTAACAAATCGATACCACGGGTCACTATGTCAAAAATGCTAGTTCTGTCAAGCATGACTCACATTTTTGACTTTTGACCCTTGCGTATCACATTGCAGATGCGGCTTCCGCGGCGTCCAGATCTGCGTATCCATAGAGTCTTGCGCTCTCCCGCATGGTCATTTCCGCCAGGTTCGCGCCTTTTCCCGCCAGCTCCACAATGAATCTGGCATAGAGCTCCAGCATTTTGTCGGAATAGGTGCCCAGCTCTCCCCGCAGGTAGGTCTCGTAGGAGGTTTCAAAGGGGCTGTCCTGCTCGGTGCGGATCCTTCTGGCCTTTCCGGCCAGCCCCGGGTAGCGGGAGGCGAAATCTTCCATCCAGCCCACCTGGATCCCGACGATCTGCTCGATGATGACGGTCTTTTCAGGCGTCAGGGCCGGGAAATGATCCTTCAGCTCCTCATAGCGCTCGGGGGCGGTGGAAGCCATCATCCGTCCGTATTTTTCGGTGATGAGATTGTGCCCCAGCCGCATCTCCCTGCGGAAATCATAGAGGTATTGCAGCAGCATTGTGCGGTTCCAGGTCAGGTACTGGCTCCTGCGCATGATGGAAAAAACGGGCCAGTTGTCCTGGCAGTCTGCTCTGCCCCCCTCATTCTGTACCCTGTCGAAGGCAGCGAATTCCAGCCGGGCGATCTCCATGGCCAGCTCTTCCGTGGTCTTCCTGCTGTCGATGCTCTTGCCCAGCAGCTCCTCCACCTGATCCGCCAGATTCTGGTCCACATCGCTGATATCGTCCGTGGCGTAGAGCTCCCGGGCCAGGGCTTCCCCGATGTGATTCATCCGCAGCTGCAGGAGATTCTCGCTCTGCGGGGAGATCTCCTCTCCTCCGAGGATCCCCATGCCTTCCTTCCAGGTGGCGGTCAGGAGCTGCTCCAGCGCTCTTCCCGCCTCAGTCCGCTCCATCTCCTTCCGGAGCCATTTGTCGTGGATGGGGTAGCGCCCCTCCGCATAGAGATGGATCTTCCTTGCGATGCGCAGCGCATCGTGGAGACACTGGGAAGCCGTCTGGAAGTCCTTCCTGCGGATGAGCCGAAAGAGATTGTACTGTCCCTCCCGTCCGAAGATGCCGCAGCTCTCCGCCAGCTTGGCATAGCGGATGGGTGCGGGATACCCCTGCAGGAGTTTTTCCCGGAAAGCGGTGAAGATCCCCTCATCATCCCGCCAGATCTCGCCGTTTGTGGCTGCCGCCAGGGAAGCGTCGCTGACATTTTCCCAGACGATGCCCTCATAGGTGCGGGACTGGAGGAGACGCTCGTAAAAGTCCCCGATGACGATGACGCCTCTGCGCCCTGCCCCCTGTGCTTCGGGCGCTCTCGTAAAGCCGCCGAAGGAATCGGGCAGCGCGTCGTAGGCTTTCTGCAATGCCTCACCGATCTCGCCGTAAGTCTCCTCCGTCACAAAGAGGCAAAAAGAGGGTCCCCAGTCGTGGTCCCTGGAGTAGGCATCATCCAGCCCGAAGGCGTCGGACCCCTCTCCCACCAGTCCTGCGGCGATCCGCCCGGCGTATTCCGGAAAACGCTCCGCGATCATGCCTGCGCCGTATTGTTCATAATACCCTCGGCAGAGGTCCAGCCCCCGGGGGCTGGCTGCAGCTGCGCAGGCCTCGTAATTTTCCTTCAGCCGCTCGTAGTAGCCGTTCCGGCCCAGGGTGATCTCCATGAGCGCCATGGCTTCCCGGTAGACCTCCATGGCTGCTTCGAACTCTCCCCTGATGTAGAGACAGCTCCCCAGAGCGGACTGGGCAGCACAGGTATGCTGGTCCCGGACTCCCTGCTCCGCAAACATTGCGAGGGCCGTCCGTGCCTCCTTCTCCGCACCTTCCACATCTCCCATCATCACTTTGGTGCCGGCGATGTTGGTCCTGGTGACGGCTTCCTCGTACGGGTTCCCCCGCTGCACGCATAATGCAAGGGCCCGCTCCAGGCAGGCCAGTGCCAAATCCGGCTTTCCCATCTCCTGGAAGAGCAGGGAGCGGTTGTTCAGGAGGCTGGCCATCAGCGGATCCTCCGGCTGCAGGATCTCCTCATAGATGGCCTGGACCCTGTCATAGAGCTCCGAGGACTCCTCCAGTCTGCCGGCGGCGCGGTAAAGGGTCGCCGCATTCAGCAGCGTGGTGGCATAGGGAATGGAGGATGGGGGCACCACCCGTTCCGCTGTTTCCATGGCATCCGCTGCCGCCTGAAATCCCTTTTCCCACTGGGAGGTCTCACGGCAGACGCCCATGAGCTCGTTTAAGAGCTTCAAGAGACTGATCTCATCTCCCTCATCCACGGCGGCGGCCAGGGCGTTCATCAAAAGGTCCTCCGCCTCCTGTGCCCGTTTTTCATCAAAAAGCTCGTCAATCCTGCGCAGTACCGCTTCCACATCCATCAGGTCCACCCTCCGTCGATGGTAATGATCTGTCCCGTCATATACGCGGGAGACTCCAGGAGCTTCACCGCCAGCGCCGCCACCTCCTCAGGGGTGCCGATGCGGTCCGCCGGGATCTCCTCTTTCAGGTCATCCAGTTCCTCCTGCGTAAAGCAGGCATTCATCCGGGTATCGATGACGCCGCAGGCGATGGCATTGACTGCGATGCCGCTGGGCGCCAGTTCCTTGGCCAGGGCTCTGGTAAAAGCGTTGAGTCCGCCCTTGGAAGCGGAGTAGGCCACTTCCATAGATGCCCCCACATTCCCCCACACGGAGGAAATGTTCAGGATCCTTCCCGCATGATTTTGCAGCATCAGCGGGATGGCCAGCCTGGACATATAGAAAGGCCCCGTCAGGTTCACTCCCAGGACCCGGTTCCATTCCTCGGTGCGCATTTCCGACAGAAGGCCCACATAGGAGATTCCCGCATTGTTCACCAGCACGTCCAGCCTGCCGATCTCCTCATAGAGGTCCTGCACCTCCTCCGGGTTGCTGACATCGCAGTGCACCGCCCGGCAGAGGATCCTGTATTTGTTTTCCAGGCGCACCTGCAGCGCCAAAAGGTCCGGCATGGAGCCGTCGCAGGTAATGATGAGGTCATACCCCCCCTCCGCCAGGGCTTCCGCAATGGCTGCGCCGATGCCCCGGGATGCTCCCGTCACCAGGGCCAGGGGTCTGCCCGAATCGATCTGATAGTTTTGTGTCTGTTCCATAGGTGCCTCCTGATTTATAGCAGTAAGAATGATCCTACGGATTGCTTCGCTGCTCCGCAGCTCCCGCAATCCTGCAAACACTCATAATCCGCTGATTTCCGGCTTCGCAGGAAATCGCTGCTTATTCGTGTTTGTTAGGGCCATGAAATCATAGTCGCTCATCCGTGCAAGCACGGATCGCGGCTCTGATTTATGCCCCTGGATCATTCAAATATTCCTCCGGAGAATTGACAATGATGTCAGTTACGCCCTTGCCTGCCGCAGCGGGATAGTCGTGCGCTACGATGGGGCGGTCTGTGTTGTAGAGCGGCTCCTGGCAGTTCCAGGCCCTGATTTCCTTACCGCTGCCCTGCACCTGCTCCCAGCCCTCCAGCTGCAGGATATCGGGATGGTAGGCATCCGCCCCCACCGCATCTCCCAGCCGGATGCAATCGGACAGCCTGTCCGCCAGCATTCCAGTTTTGACCTTCGGGTCGATCTCCTTCATGATCCGGACGGAATCCGGCAGGAAGGAAGAGTAGACGATATACGCTTCCAGGCCGTACTCCTTCACGCAGTCATAAGTCTTCCGCTCAATACCGGGGTAGCGGACCACGCTCGTCTTCAGCTCGATGTTCAAAAGCAGCCCTTTTTCCCTGCAATAGGGTGCCAGGGCATCTAAAAGCTCCCGCAGGGAAGGGATATGATAATCCGCCGAAAGAAAACGGCCGGCAGCCCGGTCCGCTTCCTTGATCCGCAGCGGGATCCGCTGCAATTCCTCCAGGCAATAGTCCCCCACGGCACCGGTGCCCAGCGTGGTGCGCTCCAGGGTCTCGTCGTGGATCACCACCAGCTCTCCGTCCTTCGTCAGATGCACATCGAATTCGATCCCCGTGATGCCCGACAGTTTCGCACAGGCAAGGAATGCCGGAATGGTGTTTTCCGGCATGGTTCTGCTGCAGCCCCGGTGTCCCCAGATGCGGACCGGGCGCTGCTCTTTTTCCGTATGGTTCATGATGCTTCCTCCGCGCGGAGCGCCCCAGCAGGCACTCCTTCATAAAATGACATTCGCGTCACTTTGTATTCATCCTTTTTTCGCCAGCCAGTCCTCCGCCTTTGCCACGTGCCTGTTTGCCACGGCCCATGGGTAAGCGTTGGTGTGGAGGGGATCGCAGTACCTGCAGGACGCCATGGGGCGGGAGATCCGCTCCAGGATGTCGATACCGGTGATGTCCGGATCATAGAGATCGATGATGTCCCCGGGGCCTGCTGCCATCTCTGCTCCCAGCACCTCTCCGTAGCGGTCCATGAGGAAGGGCAGGATGCAGGTACTGATCCGTCCCCGCTCCAGGAAGGTACACCTGCTCACATCACAGTGCGCAAAGGATACCGCCGGGTCGCTGCTTCCGGAAGGATCCATACAGTTGCGGAACACATGCACGGGATCCGTAAAATAGCACCGCACGCCGTATATGCTGCACAGTGTACGGATCTTGTCATGCAGGGGCACGGAAGGGGGATACTGGCTGATGTCCAGATTGGCATGGACCTGCCGCATGGTCTGCAGGAGCGCCGCACGATCCTCCTTCATCAAAAGACCGTTGCTCACCACATGGATCTCCGTGTCCGGGAAGGCATCCCGAAGGGTCAGGAGAAATTCCGGCAGCTCGGGGTTTAAGAGGGGCTCTCCTCCCATGAGGCGGAAGGTGGTGATCCCCCAGAACAGCTCCCGGAGCCTGGAGATGTCCGAGCGAAACTGCTCCAGGTCCCCAAAACGGGGCTCTGCCACGTTGGAGAGGTGGGTGCAGCCCTTACAGTTCAGATTGCAATGATCCGCAATGTGGTATTCCAGATAGTCCAGTCTGGGCTTGTCCGTCTCCAGGCATTCCAAACGGTCGAGACTCAGCTCCCCCAGCGGAAGGTTGTAATCGTACTGGGGCATGTAGAACTGGCCGGGGATCCCCAGGTTCAGGAGCCTTAAGGAAAGGCTCTTTAGCCTGGCATTTTCCGTGGCAAGGATCGCAATATCAAAATCCCCTGCGCGATAGCGATCGCCCAGGGTCTTTTCCTCCACCGCGGGGTATCCGTCAAAGGTATCTCCCTCGCAGCCGTCCGTCATGACGCAGTCCACCACCAGATCCCGATCGGGCTCCAGCCGTACCAGCGTAGTTAACACGAGAGCGCAGTTTGCGCTCCCGCAGATTGCAACTCTGATCTTATCTTCTGCCATCGATGGCCTCCTGTCCGGTCAGGGCAGCTTCCATGCGTTTCATCTCATCGAACTGTCCCATGTCATACCAGGCTTCCTCGCTGACGGGATAAATGCCGGTGCGCTCTCCCGCCTCCCGGTAACGGTTGATGATATCCGGAAAACCGATGGGAGTGTCATTTTCCATCTCCTCAATGACCCGTGGTTCCACCACATAGCAGCCGGTGTTGGTGAGGAAGGAAAGGGAAGGCTTCTCCCGGATGCCCTTGATAGCGCCGTCCTCCCGCAGGTCCACCACGCCGTAGGGGAGCTTAAAGTCCTTGGCGGAGGTCACCATAGTGATGACATTCCCCTGGTTCTTGTGGGACCGCAGGATCTTCGAATAATCGTCCTTGATCAGGATATCACAGTTGGTCAGGATAAAGGTGCTGTCCACTCTCCCCTTTAAGAGAGAGAGGCCGCCGCCGGTGCCCAGGGGCTTGTCCTCATCCGCATACTCGATGCTGTAGGGGTATTTTCCCTCCCCCAGGTAAGCCTTGATCATGGACTTTTTGTGATTGACGATCAGGATAAAACGCCGCGCACCGAAACGGTAGAAGCTGTTCATGATATGCTCAATGATGGGAATATCGCCGATGGGGATCAGGGGCTTGGGCAGGATCTTGGTATAGGGATAGAGTCTGGTGCCCAGGCCGCCCGCCATGATCACCACGGGAACGTCCGTCAGGGAGTGAATGGCGTTGGGAGAAAGGATACTGCCGTCACCTTCCAGGAAGAGGATGTCCGTGATCTTCCCCTCGTCATCCACCAGAGGCACGGACTCGATGTGGAAGGAACGCATGATCCACTCTGCCAGACCCGGCTCATAGTCCGAAACCCGGATGAATTTCGGATTGTAATTGGCCATTTCCTTTACCGGTGTCTCCAGATTGCCGCCGGAGATCAGGAATCTGCGGACATCGCCGTCCGTCAGCGCTGCCACCAGCTTTCCGTCCCGCACCAGAAAAAGCACCCTCTTTGCCGTAGCGTCCAGACGCTTTAAGGCCTCAATGGCCGAGATCTCCTCGGAGATCTGCATATCCTGAATACTCATTGTCCTTAAGACCTCCCGGGATCAGAACAGACCCCACTGCTCCACATTGCCGCCGTTAAACTCCTTCTGCGCGTTCTCCAGCATGATCCTGGGACGCATTTTTGCCTGATATTCCGGATTGTCGAAGAGGTGCCTGTGATCCTCCCGGACCGACTGGTTCTTCTCGAAGGAGATGGCATCAAAGTCCTGCGCCAGCCATACAAAATCCTCCTCCCGGATGGTGTCGGGATCAAAGAATTCCGCACCCAGGCGGAAGGAATGCCACTCCCGGAGACGGTACACCGAGGAGTGCTTTAATGCCATGTAGGAGCCGTAGGTCTCAAACTCGCTGAAGGAATTCACCTGCAGGTCCGCGGGCTCGATGGCGTTTATGATCTTCTGCCAGTAGTACTGACCGGGGATCTCCTCGTTCGCCTCGATGGCGGTGAGCAGCTCTTCCATCAGCTCTGTCTTAAACAGCATGTGTTCGGAGATGAAGGAAGGGCCAATGAGTTTGGAAAGGCCCGGAATCAGCTTACCCATGGTGTCAAAATAGCCCGGTACGTACTCCGCCTTCACATCCAGGTAGGGCTTTCCGTTTTCGGAGAACATGGAGAAGGGCTTGCAGGGGATGGTGTCCCCGTCCCAGACCATGTAATATTCCTGGGGGCAGAAGTCCGCGTAGCTCATTTTCAAAAACTGCTGATAATACCAGCCGGCGATGCCTCTGGGGAGGGGCTGACCGTTCAGGATGCCTGCCATGCGCTCGGAGATGGCTTCGTAGACGGCGTCAAAGGGAAGGATGGCATTTTCGTCAATAAAGACGTAGGAATCGCCCCGCTCATCCTGCTCCATCCGTTCCAGGACCGCGGCGGAACCCACCACGGCGATCCGCTTTGCGGGCAGGTTTTGCAGGATCCTGTCATAATGCTTTGCCACTCTGGCGTAGTCCGTGTCCGTTACAACGATGAGTGCGTCATAACCCTGTACATCCTTCATTTATGGGTCCTCCTTCTCTATAGCCCGCTCTGCGGTCTGTTTACGCTCCGAACAATTCCTCTATGGTCTGCAGGATCTCCTCCGGCGTTTCGATGGCACCTAACCTGCCCCTTGCTTTCGACGCCCCGGGCATCCCCGCCGTGTACCAGGCCAGATGCTTGCGCATCTCCCGGACGCCGATATAGTCCCCTTTTACTTCCAGAAGGAGCTGTGCGTGGCGTCTCGCCACCGCCCCTTTCTCATGCTTTGTCGGTGCGGGGAGTTCCTCCCCCGTTTCCAGAAAATGCACCACTTGCCGGAAGATCCAGGGATTCCCCTCGGCTCCTCTGGCGATCATGATACCGTCGCAGCCGGTCTCCTCCAGCATCTGCCGTGCCTTCCGGGGGGATGTGATATCCCCGTTTCCGATGACCGGGATCCGCACCGCTTCCTTCACCTGCCGGATGATGTCCCAGTCCGCCTCGCCTGCGTAGTATTGGGATCTGGTCCTGCCGTGGACTGCGACGGCGCTCACCCCCGCATCCTCGGCCCTTTTTGCCAGCTCCACCGCATTCACATGGTCCGCATCCCAGCCCTTCCGGATCTTGACCGTCACGGGCTTGCTGCTGCCCTTTACCAGCTCCTTCATGATGCGTCCCGCCAGTTCCGGATCCTTCATGAGTGCGGAACCCTCCCCGTTATTTACCACCTTGGGCACGGGACAGCCCATGTTAAAGTCCAGGATATCGAAGGGGCGGTCGTCGATGCTGCGGGCCACCTCTCCCACCAGCTCCGGCTCCGAGCCGAAGAGCTGCAGGCTCACGGGATGCTCGCTCTCCCGGATCTCCAGAAGCCGCTCCGTGTTTTTGTTGTGATAGGAAATGGCCTTGGCACTCACCATCTCCATGCAGACCATGCCTGCTCCCATCTCCCTGCACAGCACCCGGAAGGGAATGTCCGTCACCCCCGCCATGGGGGCCAGGATCACGGGATGATCGATGGTCACGTTCCCCAGCTGCAAAGGCTTCATTCGGACTCCCCCAATTCCTTCAGGAGCGCCTCGGGGCTCTCCCCCAGGATCACCAGGCGGTAGTAGAAGCTCAGCTGCTCTAAGAGCTCCGCCCTGGTCCGGCGGATCTCGCCGATGAGGAGTCCCGAAGACACCTCGTCGTAGTAGATGTCATCCTCTTCGGATTCCGTGGTCAGTACCACATCTCCCTCGGGGGCAAAGCCGATGGTGAATACGCCTCCCACCTCCTCGGTAAAGAGGACACAGATCACCTGCAGCTCCTCCTGAATGGATTTGGGTACCTTGGCAAAATCCGGATTGAAATAAAATTTTTTCTCATAAGCGCTGGAGCCGCAAAGGATCAGATTCCCCCGCCCGTCCCGGCGCAGATCTTTCTCACTCATATTCTTCTCTCGTTCAGGTATAGCCGTAGAGGCCGCGGACACTGACTTCGCCCGCATATACGGCTCTGGTCTCTCCGTCCGCCGTCCGCACCAGGAGCTGCCCTCTGCCATCGATGCCGAGGGCCGTTGCTTCATACTCCCCTGCGGGATCCAGCACCCGAACCGTTCTGCCTTTGCTCACCAGGAAGGACTCGTATTCCTCCCTGCAGAAAGCGGCAGACCTTTCCTTCAGGTATCTTTCGTACAGTTCTTCAAAATGCTCCAGGATCCGGGCCGTCAGCTCGCATCTCCTGGGGGCGCTTCCGAAGGCGTCTTCCAGGGTGCCCGCAGTGGCCTGCAGTTCCTCCGGGAAGTCCTGTTTTTTTACATTGATTCCCACGCCGATGACCACATAGTGGACAAAGCCGGGCTCTGCGCTCATCTCCGTGAGGGTACCGTTGATCTTCCGTCCGCCCATCACCACATCGTTGGGCCATTTGATCAAAGGATGGGCCCCTTCCGGAAGGTGCATCCGCACTGCGATCTCCTCCAGGGCCTTCGCAATGGAAAGGGCCATCAGGAGGGTCAGGACAGGGGCCTG
The DNA here is from genome assembly GCA_024681775.1 of Lachnospiraceae bacterium. Taxonomy (GTDB): domain Bacteria; phylum Bacillota; class Clostridia; order Lachnospirales; family Lachnospiraceae; genus AC2028. The sequence continues at coordinate 15,497 of JAILAF010000069.1, forward strand.
CTCGGGCTCTACCTCCGGCCGCAGGAGCAGGGAAAAGTAAATGTTTTTCCCGGCGGGGCTGTTCCAGCTGCGCCCTCTTCTGCCGCGGCCCGCGGTCTGCTCATCCGCAAGAAAGACGGTCCCTTCCGGGGCTCCCTGCTCCGCTTCCGCTTTGGCCTGCAGATTGGTGGAATCGGTGCTCCGGAAAAAACGAACCTCCCGTCCGATCCGCCGGGTGTGCAGCCTGCTGAGAAGCTCCCCGCGGTCGTAGACCTCCCCGGCTTCATCCAACAGGCGGTATCCGCGGTTTCGCACCGCTTCAATGACATATCCGTCTTTTTTTAACTGCTCCACGGCCTTCCAGACCGCGTTGCGGGAGACCTGAAAATGCTCGCAGATCTCCTGCCCCGACACATAGTCCTTCCGGTCTCTGAGCCATTCCAGGATCTCAGATCTGTCCATAGTCTTCTCGAATGCTCATCCTTTATACGGTGGCATCCATCACGGCTTTGATGGTATGCATCCGGTTCTCCGCTTCCACAAATACCAGGCTGCGATCGGATTCGAACACCTCGTCCGTCACTTCCATCTCCTTCAGGCCGAAGCGCTCTGCGATCTCCTTGCCGATGCCGGTGTTCTCGTCGTGGAAAGCGGGCAGGCAGTGCATAAACACAGCCTTGGGACCTGCATTGTCCATGATGGCGCGGTTCACCTGGTAGGGTGACAGATCCCTGATCCGCTCCTGCCAGATCTCATCGGGCTCCCCCATGGATACCCACACATCGGTGGCTACCACGTTGGCGTCCTTCGTCCCTTCCATGGGATCCTCGGTGAGGATGATCTCTCCACCGGTTGCAGCTGCGATCTCGCGGCAGGTTGCCACCAGCTCCGCATTGGGATGATACTTTTTCGGTGCGCAGGCAGCGAAGGTCATGCCCATCTTCGCACAGGCTACCATGAGGCTGTTGCCGGTGTTGTACCGCGCATCTCCCAGGTAGGCCAGCTTGATGCCACGGAGCTTTCCGAAATGCTCGCGGATCGTCAGAAGATCCGCCAGCATCTGGGTCGGATGAAACTCATTGGTGAGTCCGTTCCAGACGGGTACCTTGGAATAGTATGCCAGCTCCTCCACAATGCTCTGCTCGAAGCCGCGATACTCGATGCCGTCGAACATGCCTGCCAGCACTCTTGCGGTATCCGCGATGGACTCCTTCTTGCCGATCTGGGAGCTGCCGGGCTCCAGGTAGGTGGTCCCCATCCCCAGATCGTGGGCACCCACTTCAAATGCGCAGCGGGTGCGGGTGCTGGTCTTCTCAAAGATCAGCGCCACATTCTTGCCCCGGTGATGATCCACCGGGATGCCTTTTTTCTTCTTGTCCTTTAAGTCTGCCGCCAGATCCAGCAGGTAGGTGATCTCCTCCGGCGTAAAATCCAGCAGTTTCAGAAAGTCTCTTCCTTTCAGATCGATCATTTTTCATACCTCCGTGATGAGAAATCGCGAAGGCGATTTCTCAGAATCGGGAATCGGTGCGCACGCGAAGCGTCTCTTATTCGCACCGATTCGGTTTGAAAGAAAAGCGCATCAGCGTTTTCTTTCAAACATTTCTCCTCATCAGGTACACTCGTCGTATGCGTCCTTGTATACCTTGTCCATGGGGTCGTCGCAGGGAGTGTCCTTGCCGTCGCCGCCCTTTGCTCTGTCGGATGCATTGATGGCCGTCTTCAGGGTTGCCCCCAGGGATGCGATGCCCTGCAGCTCCGAAGGAAGCAGGATGGTGGTAGCGCGTCCGTCAGCCACTGCCTCAAATGCCTCCAGTCCCTTCAGGCGCAGCACCGTGTCATCGGCAGCCGCTGCCTTCAGGGCGCGGATACCGTCTGCCTTTGCCTGCTGGACCTTCAGGATGGCTTCCGCTTCACCTTCGGCCTCGCGGATCATCTTTTCCTTGTGTGCCTCTGCGTGGAGCACCAACGCCTGCTTTTCTGCCTCTGCCTTCAGGATGGCGGATTCCTTGGCACCCTCTGCCTCCAGGATGCGGGCTTTCTTCTCACCCTCTGCTCTGGTGACGGCTTCACGTCTCTCACGCTCTGCCTTCATCTGCTTCTCCATGGCATTCTGGATCTCTGCGGGAGGAATGATGTTCTTCAGCTCCACACGGTTCACCTTGATACCCCAGGGATCGGTGGCCACGTCCAGGCTGGAACGCATCTTGGTGTTGATGGTCTCACGGCTGGTGAGGGTCTCGTCCAGTTCCAGGTCACCGATGATGTTTCTCAGGGTGGTGGCGGTGAGATTCTCGATGGCCAGCATGGGATTCTCCACGCCGTAGGTATACAGCTTGGGATCGGTGATCTGATAGAAGACCACGGTGTCGATCCGCATGGTAACGTTATCCTTGGTGATCACGGGCTGGGGCGGGAAATCCGCCACCTGCTCCTTCAGGTTCACTCTCCTGGCCACCTTGTCGATGAAGGGGGCCTTCAGGTGAAAGCCGACAGACCAGGTTCCCTGATATGCACCCAGTCTCTCAATGACAAATGCCTGTGCCTGGGGAACGATCTTCAGACAGGAAACCAGGACACAGATCGCAACAACGAGCAAAACAATAAATCCGTACATAACACTCCCTTCTCCGGCATCACTCTCGCCGGAACCCCTTTGCAGTAACGGCACCCGGCCGTCACTCGCTTATGCTTTACCGACCGGTGCAACGATGAGCTTCACGCCCTCGATCCTTCGGATCACCACCGTGGTCCCCTCGGGGATGATCTCCTCGGGGCGCTCACTGCGGGCCGTCCACTCATTGCCGTTAACGGACACATGTCCCACGGCGTTCAGATTGTCGATGGTCTCCTTCACCACCGCCTTCTCTCCCACCAGGCTCTCGGCGTTGGTCTTCTGCCGGTACCGGTTAAAATATCTGGTGGCCAGAGGTCTCGTGATAAACAAAAGCGCCAGACTCACCACCACGAACAAAACGATCTGCAGCCAGAATGGACCGTGGATCAATGCGACGATGAGGGCGATGAGTGCACCTCCCGCAAACCAGATGCTGGTCAGCCCCATGGTTGCGATCTCCACGACGATGGATGCGATCAAAACAACGATCCAAAGAATCACATACGGGTCCATACTCTCTCCTTTCAGACAATTTGCCTATTTGGGATTCATTTTACTATATTTTCCGACATTTGTCGAATATGGGAAAGTGGGAAAAGGCAGGCGGAAAATGCCGGATTTTTGCGGGATAAATGGGATGAATCCCCCGAAAGGAAGCAAAACAGGGAGGGCTTTCGCTCTCCCTGAAAAAGTCGTTCGTATGGCTTAATAGAACACGTGGTTGCCGATGACAATGCCCTCTCTTCCGTCATTTCTGCGGAAGTGCGTGCAGGAACCCACGTTGGATACACCGTTGATGGCCTCGGTGGCGGCATTGATACAGCTCTGGCTGATCTTGCCGGAATTGTACAGGGTACCCACCTTGCCGTTCATGGCAGGTGTAAACTGTCCCGAAGCAAAGATCACGCCGTAGATGGTATTGGGGTATGCACCGGAGCGCACGCGGTTCATGACCACGGCTCCCACGGCGATCTGCCCTTCATAGGACTCGCCGCCTGCCTCGCACTGGATCAGCGCGCCCAGCAGCCGGATGGTATCCGCGTCGGTGGCGATGGCATCATAGTTCACATGGCGCTTCGCCTCTGCCTCGGCCTTCTCACGGGCCTTGATCTCCTCGACGGTCTCCCCTGCATCCACGTGGAAGCTGGTGGTGACATACTCGGCGGAGATATAGCCGTCCTTGCCCTCGTAGTCCACACAGACCCAGACCACCGGAGCTTCTTCTGCCGTTTCCGCCTCATCGTAGACATGGGGGTCGTTCTCATCCTCAGCATCGTTTCCGGAAACGGAAGCTGCAGAAAGAGGCTCTTCGACCGCTTCTGCCTCCTCGGAGGTGAACTCCACCATCTCCACCACTTCCAGAACTTCGCCGTTGGGGACCAGTCCCAGGACACCTTCTTCGGTGCCGGGGCCGGAACGGACACGAAGGGTCTCCGTGTTCACCACCGCCAGGGTGATGCCCACCTCGGCCGCCATGGCCTCCGCCTCTTCACCGAAGAGGAGATAGTCATCGCTGGCCCAGCCCACGAGGTTGCCGGACTTTAGCTTCGTCCAGCCGTCAACCCGCTCCAGGATGGTGCCGCCGCAGTCCTTGTAGAGCATGCCGACCTTGTCGGCTTCCTCATCGGGATCGCTGCGTACATTCAATGCATTTTTTACGTTCGCCATTACCAGCGTGGATTCTTCCTCTTCCTCGAAGAGCTTCACTTCCACCAGGGTGATGTGAAGCCGCTCCGCCATGGAAAGAATCGCTTCCTCCGTCGTCCCCTCTGCGGGGTTCAGGGTGCCGGAAAGGCCGCCCACCAGGCTGTTCAGGGCACCGCGCCCTTCTGCCTCAGCCCGGATCTGCGCACCGGGAGCAAAGAGAACCAGCAGGAGCAGTAAAATGCTCACTGCCGCAAGTCCCGGAAGCAGTCCTCTGCTTCGTAACATACGATACCTCATTTTCGGAACGCCAGGCTCCGCTTTGTTCCGCCCTGTGTCCACATCTCATTTTCCACCCCGGGAAAACGGGACAGACGGAACCGTCGTCAGTTTTTGACTTCAATATGTTTCGTATTAATGTCAATCTTTACAAAAGTGTTACAGCGGACACGGGGTTTATGTTAACAAATTCGATTTTATTTGTCAAACCGCCCCGTCAGAGTCTTCCGAAAACCCAGTATTTATCACAGTTTGCGGGTCTTCTCGATGGTAGCCTCCATGGCGTTCATCACCGCAGCACGCAGGCCGCCCTCCTCCAGGGCCTTTACGCCCTCGATGGTGGTGCCGCCGGGGGAGCAGACCATATCCTTCAGTTCCCCGGGATGTTTCCCGGTCTCCAGCAGAAGCTTAGCGCTGCCCAGGACTGCCTGGCCCGCGAATTCATAAGCCTGCTTCCGGGGCATGCCCCCTGCTACCGCGCCGTCCGCCAGGGCTTCCAGGAACAGGAACACAAAGGCGGGAGAGCTGCCGCTGACGGCCCCCACCACATCCATGAGCCGCTCTTCCACCACGATGGCCTTGCCGAAGGATCCGCAGAGGGCGCAGGCCAGGTCCCGCTCCTCCTCCGTTACCGCGCTGTCAAAACACAGACCGGTGCATCCCTCTCCCACCAGCGCCGGGGTGTTGGGCATGGTACGGACGATGTGGAGATCCTTCCTGCCGAAGGACTCTGCGAGATAACCGATGGTCTTGCCTGCAACCACACTGATGATCAGCGCGCCTTCCCTGACGCTGTCTTTGATCTCCTCGATGACGCCCGGAAAAAACACGGGCTTTACCGCCAGGAAAAGCACATCACTGTCCGCTGCCACCGCCGCATTGCTGCCTGCGGTGTCGATGCCGAACTCTCTTGCCACGCTTTCCCTGGTGGCCGCCGTCTTTGCGGAGCCGCAGATGTCAGAGGGCACTGCAAGCCCGCTCTGCAAAATGCCGCCGATGATGGCCTTTGCCATGTTTCCCAGTCCGATAAATCCGATCTTCATACTTTTTCTCCTTTTCAGTTTCCACGCTTTACCCAATATTTAAGGGATTCGCGTATTATATATAGAAGATAGTTTCTCTTATTGACTTTATGTCATTATTAGTTTCCCCGTAGATTAAGGATGGTTCCGTCCTCTGCGATGTCCACATCGTAGGAAATGCTCTTCATGTAGGACTGAAATTCCGCCACCGCCGCCGGATCCGTTATCACCCGGGTGCAGTAATCCGAAGCCTTGCAGGGGGTGATGCTCCAGGTGACGTAATCGGAGAGCTCATCCGCTCCGTGCTCCGCTGCCGCCGCCAGATCCACGGTAGCTTCCAGATAGGCAGTCCGGGCAATGGATGCGTTAAAGACGAAATTGCCCAGACTGTAGAAAATGGGCTTCCCCTTGTAGAACTCCATCCCCTGCAGCACATGGGGATGGGACCCCACCACCGCATCCGCTCCCGCATCGATGAGCATTTTCCCAAGGGTCCTCTCGTACTCCTCGGGGTAGGTCTCCCGCTCGACGCCCCAGTGTAGGTAGATGATGAGGTAATCACACAGGGGTGCCTTCTGCTTGACCTGCGCCGCCAGATAGTCCGGGTCGTATGCGGGAAGCATGCCCGGGGTGGAATTCAACACGTTCCAGGAAACCACGGGATAGACCCGGGAAGCAGCCATAAAGCCGATGCAGTAATCTCCCACCTGACGGGTGATCATCTCCGCAGCCCTGCCTTCGCTCTCGCCGGCGCCCATGTAGTCGATGCCCGCTGCGTCCAGGCAGGTGAAAGTGTCGCTGAGGGCTTCTTTGCCGTAGTCCAGGGCGTGGTTGTTGGCGAGAGATGCGATATCCGCTCCCATTTCCTGGAGGAGGCTGGCATATTTCGGCGCCGCCCGGAAGGTGTATTGCTTGTCCGGTGCGGGCTCGCCCCTGTCGCTCATGGCAAACTCATGGTTGATGACGGTAATGTCGGCTGCGTTCAGCCGCTCCCGGAGGTCATCGGACAGGATGGCGCCGATCCCCCCTCCGTCATAGGTGACCTGGATACTGTTTTGGACACAAACGTCACCTGTGTAGATGATATGAACGGGTTCGAGGGGAGCTTCCTCCGGGATCTCCTCCTCCGAAACCGCCGTATCTGCGCCGTTTTCTCCCTCTGCCGTGACATCCGTGTCTGAAGTGACAGGATCGTCCGAAACGACATCACTGTCCGTTTGCTGCTCTGCGGGGATGGGCTCACCCACCAGAAAAGAGGTGCCGGAAGGGGTGCTCTCCGCACCTGCGCCGATGCCGGAAGAGGCCTTCTCCCCGAAATGTTTGATCAGGAGAATCCCGCCGATCAGGAGCAGGATGCACAGCAGGATCGCGTCCACGATCAGGATCTTTTTCTTCATATAATATGTCTATCCTTCCATTGCGATATCTGTCCGCGGATGTATCACTGCCGGTCAAAGCCCCGTTTCCGAAATCCCTCGTACATCAAAAGCGCTGCTGCCACGGAAGCATTCAGGGACTCTGCCTGCCCCGCCATGGGGATCTTTACCAGGGTATCAGCGAGGGCTGCGGTCTCCTCAGAGAGCCCGTTTCCCTCGTTGCCGATGAGAACGGCGCTGCCGCCTGCGAAATCCGCTTCCGTATAGGACATGGTTCCCCGGAGATGGGCCGCGTAGGTGCGGATCCCCTGCTTTCGAAAGGTTTCCGCCAGAACTTTGTAATCCTCATAGATAAAATGGGGCACCCGGAAGATGGCTCCCATGGTGGAACGCACCACCTTGGGATTGTAGGGGTCCACCGCATCCCGGGACAGGAACAGGGCGCTGACACCCGCAGCCTCCGCCGTGCGGAACACGGTGCCCAGATTCCCCGGATCCTGCATCCGCTCACAGACCACCAGAAAAGGGGCCTTACGACGGAGGATTGCTTCCGGGTCCCAGGTGGGACGGGAAACCACCGCCAGGATCCCCTGTGGCGTGTCGGTGGAGGAAATCTTCGCAAAAAGCTCCGGAGATACGACCTCGGTGGGAACCCCCTTCAGATTCTCCGGTATCCCGGCCTGCGCCACCTTCGGTGTCACATAAAGCGTCCGGACCAGCGCTGCGGGGGCTTCGCCCGTAAGCCGCAGGCCCTCTGCCAGGAAGATCCCGTCCTTCGCCCGCTCCGCGCTCTTATTCATCCATTTTTGCAATTGTTTGATCTGCCCGTTGGAAGTAGCTGTGATCATAGAGTACATTCCTTCATATTTTCTATTTCGAAAAAAAGAGCGGTGAAGTTCGTGACTTCATCGCTCTCTCTTGAAATCAAGGTATCCGATCATACGGACAGAAGTCTTGCCACCTCAAATTCGTATTCGCTGATGTTCTTGGTCATGTTCAGTGCTTCTTCGATGTCCATATCCACGAACTCGCCGTGCTTGTAGCAGACGACACGGTTGGTCTTGCCGGCGATGAGGATATCCACAGCCTTGGCGCCCATGATGGAGGCGTAGACACGGTCCTTCGCAGTGGGGCTGCCGCCGCGCTGCATGTAGCCCAGGATGGTGGCACGGGTCTCGATACCGGTAGCCGCCTCGATCCTGCGGGCCATGGAAGCGGAATGTCCGATGCCCTCCGCGTTGATGATCAGGTGATGGGTCTTGCCCTTCTTACGGTTCTCGATGATGTTGTTGATGATGTCCTGCTCGTTGAAATTGTACTTCTCGGGAAGAAGGATATCCTCGGCGCCGTTGGCGATACCGCACCACAGTGCGATGTATCCGGCATTTCTGCCCATAACCTCGATGATGGAGCATCTCTCATGGGAAGAGGAGGTGTCCTTCACCTTATCAATGGCATTCATGGCAGTATTCACAGCGGTGTCAAAGCCGATGGTGTAATCGGTGCAGGCGATATCTAGGTCGATGGTGCCGGGCAGACCGATGGTGTTGATCCCGTTGCGGGAAAGTGCCTGGGCGCCGCGGTAGGAGCCGTCTCCTCCGATGACCACCATTCCGTCGATCCCGTGCTTGCGGCAGATCTCAGCGCCGCGCTTCTGTCCTTCGGGGGTCTTAAACTCCAGACATCTCGCGGTTCCCAGCACGGTACCGCCCCTCTGGATCATATCGGACACATCCTTGGGCTGCATGTCGATGATCTCCTCGTTGAGCAGACCCATGTATCCTTTCTTGATGCCCTTCACCTTCAGGCCTCTTGCGATCGCCATACGGACCACCGCACGGATTGCGGCATTCATGCCGGGGGCATCGCCGCCGCTGGTAAGAACACCGATGGTTTCCATTTTATTTGCCATGACTACCTCCAAACAAAACTGATATCATAATCAGAAGTATTTTATTCTCTTTTTTTCCCTATTTCAATACTTTATCTTAACATTCTCGGCATCAAGGAGCTGTGTCAGGCTCTCCTCCAGTGCGGCGCAGAGGGTGACGGAGGACTCGGAAGGCAGTACCCGCAGGGCTTTGACGGAGTCGAGATATACCACAACCTCCGCATTTCCGGGGAATTTTCCGAGGATCTCTCGGATTTGCGGCCACTTGCCATCGTAGTCCTGCGGCGTTGCAAACCGCAGGAAAAGTCCCTTCTCCGGGATCCTGGGACCGAAGCGGTCCGGGGGCTGCTGCCCGGAAGAAGCTCCCGCTGCGTTCCCGCTGCCCGCGGTTCCCTGCCCGCTTCGCTGCCCGGAAGAAGCACCGGAACGGGGCGCGGCATTCTGGTAAAAGGAACCGGAGCTTCCGTATCTGCGGCCGGTGCGGAAGATGTCGGAAGCATTTTTTCCTTCCGCCTCGCCGAAGAGCACAATCTGATCCGCCAGAAGCTTCGCGTTTTTGTCCTCCTCGATGCTGACCTTGCCGCGGACAAAGATCCGGGCGTCCTCATCCAGGATGGGAGCGTACTGCTCGTAGGTCTTGGGGAAGACCAGCACCTCTACGGATCCCGTCAGATCCTCCAGTGTCAGGAAGCACATGGCCTTGTTGGTCTTGGTGTATTTGATGGTCTTCTCGGAGATCATGCCGCCGACGATGAGGTATGCCCCATCCTCCAGCTCCGCTCTCCCCAGCTCTTCATTCAGGGTAAAGTCCGCGGCACTCACATCCGCGATCCGCTCCTCCAGCTCCCGGTAGGGCTCCAGGGGATGGCCGCTGATATAGAGGCCCAGCACTTCCTTCTCCATGGCCAGGAGGGTCTCGGTGTCGAACTCTCCCAGGGGCGGCAGATCCGTTTCGGAGCCCCCCTTTTCCGCATCCTCAAAGAGATCAAAGAGGGTCATCTGTCCCGAGATCTGGGTCTTTTTCTCCCGGGCCAGATCATCCAGGATAAAGGCAGAGTCCCGCAGCATCTGCTGGCGGGTGCCCCCCAGGCAGTCCAGCGCACCGGACTTGACCAGGGCCTCCGCCGCATGCCGGTTCATCTCCTTGTCCTTCACCCGCTCCAGGAGATTCCGGAGACCGGTGTAGGGGCCGTTTTTCTCCCGCTCAGAGGCGATGGCCATGACCACGGACTCTCCCACGCCCTTGATGGCGGTGAGAGCGTAACGGATCCTGCCGTCACCGGAGATAAAGCCCACACCTCCCTCGTTGACACTGGGAGGAGAGACCTCGATGCCCATGCCCCGGCAGGTGGCGATGTAGGCCACCACCTTCGGCAGATTCCCGATGACGGAGGTCATGAGGGCCGCCATGAACTGCACGGGATAATAATACTTCAGATACGCCGTCTGGTATGCCACCACGGCGTAGGACGCTGCGTGGGATTTGTTGAAGGCGTATTTCGCAAAATCCACCATCTCATCAAAGATGTGATTGGCGATCTGCTCCGGGATCCCGTTTTCTACGCACCCGGGAACCGATGCAGGCACGGGCTTTCCCGCCGCCTTCGCTGCATCCATCTCCTCCCGGTTGCCGTGAAGGAAAATCTTCCGCTCCGCATCCATCACATCCTGTTTTTTCTTGCTCATGACACGGCGCACCTTGTCGCTCCGTCCCATGGAATAGCCGCCCAGCTCGCGGACGATGCGCATGACCTGCTCCTGATAGACGATGCATCCGTAGGTGGGCGCCAGGATGGGCTCCAGCTGCGGGCAGGCGTAGGTGATGCTCTCCGCGTGATTTTTGCCGTCGATGTATTTCGGGATAAAGGACATGGGGCCGGGGCGGTACAGGGAGATCCCGGCAATCACATCCTCCAGACTGCCGGGCTTTAATTCCTTCATGAAATTCCGCATGCCCGCGGACTCCAGCTGGAATATGCCCTCGGTGTGGCCCGTGGCGAGGGAGGCAAAGACCTTCGGGTCATTCATCTCCACATGGGCGCTGTCCACATGCTCCCCCGTATCCCGCAGGATGTTCCGCTCCACATCATCGATCATATCCAGGGTGGTGAGACCCAGAAAATCCATCTTCAGCAGGCCCAGACTCTCCAGCTCGTCCTTGTCGTACTGGGTCACGGGCATATCCTCGGTACCGATGGCCAGGGGCACGTACTCCTCGGCGCGCTCCCGGCAGATCACCACACCCGCTGCATGGGTGCCGGTGTTCCTGGGAAGTCCCTCCAGCCGTTTCGCCATATCCACGACACGGTGAACCCGCTCGTCGGTATCGTAGAGTTCCTTGAATTCCTGGCTCATCTCCAGGGCTTTTTCCAGGGTGATATCCGGCTCCCGGGGGATCTTTTTCGTCACCTCGTTGCCGAAGGCAAATGGCAGATCCATGGCTCTGGCCACATCCTTGATGACGCCCTTGGCGCCCAGGGTGGACATGGTGGCGATCTGCACCACCTTCTCCCGGCCGTATCTGTCCATGACATACTCGATGACCTCGCGGCGTCTGCGGGTACAGAAGTCCACGTCGATATCGGGCATGGTGACACGCTCCGGATTCAGGAAGCGCTCAAAGATCAGCTCATAACGGACGGGATCGATGTTGGTGATCTCCAGGCAGTAGGAAACAATGCTCCCCGCGGCGGAGCCTCTTCCGGGGCCCACGGAGATGCCGTTTTTCCTGGCGTAATGAATGAAATCCCAGACGATGAGGAAATAGTCCACAAAGCCCATGGAGCGGATCACGCCCAGCTCATAGTCCAGGCGCTCCCGCAGGGTCCTGCCGTCGCCCGCGGGCAGATCATCTCTCCCGTAGCGCTTCTGCAGACCTTTGGTACACAGGTCATTCAGATAGGCAAAGGCGTCCCACCCCTCGGGTACGGCATAGGAGGGGAGCTTGTTGACGCCGGTCTCGATCTCCACGTTGCAACGCTCTGCGATGCGGGCCGTATTCTCCAGCGCCTCCGGCAGATAGGAAAAGCGCTCCGCCATCTCCGCCTCGCTCTTGACGTAGAACTGGCCGTCGTAATAGGTCAGCCGGTCCTCGCTGCTGATGGTCTTGTTGGTCTGGATGCACAGCAGGATGTCATGGGCATCCGCATCCTCGCGATAGGTGTAGTGGCAGTCGTTGGTCGCCACCAGTCCGATGCCGGTCTCCCGGGCGATCTGCACAAGCTCCATGTTCACCCGGCGCTGATCCGCCAGGCCGTGGTCCTGCAGCTCCAGATAGAAGTTCTCCGGCCCAAAGATCTCCCGGTATTCCAGTGCCAGACGTCTGGCTTCCTCCGGCTTCCCGGATAGTATGGTCCTGGGTAATTCACCTGCCAGACAGGCGCTGAGACAGATCAGTCCCTCATGATACTCCCGGAGCAGTTCCTTATCCACGCGGGGCTTGAAATAAAACCCTTCCGTGAAGCCTCTGCTCACGAGCTTTAACAGATTGGCATAGCCCGTATTGTTCTCCGCCAGCAGGATCAGATGGTGATATCTGACCTCCCCGCGGCCCGCATTTTTCTCAAAGCGGGAGCCGGGCGCCACATAGACCTCGCAGCCAAGGATGGGCTTGATCCCCGCTTCCTTCGCTGCGCGATAGAATTTCAGCACACCGTACATCACGCCGTGATCGGTGATGGCCGCTGCGGTCATCCCCAGCTCCTTCACGCGCTTCACGTAGTCCGTCACACGGTTCATGCCGTCCAGAAGACTGTATTCCGTATGGGTGTGCAAATGTACAAAAGCCATAATCAGTCTGCTTTCTTATCCGATGTCTCCGGCAGATTCCAGCTCTCCCGGATCACATACTGGGGTGCATTGTTGAGCGTGATATAGATCCTGCCCACGTACTCCCCGATCAGTCCCAGCATCATCAGGATGAGACCGCCGAAGAAGATGGTAGCCGTCATCTGGGCTGCGTAGCCCTGGACCACCGCAGGATTCAGGAGTCTGCGGATCACGATATAGATACCGTAGATAAAGCTGCAAATGGTGGCCAGGATCCCGATCCCGGTGGCGATCCGCAGGGGCTTCACGGAAAAAGCGGTAAAGCCGTTGAACCAGAGATTTAGGAGCTTCCCCAGGGTATAGCCGGAGTGGCCCACCTCCCGCTCTCTGTGATCTACCTCCACGTTGGCGATATGCTTCGTGGAGCGCAGCACCAGACCGATGACATAAGGGTAGCTGTTCTCATACCGGATCAGATCGTTCACCACAAAGCGCTTCGCCGCAAAATAGCTGGACACCGCCAGCTCCTTCGGCTTTCCCAGCATCACCCGGATCATGTAGTCGTTCACGCGGCTGCCGAAATTCCGGAAATGAGAGTGCTGCTTGTGGGAGTAGTGTGCGTAAACGACATCCGTGTCACGTCCCAGCGCATTCAGCAGTCTGTCCACCTGGTTTGCCGGGGTCTGACCGTCGTCGTCCAGACATACCACGATATCTCCGTCGGAGTAGCGCAGCCCCGCCATGAGGGCGCTGTGCTGACCGAAGTTCCGCGCAAGGGAAATCCCACGGATCCGCGCATCCTCCTCGCAGAGCTTCCGGATCACGTCTTCCGTTCCGTCGGGAGAGCAGTCGTTTACGAGAAAAACATCGTAGGTGTATCTGTCCTTCAGCTCCTCCATTTTTTCCCGGATCTCCCGGACCACACCCTCCAGGGTAAGCTCCGAGCGATAGCAGGGGATCACAAAGCTGACTTTTTCCATTTTATTTCTGTTCCCTTCTTTTCTCTGATACCCGGTGATCATGGACCCGGACCAGACGATATTCAAAATCCTTACGGTCACGGACATCGATAGCCTTCAGGATCATGCCCGTGAAAACGGAAAGCACACCGCACAGTCCCACAAACCCGCATACGATGAGGGTGGGGAAGCGGGGCACCAGACCGGTGGATCCGTACTCCGCCACCACGGGCGCCAAAAATCCCACTGCCAAAAGGATGAGCACCGTCCCCAGGGCGCCGAAGAAACGCATGGGGCGGTAGTTTTTGTAAAGCGAATAGAGCTTGTGCAGCACCTTTAGCCCGTCGGGGATGGTGTTGAGCTTGGAAAAGCTGCCGTCGGGGCGGTCCCTGTATTCGATGACCACGTTCACCACCCGGAGGTTGTAATTCACCGCGTGAACCGTCATCTCCGTCTCGATCTCAAAGCCCTTGGAGAAGACGGGGAAGGTCTTCACGAATTCATAAGAAAATGCCCGGTACCCGGTCATGATATCCTTCACATCCGCGCCGAAGAGGGAATTGATGGAGCAGCGCATCAGGCTGTTTCCGAAATTGTGGAAGGGGCGCTTGTTCTCCGTAAAATAGGTGGAGCTGAGCCTGTCTCCCACCACCATGTCGGCACCGCACTCCAGCACCTGGCGGGCCATCTCCCGGGCTGAATCCAGGGAGTAGGTATCGTCGCCGTCGATCATGATATAGCAGTCCGCGTCGATCTCCCGGAACATCCTCCGGATCACATTGCCCTTGCCCTGCTGCCACTCCCGGCACACGATGGCACCCGCTTCCGCGGCGATCCTGCCGGTATCGTCGGTGGAATTGTTGTCATAGACATAGACCTCCGCCTCGGGGAGCTGCTCCTTCACATCCTTCACAACCTTCCCGATGGTCTTTGCCTCGTTATAGCATGGGATCAAAACCGCTATCTGTTCCATACACACTCTCTCTATCCTGCCTCTTCCGAAATAGGGTGCTCCGGGGGTTCCGACAGGGATCCGCCCCGGGATCGCTTTGCTTTGCGCGACATAAAGGCGCTTATATATTCTACCACAAAACGCCTATTTTTTTGTTATAATATCCACATGAAAAAAATATTTGCATCACGAATTTTCAAAATACTGCTGCTGAGCACGGCAGCCTTTCTTTTGCTGGCGGTGATCCTGGGGATCCTGCGGATAGAGACAGGCCCTGCCGCCGAGGATCTGGCGGGTCTGGAAAGCAGCGAATACAACGGCATCTACGTCTCCTGCGCAGGGGATGTCACCGTGAGCAGCCAGTGGTTTACGGACTACCTGGGGCTGGCAACCTATGTGTGTCAGGGGAAGGCGGACCGGTTAAAGACCCTCCTGCGCTGCCTGAACGCAGCCTACGCCTCAGACAACCGGATCACCCACGTCTTTCTGGATCTGGATCCCGCCTTCCTGCTGCATGAAAAAAAGGATCCGGAGGCCGCGGCAAAGCGGATGGCCGATCTGTTGACACCTTACTTTACCGCCCATCCGGACGTACTCTACCAGATCCGGATCCCGGCCCATCCCCTCTCCTACTGGCAGGGGCTTGCGGATCCGGAGGCGGTTACGGCATGCTATGCGCTGGCTGCGGAGTACTTCTGTGCGCAGCCCAATGCCATCCTGTACTTCTACGGGGACGAGGACTGGGTACTCTACGGCGAAGACCAGTTTGCGGATCCGGAGACCGGTGCCCTGCAGGGACGCCTGGGGGAAAAATATTTCCTCTACACCTTCGCGGACAGACAGCGCACCGTGAGTGCGGCAGAAATGGCCGGAAAATGTGAAAAGATCCTGGCAGCCGCCGCTTCCCCCAAGACTTATCCCGACCTTTCCGGAACCGCAGTGGTGTGCATCGGGGACAGCATCTTCGGCAATTACACGGACACTGCCTCCATCACCTCCATCATGAAATCCCTCTCCGGATGCAGCGCCTACAACTGTGCGGTGGGCGGCGCAACGGCAGCGGCAAACGGCTCTTACGGGCATGATCTGCCCTCCCTCACTGCCATGGTGGGACGGGGGGATACCTCTGTGCGGCAGGACTTTGCGGATGCGCAGGCCGATATCCTGGACGGCGGTCCCCTCGTTTTTGTCATCGAGTTCGGCATCAACGATTATTTCAACGGCTTCGCCCCGGAAAGCAGCGACCCCGCAGATCCGTCCACCACGGCCGGGTCCCTGCGAAACGTCATCACAGAGCTCTCGTCCGCCCATCCGGAGGCGCGGATCCTCCTGATGGTCCCCGGCTATATCTCCATGTTTGAAAACGGATATGCTCCCTCGGACGAGTCCCGCTCCTGGGTCCTGGAGGACTACCGCAAGGTGGTCCGCGCGCTGGGAAACGAGCTGGGCTGCACCGTGCTGGAGCAGCAGTCCGCTGAGGGTCTGACGCAGGACTCCTTCCCCTACTATGCGGAGGACGACGTACATTACAATGAGCGCGGGCGCTTTCTGATGGCGGAAACGCTCCTTAAAACTATCCACGGAGACTAACGGAACATGAAAGAGCGCATCTATGTCTGTCACACCTTCTATCATGTCTACATCACCATTTTGAAGGAACTGAAGATCCGGGCGGAGGAGGGAGACGGCTACCTGCCCGGGGCCACCCTGATCCTCTCCAAAATGAGCAACAATTTCACTCCCCTGCTGCCCAGGGTCAGCGCCTGCGGCCTCTTCGAGGAGGTGCTGGAGTACGACGAGCAGCGGGAAAGCGCCTTCCCGGAGCTGGCAAAATACCGGGAGAACACCGGCAGCGGCCTGGGGAATCTGCGGCAGCGCATCCGGCTCACCAGGCGCTTTGCGAAGCTCCAGGAGCCCTTCCTGCCCGTAAACTTCCGAGATTACCGGCAGATCTATGTCTTCTGTGATGCAGATCCCATCGGCGTCTACCTAAACCAGGCCAGGATCCGCTACCACGCCCTGGAGGACGGGTTAAACTGCATCGCCAACGGCGATCTGGCGCGCTATGACAACCGGGGCCATTTCCCCCTGAAGGCCTTCCTCTCCATGCACCTCAACCTGATCTGTATCCCCAACGGCTACGGCAAATACTGCATCGACATGGAGATCAATGACCGGTCCCGCCTGATCTACAAGGACTTCAAAAAATACATCGAAGTCCCCAGACTCCCTCTCCGGGACCGTCTGACGGAAGCGGACAAGGATCTGATCCTGCAGGTCTTCCTGGAGAACAAGGAGGAGCTGGTGCAGCGGGTGAAGGAAGCTGCCGAGGCAGGGGACGGGATCCTGATCCTGACGGATCCGCTCTGCACCCTGGACATCCGGGAACGGATCTTCCGGGACATCATCGCCATGTATGAAAAAGAGGGAACCGTCTTTCTGAAGCCCCACCCCAGAGACGAGCTGGACTACGAAAAACTGTTCCCCGATATTCCGCAGATCCGCGGAAGCGTCCCCATGGAGATGCTGCATTTCATCCCCGGGGCTCATTTTAAAAAGGTCGTTGGCGTTCTGACAGAGATGTCGGATTTCCCCTATGCGGACGAAAGCGTCCGTCTGGGGCCCGACTTTATGGATGCCTATGAGGATCCTCTGATCCACCGTCAGAATGAACAGATCTGAGTGGCGATCTTCCCTTCCGCTCTCGGATTCTCAGCCGATAAGGGGCCTCCGTCCTCCCACAGGACGGGGGCTTTTTCTTTTGCCTTCTCTCCCATGGAGAGGGCTTCCTCCGCCAGACGCAGGAGCCTGCGGGCCGCCACCTGGGGATTCCAGAGCTGCCATACGGTCTCGTAAGCATTTTCTCCCATCTGCCGGCGCAGGGAAGGATCCCGGATGAGACGCTCCGCATAGTCCGTCATCCGTTCCGGATGCCCATCGGGATAGACAAAGGCATTCACGCCATTTTGGGCCAGATAAGGCGCTGCGCCGATCATGGCGTCCATGATGAGGGCGCAGCCGCTGTTCATGGCCTCGTTGGCCACCGCCCCCCAGCCCTCCTGACGGTCGCTGGTAAAAAGGAAGATGTCCGACTGCTCCATCAGTTCCCGGATCCCTTCCGGCGTCCGGACCCCGGCAAAGCGCACCACATCCTCCAGATGCAGGTCCCGGACTTCCTGCTTTAACTGCGCTTCCATGGTACCGCCTCCCGCCAGCTCCAGGAGGAATTGCGCACCCCGCTTTTTCAGCTCCTCCGCCGTATGGATGGCCCGCTCCGCATGC
Organism: Lachnospiraceae bacterium; assembly: GCA_024681775.1. Taxonomy (GTDB): domain Bacteria; phylum Bacillota; class Clostridia; order Lachnospirales; family Lachnospiraceae; genus AC2028. Next base: position 33,266 of record JAILAF010000069.1, read on the forward strand.
TTCCAGTCGATCATGCGCCCTGCCCACAGCAGGCGGGGCATCGCATTTTCCTCCTTCCGGGCAAAGAGGGCCGGAAGGTCCTGGCGGCGGATTTCGGGGAAGTATCCCCACCGCAGCATCTTCTCCGGATAGGAACGAAAGATCCCGAAGTCGGAAGCTACATATCCCCCCGCGCAGAGCAGGTACACGGGAGCGTGCCGGTAGGCGGTGTGATCCAGGTACTTGCGGCGGAGGCCTCTGGGGGTCACGCATTTCCACTGACCCGTTTTGTAGACCCGCTCGGAATAGCGGAAGGTCAGCTTCCCCGCATCCAGTCTGGGCCTGATATACGCTTCTTCCTCGCAGCCACCGAAGAGTACCACATCCGCATCGCGGATCTCACGGACGGCATCGCGGCGGAGCTGCTCGCTGCGGGCAGGGTCCGCATCATAAGTGAGGCGCACATAGTCCGGCAGCTCTTCCTTCCAGCCCATCCCACGCCGCTCGCTGTCCATCTCACAGGTCTGGAAAAAGAGAAAATTCCCCTTCCCCAGGAGGCTTTCGGCCTCCCGGCAAAAGGGGATCTGATGATGATTGATATAATTCGAAACAAAGATCAGGCGCATCAAACCATCTCCTCATAGATTCGCATGAGCTGTCTTCTGTTGCGTTCGGGATCGTGATTTTCCCTTCCGCGCACCTTGGCAAGCGCCGCTCTCTTGTCGCTCTCCTCCGGATCCGTCAGGCAGGCAACGAGTGCTGCCCTCAGGCGATCCGTCACCAGCTCCAGCGCGTCCTCGGAGGAGGCCGCGTATTGGAAGGCTTCATCCTGACTGATCATATCCGGCACACCGCCCACGTCCGAAGTGACCACGGGAGTCCCCAGAACCATGGCTTCTCCCAGGGAATTGGGCGAGTTCTCACAGGCGGAACAGCATACATAGGCGGATGCCAGCAGATACTGTTCCTTCATCTGCTCTGCGTCCAGTCTGCCCAGCATGTGGACCCGGTCCTCCAGATGGTATTTCTCAATGAGGCTCAGCAGATAGGAGCCGTAAGCAGTCCGCTTCAGGCGGTCCATCCGGGTCTCGTTTTTGATGATGTTGGTGCCTGCCACATAGATCTGCAGGTCTTCTCCCAGCTGCTTTACTTTGGGATCCGCGTCCGGTGCCTTCGCCTTTTCCAGGAGCTCTCCCGCAGCGATGAGCAGATAGTGGAAGCCTTTTAGGGGATAGTCTCCCTGGCTCAGGAAGATCCGTCCGGGCCGGGCCACTGCCCTGTCCCAGGATCCCTCATAGAAGGTAGATCGCAGGGTCTCCCCCGCAGAGCGGTAGATCAGCTTCGGGTTCCAGTGCATGGCCAGCCGTCTGTCAAAACGGGTGCGCCCCGCCACATACCCCGCCAGGGATATGGCTGCCAGCTCATTTCTCCCCCGCATGTAGAATTTCTGCTGCTGCCGGATGAGGGAATCTCCCTTCAGAAGATCTCTTAAGGTTGCATTGTCCCGCACTCTCTCCGGGAGATGTGCCATGTAGTGCATAGCGTAGACGGATATGGGCCCCTGGATGGAGATCAGCAACCGCCGAGGGAGCTGCAAGGCTCTCGCCACCGCCAGAGTGTGAGGATACTCCGTGCCGAAACAGTGGATCACATCGGGACGGGCGATCTCCAGAAGCGCCTTCATCTCTTTTTCCAGGCGGAAGGAGTAGGTCTCCGGTCTGGCGGTATTCTCCCGAAAGCCGAAGTAAGAGACTTTCCCGTTTCCCATTGGGATCTGTCCCCGGACAGGAAGCAGTTTTTCCGCCACAGAGGCCTTTCCCTTCTTTTTCATTCCTTTGGGAACGGGAAAGGCGAGGCTCATCTCCGGCGGGTTCTCCTGCTCCATCAGACCGTGCAGCAAGCCTTCCACCCATCCTTCCTTCGGCAGAGAAGGCAGATTCAGTTCTCTCGCAATCTCAGGCAGGATCAGATTGCAGATCCACAGTACTTTCATAAGATTCTCCGTGTCAACGCAGATCAGGGGTGATCCGGTAATAGGTCCGGATCAGTTTTTCATCGGCCTCCCAAAGCAATGCACCCTTCACCGAAACATTTTGTACCTTCAGGAATTCCAGCGTCCGCTCCAGCGGCTTCCCGGCCCGGGGACCGGCGGCTGCCACCAGAAGGTTCTGTGCGTCTTCCCGCAGCAGGCTGCTGCAGTCCAGATCCAGCAACGGCGCGGGGAGGGGCACCGGTTCATACCCCTCCGGCAGGATCTCCCGGAGCTTCCGGGCCACCTCCGCGGGGTTGATGTCTTCCGTTGCAGGGACGATGCGGATCTGGCCCTTCTCAAAGCGGGCAGTGATATTGGCCGCCAGTTCCTTCTGTCCGGGAGATCCCAGGGGACAGAGTCCGTAGCGGCGGTCCAGCTGTGCCGGCAGATAGAGGCTGTCGGTACCGCTCTCCCACAGGAGATAAAAAAGATGTACAAAGAGAGCGCCCAGAATGGCGGAGAGTGCGAAGGCTCTCCCGGGTCTGGGAACTTCCGACACATCCGTCACCTTTGTGGAGGTCAGGACCTCCATGGAGTCCACTCCCATGAGCTCCGTTCCGTATTCCCCGGAAAAAACCCGCTCCACATTGGAACAGATCTCTCCCGCCAGAGCCGCATTGTTACAGGTCACATAGAAAGTGGGCACATTGATGTCGGACTTGATCTCGGCACTCATGAACCCGGCCATGACGGAATTGTCCAGGGACGGGATCACGGAGGCGGGGTCCGCCTTTGCCGCTTCCTCCTTCAGCACGTTCAGGAACTTGTCGGAGGAGACATAGGCGATCCAGGTGTAATAGTTGACGAAATAATCTCCCGTATCCTCGTAGGGCTCCGTGTAATGCACCAGCATATCGCATTCCGCCCGGTACATTTTCTCTCCCGCAAAAACGATGTGCAGGAGGCAGTAGATCCCGCCCCCCAGGATGGTGATCACCAGGATGGCGCAGAGGATCTTCGGCAGATTTTGCAGATAGCGCAGCAGCAGGAGCCGTTCGTCCGGCGGCTCGCTCCCGCGGTAGATGCCCCCGTAGGGGAGATGCTTTTTGGTCTGTTCTTCCATGTGATTTTTCACACCGATCTCCTACTGACCGGACCCATCCCCCTGAGAGGCGTCCCGTCTGTTTTTTTCCTGCTCCACGCTGTCCCGCAGTGCCGTCACCTGATCGGCCTCCACACCTTCGGTGCTGTCGGGCCAGAGGAGGATCTTCAGGGTCAGCAGCATCAGCTTCAGATCCAGCAGGATGGTATATTTCTCGATGTAGGTCAGATCCAGCTTCAGCTTGTCGTAAGGGGTGGTATTGTACTTGCCGTAGACCTGGGCAAAGCCCGCGAGTCCCGCCTTCACCCGGAGGCGATAGGCGAATTCCGGCATGATCTCGATGTATTGCTGCATGATCTCCGGCCGCTCCGGTCTGGGGCCGATGAAGCTCATGTCCCCTTTGAGGATGTTGAAGAGCTGGGGCAGCTCATCCAGCCTGCATTTCCGGATAAACCGACCCACGGGGGTGATGCGGGTATCTCCCTTGCTGGCCAGCCTGGCCACGCCGTCCTTCTCCGCGTCCACCCGCATGGAGCGGAACTTCAGGATCTTAAACTCTCTGCCCCCCTCCGTCAGGCGCACCTGCTTGTACAGCACGGGGCCTCTGTCGTAGCATTTCACCGCGATGGCGGTGAGGAGCATGAAGGGCGAGGTCAGAACGATGAGCACCAGAGAACAGATCAGATCCACCATCCGCTTTAAGAAGCGTTGCTCCATGGTCAGGCTGAACTCTCTGGTCAACATGACAGGTGTGTCAAAAACATGCAGTTCCTCGGCGCCCATCATGATCACGTCGGAGATCTTGGGCAGGAGGTAAAAACGGACGGAATGGGCGTAGCAGTACTTCACGATGGGTTTGCGCTCCGCCTCGGAGATGTCGCCGATGACCACCGCATTGACGGTGCCGTCCGCCAGCTTCTCCTTGATGAGGTCGATGATCGCTTCGGGCCCCCGGGACACATCCGCGATCTCGGTGATGCGGTATTTGTCCTTCCGGGTCTCGAACTTCCGGATCAGCTCCTGGGGATCCCGCCAGCCGTGGACCAGCAGAAGCTTCCTGGGGGGGAAGATGTTCCGGTAGAGCTTGTCCGCCAGGAAGATGTAGATCAAAACCACCGCAAACTGCTCCGCGATCATATACAGGAAGTAGGTCAGGTTGAAGAGCTGAAAGGCCATGACGGACAGTTCCAGGTAAATGAAGATCCATGCCATCAGAGTGGCGAACATCTGGGAAAACACCAGCTCGGCACTCTTCAGATACCCCAGCCGGATGCCGCCGTACATGTTGGAAAAGGCAAAGAGCACCACACCGTAAATGGAGATCTCCAGCACATGTCCCCGGAAATAGAAGTTCCGCAGGTCTTCCACGACACTGTACTGGAAGTGGAAATACCAGTGGTAACCGAACACCGCTACCTCCAGCAGCAGACATACCATCACGAGGGACAGATTGATGAGTCTCTTAAAGGACTCCATTTTTTGCAGTTTTTCCTGATTCATGTCTGTTCTCCTCTTCCGTCACGCAGCTTCATCCACAGCCCGTGGGCCTTGCGGATGATACGGGGATCCGCAGCCGTCATGATCAGAAGATTCCTCCGATATTCTTTCTTCAGATAGGGGCTCCTGCGGATATCGGTCCGCAGCTGCTTTATGCGCCCCAGCACGGACACATACAGTTCCGACGCGCTTGTCATTTCTCCCACCGGTACATGGAGGAGATACCACATAGCCTGCACCTCGTAGAAATGCCGGGAGGCCGGGATCTGCTCCGGGTAGTACTGCTCCGCCATCTGCATGGCCAGCTCCGCATTCCGGATCATGGCTTCGTACAGCACCGGGTTGTAGCGCCCGCGGGTATTGCTGCCGGCGCGGAGCTCGATGTTGTAGCCCAGCTTCTCGATGGTGAGGACGCCGCCGATCTGCGGTGTCATCCGAAGCAGCAGCTCCAGATCCTCATTGAGCCTGTGCTCGCTGAAGCGATAGCCCTGAAGGAAGCTCCTGCGGAAGAGCTTGGTACAGAAGGAGCTGTCCCCCACATAGAGCATCAGTTCCCGGAAGTAGGCTTCCGGCGTCAGCTCGTAGGAGCCGCCCCCTTCCTTGTAGGGGCCCTTCACCAGATTCCCAGCTTCGTCGAAATCCCGGCTCATGACCTGGGCCACATTGCAGTCCGGGTGATCCCGTAAGCCCCCCAGAAGGGTCTCGTAGAGATCCGGCTCCGCCCAGTCGTCGGAATCCAGAAAGCCCACATAGTCTCCCGTGGCATGCTCGATCCCCAGGTTTCTTGCGGTAGAGGAGCCGCCGTTTTCCTTGTGAAAATACCGGATCCGGGGATCGGAAGCCGCATAGTGCTTACAGATCTCGGCGCTGCCGTCGGTGGATCCGTCATCCACCAGGAGGATCTCCAGATGCTCATAGGTCTGGCCGCAGACGGCGGTCAGGCTCCGGTCCAGGAATCGCTCCACATTATAGATTGGAATGATGACACTAACGAGTTCCGGCATGGCTCTTCTTTCTCAGGAAACGCAGGTACAGATCCGTAAAAAGCAAGGGGCGTCGTGCCCTGGGAAAGCCCAGCATCCCCGCAGCCTTCTCCCTGGAAGGCAGGGCCTCTTTCCTGCGGTAGTATTCGTATAGGCAGAGCATCCCCAGATCCTTCTCCGCCGGCAGGTGCCAGATGGGAACGGGATTGCTGAAGGCATTGGTGCTCACCAGGTAAAAATCTCTCGTCCAGTAACGGTAGATATAAGGGCAGGCATCCCGCACCAGGTTCCTGCATCTCTCCGCCGCAACGGAAAGGACGGCTTCGTCGCCGATCTCTGCCGGGATGGCGTCTCCCGCAGAGAGGATCTGCCCGTAGATCTCCATACACTTATCCGTAAAGACCTGCAGCGCTTTACGGTTCCCCGCCACGAACTCCCCGCCGTACTGCACGGGAGCTGCGTCCCTGCCCTCCAGTACCCGGGCGGTCTCCCGGATGGGCAGTCTGTCAAAATGGGAAAAGGTATGTCCCAGGGGATAGAGCAGGATCCCGTGATCCGCCTCCTCCCAGAGATCCGTGAAGTCGCCCACGGTAAAGGTGTCGGTGTCCAGCAGGAGGATCCGGTCGTACTCCGGTCTCCCCGCTGCATAGTGCAGGGCACAGAGCTTGTAAAAAGCCAGCTTCCAGCGGAAGCGGTCCGGCATTTGAAAGCTGTCAAAGGGTACCTGTATCACCCGAACCCCTGCCCGCTCCAGCTCGCCCCGCAGGGGCTCTTCCGGCGCATCCGTGGTGATCAGTGCCACCTCGTCTGCAGGGTTATGATGCTTTGCGGACACCAAAGCAACACAGATATTCTTTTCGTAGATCCTTTTCTTGGCATCGTCCCCCATCCCCGTCAGCTGGTGGGATCCCACCACGCTGGGCGCATGGGTGTAGGCACAGAAGATCAGATTCATGATAGTCTCTCCGCAAAACATCGCGCTGCAAAAGGGCATAAATTCAACAGGATCGCATACATATCATATTTTACTATATTTTGTGGTTAAATAAAAGATTTTCTGCGGCCTCTATACAAGAAAATGCCCCTTCCCGAGGGAAGGGGCAAAAGATTGCATTTTAATCTAACTTGAACCGGTTCACCATCCTCTGGAGCTTCTCCGCGGTGGTCTGCTGCTTGCCCGCCATATCCGCAATGCTGTCCACGGCGTCGGAGACGCTGCCCACGGATTCCGTCACATCGGAGGATCTGGTAGAGGTCTCCTGGGTGGAGGATGCGATATTGGCCACGGCGTCGTTGACCTCCACCATGGAGTTGCTGATGCTTTCCGTCATGTCATCGATCCGGGATGCCAGATCGCCGAAGAGGGTCGCATCGTCGCCGTACTGCTTACCGATCTCCACAAAGTTCCGATAGTCGGGGGTGACGGTCTCGGTGACGAACTCCAGGAGCTTCACGGAACTGGAATTCAGATCGCCGAAGGCCTCCTCGATGGAGACGATGGTATCCTGGATCTGGGACACCGCATTGGCGGTCTCCGTTGCCAGCTTGTTGATCTCGGATGCCACCACAGCGAAGCCTCTGCCGGCTTCACCCGCTCTGGCTGCCTCGATGGACGCGTTCAGGGAAAGGAGGTTGATCTGTTCCGCGATATTGGAAATGGCGGTAGCCAGATTGCCGATCTCATGGACCACCTCTGCCTTGGTGCTGGCGATCTCCACTTCCTCACTGCGCTCCTTTGCGATGGCAATGGCTGCGTCATGAGACTTCTTGCTGTTCTCCTGGATCTCCTTCGCTCTTTCCTTGATCCGGGCCACTTCTCTGGCCGTCTCCTCGGTCTCCTCCGCCAGATGCTGCACGGAAGTGTTGACCTCTGTCACGGAGGCGCTGACCTGCTCGGTAGCAGCGCCGGTGCTCATCATGGCATCGTTGACGATGGTCATGTTCTCCTGGATCTTGGCAAACTCCGCGTTCAGCTCCTCGCTCATGGCGCTTAAGGTGGCAGATGCGTCGGTGATCTCATTTGATTCCTCGGAGATGCCCTGGATGATCCCCTTGTTGCTTTCGTACATGTGGTTCAGAGCGTCGGACATCTGCCCCACTTCATCGCCGCTCACGACCTTCAGAGGACTGATGGTAAAGTCACCCTCTGCCAGCTTCCCGGAGAAGGCAGTCACGGCCGACAGCTGCTTTGTGATGCTGCCTATGATGATGAAAATGGTAACCGTGCCCAGCACCAGAGCTGCGATCAGCACGATGCTGTTCAGGTTCAGAAGGGCTCTTACGTCCTCCCTCAGCTCATCGGTGGTGATCTGAAGGATCAGTCTCCACTCCACCTCGGGAACGGTTGCAAAAAAGACCTGATATTCGGTGCCGTTCTCGGTATAGCTGCTGTCGCCGCTTTCCGCAGCCAGCACCTTGTTGCCCAGGGCTACCAGAGAGCTGTTGGCATCCTCCAGGATGTTCATGCCCGTCTCTGCCTTCTCGGCTTCCTGGGCGTAGAGGTAGACACCGCCGCTGGTGAGCAGCATAGCGGTACCGGTGCGTCCCATTTTAATGGCAGCCGCCGCTTCCTCGATGGAGGAAAGCTCGATGTCCACGGTAACACAGCCGATGTATGCGCCGTTGTCAAAAAGCGGTGCGGAACAGGTGGCCATGACACAGCCGGAGGTAGGATCGTAGTAGGGATCTGTGATCTCCGCACGCATGGAAGTGATGGCCTTGGCGTTCAGGTAGTATTCCTGAGCGAAATAATCATACTCCGCGTTGCTGTAGTCCCAGGTCTCCACAATGGAACCGCCGTCCTTGTACCAGTAGGGGCCGATGTACTGCTCGGCGGAGTCATAGACATAGGGCTCGAACCAGAGGCCGCTGCCCAGGACCATGTCATTGTCCCCGATGATGGATACAAGCATGTTCTTCAGGTCCTCCAGACTGGCGGATCGGTAAGTAGCGCTGACGGCACGGGAAATGTTCAGCGCGGTGCGGCGGACCTCCTGCAGGTCGCCGTCCATGGTATTCACCGCAGCCTGCAGTGTCTGCTGCGCGGTGGATTCCACCTGCTCGGAGATGATGGTATTGCTTCTGGTGGCACTGATGGCTGTCATGATGATCAGCGCACCGGCGAACAGTGGCAGAATACCGATGAGCATTTTCGCTTTTATGCTGGTTTTTTTCTTCATTGGCAGGTTCCTTTCTGTTCCCTGAAAACGACGGATACAGAAATATTTTACAGTACGCGGAAACCCTGCACAATAACTCCGGGGGCAGCATCGTATTAAAAGAGTATAAACCGGAAACCATTTTGTTTATATTTTCCCCGGGGGGATGCGACTGCGTGTTGGCACGCAGCCCCGTCCCGTGCTAAAATATCCCTGTGATATACCTATTTTGGGAGGTTTCGCACATGGATGCCTTAAAACAGGTGGAGCCCACTGCCCTGGTCTATGTGATCCTGACCGCTCTGGTGCTGCTCCTCTCCGCCCGCATAGACAATCGGGAGCTGCTGCCCCTCTCCCCGGGACTGCAGAGCAGACAGCAGCGGTACAATCGCATCGCCATCATCGGCATCTACCTTTTGCTGACGGGAGTTTCCGCCTGCCGTATCGCCGTGGGCAACGACTACTGGGGCTACCGCAAGAGCTTCGATATCATCGCCCAGGACCGCTACGTCTCCTTTGAAAGCGGGTTTAACTTTATCGTAAAGGCCGTATATGCGGTCTTCGGTTACAGCAATTACCTGCCGGTCTTCGCCCTTTTCTCCATCGTGACGGTGCTGTTTTTTGTGCTGGCGCTGCGGACCCAGGGACGTTTTTTTGCCTTCTCCCTCTTTTTACTGATGACGGGGGGCTTTTATTTCAATTCCTTAAATTCCATCCGCTACTACCTGGCGCTGGCCGTGGCACTCTACGCCATCCGGTACATTTTCTCCGCCGATTACCTGCACTTTGCGGTGCTGATCTTCCTGGGGATGTTCTTCCACAAATCCGTGCTGCTGGTGGTGCCGGTGTATCTGGTGACCTGGATCCTTGCGAACCTGAAATACCGGAAATGGATGCTGCCTGTGGGTGGGATCCTGGGAGCCGGCTTTCTGGGGAGTCTCCTCTTCGGTCAGGAGCTGTACCGGAAGCTGATCTTCCGCTTCTATCCCTATTACGAGGGCTCCGTCTTCGACAACGGCGACATTTCCTATGTGAACATCCTGCGCTGCGCGGCGGTGCTGGTTCTCTGCGGCATCTGCTTTCAGCAGTTTTTCGGAAAAAATGCAAGGCTCCGCTTCTACGGGCTCTTAAGCCTGTGGGGGCTCATCGTATACCTCTGCGGCAGCTTCATCCCCACCACCTCCCGCATTGGTTACTACATGATCATCCCCCAGATCTTCCTGATCCCGGAGCTGGTGGAAGGATGTGAAAAGGAAGGCCTGCGCAGGCTCCTGCGTGTGGGGGTCGTCGCCGGATTTTTGCTCTACTTTGCATTCTTCATCGTACAGATGTATGATGAAGGGGTGAAGCTCCTGCCCTACCGGAACTGGATCTTCCAGTAAGAAACTGCCCCGGGCGATGCGCCCGCTTCCTTTTTCAAAACACTGTTTCAACCAGCGGATACAAAATACGAAGAGACCGGACGGTCTCTCCTTTCGGAGGAAACCATGAAACGATTTACCGCCATCGTTCCCTGCTATAACGAGGAGGAAACGGTACCCATTTTCTATGACGAGATGATCAAAAACGATCCCTTCTTCCGGGAAAACGACCTGGAGCTGGAGCTGCTTTTCATCGATGACGGATCTACCGACAGCACTGTCACAAAAATCCGGGAACTCCACGACAGGGACGAGCGGGTGCACCTCATCAGCTTCTCCCGGAACTTCGGCAAGGAAGCCGCCATGTACGCCGGACTGCAGAATGCGAAGGGCGAGTATGTGGTGATCATGGACGTGGATCTGCAGGATCCGCCCTCCCTGCTGCCGGAGATGTTCGAAGGCCTGAAGGAAGGGTACGATTCCGTGGCCACCCGCCGGGTGAACCGCAAGGGAGAGCCCCCTATCCGCAGCTTTTTTGCCCGGAGATTCTATCGCATCATGCGGAAGATCTCCCAGACGGAGATGATGGACGGCGCCCGGGACTATCGCCTCATGACCCGCCAGATGGTGGATGCCATCCTTTCCATGGGGGAGTACAACCGCTTTACGAAGGGGATCTTCGGCTGGGTCGGATTTAAGACCAAATGGCTGGAATTTGAAAATGTGGACCGCAGCGCAGGCACCACCAAATGGAGCTTCTGGAAGCTGTTCAAATACTCTATCGAAGGCATCACCGCCTTTTCCACGGCGCCCCTGGTCATCAGTTCCGTGGTGGGCGTGTTCTTCTGCTTCCTGGCCTTCCTCATGGTGGTCTTCATCATCGTCCGGAAAGCACTCTTCGGAGACCCCGTAGACGGCTGGCCGAGCCTGGTATGCATCATCCTCTTTATCAGCGGCGTGCAGTTTTTCTGCACGGGCATCCTGGGCCAGTACATGGCCAAGACCTACATGGAAGTCAAGAGCCGCCCCATCTATCTGAAAAACGAGAAGAACTGCTTCTGATCAGGGCAGAACAAAAGGAATCCTATGCTTCACCTGATACTACTCATCCTGTTTTTGGCACTGCTCCCGCTGCTGCTGGGGCAGGGGCTGCAAACTATCCCAGAGCTCCTCACCGGGAAAAAGGCAAGGCTGCCGGAAAAATATCTTTCCGGAAGCCTTCTTTTCGTGTTTGCGGCGGAAGGGGCACACCTCCTGACCCTGCTGCGGAAAGGCACCCTGGGGGACGCCATGAAGATCATGGGGATCTGCGTCATCGCTCTGGCCACTGTCTCCTACGTGCTGATGATGGTGGGGATCGTAAGGCGGACGCTGAAGAAGGCAGAGGCAGAGAAAGCCGCTGCTGCGGACAATGCGAACATGACAGAGATGTCGGATCCGGTGGAAAACACGGAGAAAAAGAGCAAAATAAAATCCGGCGACGCCGGGCTCTTCGCCGTAGCCACCGCCCTTTTGATGCTCCTGCTGGCCGGCTACCTCCTCACCGGGAATCACCTGAATTTCACCGGGGATATGACCGTAGAGACCGTGAACGCTCTCCTGGAGGACGCCCCCCTTTATACCATCAATCCCATGACCGGTCAGCCCTACGAAACCGGCATCCCCTCCAGGCTCACCATCCTGTGCCTGCCCACCCTCTACGCCCTTCTGTGCAAAGCTTTCGGCCTGTCTGCCATGACCGTGGTATGGCGGGTTGCTTCCCTCTTCTGGCTGGTGAATGTCCTCTGCGCCGTGCTGTACCTGGCGCGGATCCTGTTTCCGGAGGAGATCTCTTCCGATGAAAGCCGGCAGGGTCCGGCCGTCTCCCGGGATCCTTCCGAAGCGGAGCCCCGGGATCGGAACGCCTCCCTTCACCGCAGCATCTTTGCTTTCCTGTGCCTGTTCCTGCTCTTTGCTTCGGACCGGGCCATCGGCCTTCCCGGCTTTTCCCTGCTGCACATGGCTTACGGTGCCCGCTGCATCCGGGCCCTGGTGCTGCTTCCCACCCTGGCTGCCGCCTTCTTTGACAGACGGTACCTTTTGTGCTGCATGTGCATCCTGGCAGAGACCTGCATCCTATGGACCCATTTCGGCGCAGGGCTCACCTTCCTATTCTTCCTGCTGCTCATCGCCTTGCGCCTTGTAACGGATCGCAAGAAGGGAGGTGCCAAATGAGCAGATGGTTAGACGGCTTTCTGCAATACACCTCCGGTGCCAAGCTGCTGGGGATCTTTGCCCTTTTGGAGCTGGTCCTTCTGTGCTTCCCCGGACTGCGGACATCCTTTTCCCGGCGCGGCAGATCCCTCCTCGCGGCGGCAGGGATCTGGGCACTGCTGTGCCTCTTCCCCCTGACAGCACTGGGCCTTATGTGGTATCAGAGCGCCTACTACAACTATACCACCCTCTGGGAGCCTGCGATGCTGATTCCTTCTACTGCCCTGGGGCTGGGAACCCTTATGACCCACCTCCTGTGCTACTACCGGGAAAAAGGGCGGAGTTCCTCCCTCTTCCGGGAGCGGGTCTGTCCACCACTCCTGGTGGTCCTGCTGCTGCTCCTTTGCCTCCTGTGCGGTGACGCGGGCTATGGGAACTGGAAAGCAGGCGCGCTGCAGGCGGATGCAGAGCAGCTGGAAGCCCTGCGGATGCAGCTCCTGACCCTGACGGAAGGAATCGCCGGGGAACAGCGTGATACAGCCCCCCCTGCGCCGGACACCGGCAGTAACGAAACGAGAGCAGCCGCTGGGCTTGCATCGGAAAACCACAAGCCTCTCATCTGGGGGCCCCGGGAAGTGCTCTCCTACCTGCCCATGGCAGGGGCGGACTTTGCCCTGTACTACGGCAGAGACCTGTGGGACCCTTCCCTCACGGGCTATACCTACGATACGTATGACCGGGAACGGCAGGAGGCGGAGCAGTGGATGTACGCCGTGAGCCTGCAGGATGTGTTTTTCTTCGCGGAGAACTGGAGCTCCGTGTATTTTGATGAGGAAGCCGTGCGGGAAACCGCGGGAAACAAAAACGGCATCACAAGCTGCCGTAAGGCGCTGGATGCCGGTGTGGATGTGATCGTGCTGCCCTGCACTGACAGGACGGATGAGGCAGGACTATCTGCCATCTGCGAAGCGCTGGAGCTGAAGGCTCTGGGCCCGGAGGATACGGGCTGCGAAGGGTATTACATCCTCCTGCGCACCGCGTTGGCACCCCAGTAAAGGAAATAATAGGCACTGGTAAGGACGCCCAGATGCTCCGCCTTCCGGTAGAGATTCCAGATGCGGCGGACCGCTTCGAGCTTGTTGGAGGACAGGCTCTTGCCGGACTTGCCCGGTCTGCGGTAGCGCACCAGGATCTCGTCCAGTCCGTAGGCGATCTCCCCCTCCCGGAGGAGTCTCCACCACAGAGCGGTGTCCTCACTCTTCATGACGGGCATCTCCAGACGGTCCTTGGATATGACAGTTGTGTCAAACATCACGGTCGATGTAAAGATCGTGGTGTTTTTTAATGCATCATAATAGTTCAGACGCTCGGGGACATGGACCATTTTCCCCAGGCCCTTCCCGTTCTCGTCGGCGAATTCATACCCGGTAAAAACAAAGCCCGCCCGGCAGTTCTTCAGAAAGGTCAGGGTGCGGAAGAGCTTGTCCCTGTCCCAGAGATCATCTCCGTCCAGGAAAGCGATATAGCGTCCCTTCGCCTCCTGTACGCCACGGTTCCTGGCAAGAGCGGGGCCGCCGTTTTGCTCCATGGTGATGAGGCGGATCCGCAGGAAGCGGTGAGAGTCCATATAAGCCCGGATGATCTGCGCGGAATCGTCATCGCTGCGGTCGTCCACCAGGATCAGTTCCCAGTCGGCATAGGTCTGACGGCGCACGCACTCAAGCGTCTCCCGGATGCAAAAAGCCAGCCGGTAGACGGGGATGATGATGCTCACTGTTTTGTTGCTGATCGGTTCCGTATTTTCCATCTTCTCAAAAAAAGCCCGCTCCCTTTCGGGAACGGGCCGATCGTCATTCTCCCAGGCCATTCACCACTGCATCCACCAGACTCTTCAATGCAGCTTCCTCGTCCTCTCCGTCACAGAAAAACTCAATCTCATCTCCGCATTTTACGCAGGCGCCCAAGACGCTCAAAACGCTTTTGGCATTCGCCGTATTGTCACGGAACTTAAATGTGATCAGAGACTTGTATTGCATTGCTTCCTTACAAAGGATCCCGGCCGGACGCAGGTGCAGTCCCGTGGGGTTTTTGATAACGACTTTCTGACTAACCATGAACTCTTCCTCCGGTGACACGCAATTCCTTTTGCCAAAAACTGTCACGCTTCTAAGTGATTCCATTGTATCATTAAATCCCTTCGGAAACAAGAGACGGGACGGAAGTTCAGCCATTGTTCACGGAAATGTTAGAATTGCTTTCCGGCCGCTCCTACGGTCACTGATCCCCGATCCCCACGGCGATCCCGGCATGATGGCACTGATCGATGAACTCGGGGGAACCGATGAAGTTGTCCAGGACCTCTTCTCTGGTAAGCGCACCGCTTTCCAAAGCGCCCAGCCACTGCTCATATCCTGCCTCGTCCGGCTCCCGACCGAAGATGGCTGCGTACAGATCCGTGACATACGCACTGTTATCACGGTTCAATAACGCATACTCGTCGCCGTTCAGGAAGGTGTTTACCATGACACGGGCCGGTGCCTCCGGATTGTGGGACGCCATGATCTCTACCCAGAATTCCACTTCCTCTTCGCTGGGAACACGGCCGAAGACCGTATCATAGAGATTCACTACCATCACTCTCACAGGAGACTCCACGGTACATCCTTCGATGGTGCAGTGAGCCTTCTGGATGGTGCCCAGTTTGGGAACCGTTGCCATACCTCTGCCGGCATATACTTCGTATCTGTCACAGAGATCATAGAACTCGGTACTGGTGAGGAAGCCCTGTGCCACCATCTCTCTGGAATATCCTTCATCCATCAGCAGGAGCCAGCCTGCCTTGCCCTCTTCATCCGCAGGTCTGCCAAAGAGACCGAGATAGAGGTAATCCAGGAAGTGGGAGTTACACATGTTCCTGTTGGAGAACTCGGTGCTGAAGATAAATCCTGCAGCAGTCTCTCCCGCCGTCTGGGTGCCCTGATCCAGCAATGTGGTCCAGAAGGTCACCTCCTCCTCATCGGGAGTTCTGTCCAAAAATACCTCATACATTCTGGTGACAAAAGAGCTGACCTGTCCGTCATCCACGGGATCATCATCGGGGTCCGGATCGGGTGCTTCCGCGGAAATGGTCACAGCCACCTTAAACTCAGCGGAATCCAGGTGATTGGAATCGCCGTAGACACGGAACCATACATAGTAGGTACCCGCTTCCGTAGCGGTAGGGATCGTAGCACTGTAATCTCCGGTCGCTGCATCCGCGGTTCCGGAAGCATACACCAGAGTTCCCACATTGGAGGAACCTGCCGTTACCAGCTCCTGGGCCTCGCCGGTGACATACAGCTTTCTGGCCTTAGGCGCGGTAAATCCGGTGATCGGGATGCCAGCCTTCCGGATGGTAACGGTGGCAGAGCCTGTGTAATCCGCATAGCCCTCCGCAGAAACCTTGAAATAGGTGGTATGGGTACCCACTTCCGTAAAGCCCGGATTCTCCGTCAGATCATAGGTTCCTGCCGTGGTGCCGTACGTGATGGTAGCTCCTTCGGCAGGTTCCAGCACGTTCACGGTAATGGTGCGGGGAATGCCGGTATATGCGCCGGTGGCATTTCTGCCGTAAACCCGCATGGGATTACCGGAGATGGTATAGGTGACACTGGCCGTTTTCCCGCAGGTCGTGATGCTGGCGGTATAGGTACCGATCCCTGTGGGGGCTGTGGCGCTGGAGGGATAGTTCGTCCCGTTCACACCCACATAGCGGATATCCGCTGCCGAGATCGCCTGTCCCTGGTATTCCAGCTCTTCCAGAAAGCCTCCGGTATCCCGAAGGGTTGCCTGAGGACTTTTGTTATCCCCAATAGAAGTTTTCTGGGGCGCTACGATGGTCAGGGTAGCCACTCCGCCGGGGGCAGTCAAACATCCGGCATTGGGACAGGTGGCCGTGATGGTAGCACCGCTTACGGAGTAGCTGAAGCTATGAGCAACCATGACCAACTCTCCGTCCCGCATGTCGGTTTCATACAGGTTCCCGCCGGCATCATAGAATTCCCCGGCATTGTCATAAAAGCGCGAGAAATAATCGTCTGGGTTTGCTTCGGCCATATAGTCAGACCACCCTTCGGTGAACACGCCGGGGGTCTCCATCGTCAGTTCATAAATGACCCCGGAATTTTCCCAGTGCTCCAAAGGGCCGTCGATGGTGATGACCGCTCCCGTGGGCAGGTAGACATCATTGCTGTCTGAAGTGCCCATACGCATCAGGAAGGACCCTGACACTTTGAAAGTACTGCCGGGCGAGACATAGACAGCGCCGCCGTTGCGATCTGCTCCATTGTCCATAAACTCATGACCGCTCAGCTCAAAACGGCCTCCCTGAGCAATGTACACACCGCCACCGTTGCCTTCCGCGCTATTTGACTCAATGCTCCCGTCGGTCATGCGGAACACGCCGCCGCTCGCCACATACACGCCGCCGCCGTTCCCGGATGCCTTTCCGTTAGCGATCAATCCACCGGACATTTCAAAGACTCCGCCACCTGCCACATAGACATTACCGCCGTCGCCGTCGGTTATATTTTCGAAAAGATCTCCCCCGGTCATCCGAAACAGACCGCCGTTATCCACGTACACACCGCCACCGCCGGTTGTCGCTTTGCTGATAGCGATCGATCCGCCTTCCAGGATAAACGCAGCGCCGGAATGAACGTACACGCCGCCGCCATATCCTGCCTGCGTGTATCCGGTCCATCCCTCTCTGATCACTCCATGGTCAACATTCTCACCGTCACCGTCTAACGTGGTAATGGTCAGAATGCCGTACGCGTCAATGACACTGCCGTCATCCTCAGCGTGATCCGCACGGTAAATCGCCTGACTATCCCACAGGTTTTTCATGACCCAACAATCGCCATTAACACCATACAGATCGAGCGTTGCCGTGACGCCCACAGGCACAGAAAGCAGTAGCGCGCTATCCGGTCGGGATACACTGTCGGCAGGTTCGACATAGCCCCCCAGCGAAAGAGCTTCCGCCAATTCGCCCCAGGTGACGGGCTGCCGGGGATCCGCTGCAGTGGCTGCACGCAGTTCGGGACCGTTCGTCGTCATCTTCCAGGTGGTATGGAAATTCATACCGGTGAAAGAGTTCTCAGTTGCATAAGCCGTCGTATCCCGTTCGGTTCCATGGTAACTATAGCTTCCACCATCCGGATTTTTCCAGTAGCAGGTAATAAAGGTAACAGGGCCGTCATAACTGGGTGAGGCGGGCGTTACCGTCCAGGAAATGGCATCTTTATGCGATGCAGAAAGGGTACCGCTACTGCAGCAGGATACGATCGTGCAAGTGCTTCCTTCATACAGTCCCAGGATGCCACTGTTATAAGAATTGGTGGTGCCACTGCAGTTTGCAAAGCACATTCCGGTATTGTTGCAGTTTTTGATGGTGATGCCCGCTACATCGCTGTATCCGACGATGCCACCCGCGATAGCCCTGTCATTTTGACGGCCATCACCCTCATTAATGTGCGCAGAAACATATCCTTTATTGGCGCAATCGGCCACCACGGCACTGGCGCTCTGGATCTGTCCCACGATACCGCCGGCATAGGAGTCACCGGATGTACTGCTGGAATCGACACTGACAAAAGAGGTGCAGCCCACAACGCTTCCATTCCCCAGATAGCCGACAATGCCCCCGGCAGGGGAGACATTACACTGAACCTGGCCGCGGACAGTCAGATTCTGAATTCTGGCACCGCCGTCCACATATCCGAAGAGGCCGCCGGGAAGCCCACCGCTCACATGCAGCTGCGTGATGGTATGGCCGTCTCCGTCAAAATACCCGGCAAAAAATTGGCTGCTGTTGAGCCCGATGGGGGTCCAGTCCCGATCTCCAAGGTCGATATCGGCAGTCAGGCGAAAATACTTCTCTGCTCCATATCCGCCATTCTGATTCGGTTGATCAACACAGTATCCCAGCCAGGCCAGCTGAGCGGGCGTTTCGATGAGATAGGGATCCCCCGCGGAGCCGTCGCCGCCTGCAAATTCCGTTGCCACAGAGCCGTCCCAGGCTGCGTATACCTTCTGCGATGCCGCAGGCATCATGAGCAGCAGAAGCGTCATAGCCAGTATTCCCAGGATTCCTCTTACGCTTTTCATAGATTTCCTTTCCTCCCCCGTTTATTCGGGCATAAAAACGCTCAGTTTCAACACATTACCATTATATTGCCTTCTTTTGCGCCTTGCAACGGGCGCGCGTTTCCTTTTTTATAGTATTTTAAGGAATTGATAGAAATTTTTGTGCGAAGTGAGGCGGGAAAACCGAAACCCCGAACGCAAAAAGGAGAGCATCCATACGATGCTCTCCTGTCGAAATGCCTATCTCTATTATCCTTGATGTCCTCTGCCGCCGAAGCCCTGTCCGGAAGAGAATCCTCCAAAGGAGGTGCCTTCCCCATTGGTGATCGCGGAAAGGGTAACCTCAGTGCTCATACTCCCCGCGGTCACGGTGACGGTCTGTCCGGTCTGAAGATCCGGACTGCTGAAGACCACACTGTTGCCGCTCTTTGCCGCGGTGTGGGTAAAGAGCTCGGCACCGCTTTCATCCGTGACGGTGATGGTATCCCCTGCCGCGTAGGAGCCCTCCAGAACCACCGCAAAGGACACCTGGGCGGAATCCTCCCCGAAGCTTTCCATCATTCCGGAGCTTCCCAGCGCCAGCACGGTGCCGCCGGAGATCACCAGCTCACCGCCGCTCTCGGTGCCGGAGTCCAGAGATCCGTTGCCGCTGTCCGACGGGCCGTCCACGATGACGGTGCCGCCATAAATCTGCAGGTCGCCATTGGAATCCAGGCCGTCACCGCCTGCATTGACATAGACATTACCGCCGTAGATGGCAAGACATTGCAGGGATTTTTCAGACGATTCCGCTTCGGATGTCGTCTGATCGGGGGCAGCCTCCTCCTGCGAGGCCGCATTTTCCTGCGCAGCTGTGGCTCCCTGCGCAGTCGCATCTCCCCGGGCGGTTCTTCCTCCGCCCATCGCATTCCCGAAGAACGCATTGGTACTGCTTCCGCCGCCGGCGTTCATTCCATCGTCGGATGCGGTGACACTGAGGTTACCGTCGTACACATTGATATAATAGCCCTCGATGCCTTCGTAACTCTCAGTGATCAGGACATCACCGCCGCGGATCTCCACGGTGTCGTCCGCATGAATGGCGTCGTCTCCGGTGGCGATCTCCAGGGTGCCATCCTTGATGATGACGGTATCCGCGTGCACCGCATCATCGGCGCTGTTCAGGGTGATACTGCCGCCGGATAGAGTGATGGTGCCGCCTGCCTTCAGGCCCTTGTAGCTGTCAGATTCTTCCTCGGTGGTCTCCCCTTCCGCACCGGTCTCCTCCGTCAGACCACTGTCTGCAGACTCTCCGGGCATCTCACCCATTTCGGGCATCTCACTGTCTGTGGGCATCTCGGGGAGCTCTCCCATCTCCGGCATCTCACCGTCCGCGGGCATCTCGGGGCGCTCTCCCATCTCCGGCATCTCACCGTCCGTGGGCATCTCGGGCATTTGACTCCCGTCAGACAGACTGTCATTTTCAGAGGTGCCATCGGTGGATCCCGCATCGGCATCCCACATGCCTCTGCCGCGTCCACCGCCAAAGCCGCCGAAGCCGCCCATCATTTCTTCCGTATGGGCCGCTCCGTTTTCCGATCCGTCGCCTGTGGTGATGGCAAAGGTCCCTCCGCTGACGGTCAGGTCCGCTTCGGCCTGGATCCCGTCATGGGCCGCCGTGATGGTAAAGTCTCCGCCGCTGATGAGGATGCAGCCGTCCTCATCCTTGGACTTGATGCCGTCATTTCCGGCGGTCAGGTCAAAGGTACCGCCCGAGATCTGCACGGAGGTTTTTCCCATGAGCGCATTTCCTTCCGCATTTACCGTCAGAGCACCGTCCGTGATCATCAGATCACCGGTGCTCTTGATGCCGTGTCCTGCGGAAGCGGTAACGGTTAAGGATCCTGCGCCGTTCACCGTCAGATCACTCTTCGCATAGACTGCCGCATCCAGATCTGCCGCCACAGCCTCCTCACTGTCCAGATCCGACACATAGATCGCATTTTCGGACCCTTCCGCCAGGGTGAGGATCACCTTTTGCGCGGCGTTCACCTGGATGGCCGGGCCGCCGGAATTCGTGATCTCCAGACCGTTCAAAACGATCCGGGCGGACCCGGAGGTGAGCTCCACGATGATCTGCTGCTCCGTCAGGGTCCCGGACAGGACATAGGTATTTCCCGTCACGATATAGAGATTTCCATCCACAAAGAGATTGGAGGATGCCTTGACGCTTAAGGGATCGTCAAAATCGATCACCACTGCGCTGCTCTCGTCCCAGGAAGGATCCGCGTCCTCCTCCGAAAGGGTGTTTTCCTCCTCCGCTGCCGCCTTCAGTCCCAGCTTCTCCGCGTTCATGAGCACGCCCGTAAATGCCAGGGTGAGGACGGTGATCACAATACATACGATATTGATCCATTTATGATTGATCATAAGCTTCTCCTATGATGGGGATCCGGGTCCGCCATCCGTCAGGTATACTCGCCGTTGTAGCTCACCAGCACGGCGCTTTCCACATGTTCCTTTTCCGACAGAGCCGTCACAAAAGAGGTGTCATCGCTCTTCAGACGCAGCTCGTAAGTGATCTCCAGGCTGCCCCTGCGGACGGTCTTGCTCTTCAGCACCAGGCGCTCCGCATTTGCCTTCAGGTAATCGGTCACAGCCTTCTCCGCGGATGCGTCATCCAGGTTCAGGACTGCGATGTAGGGCTTCACATAGGTCTTGCGGTTTACGAAGACCAGCAGGATCAGGCCGATGACCACGCTGCCGAGAACGGCCAGAGGGATCAGTCCTGCTGCCAGCACGATACCGACCGCGATGGACCAGAAGAGAAAGGCGATGTCCAGGGGATCCTTGATGGCGGTACGGAAACGAACGATGGAAAGGGCACCGACCATACCTAAGGACAGGACCACGTTGGAAGTGACTGCCAGGATGACCAGGGTGGTGATCATGGTCAGGGCAATGAGGGTGACTCCAAAGCTGGGGGAGTACATCACGCCCTGGTAGGTTTTCTTATATACAAAGAAGATAAAGAGTCCGACGCAGAAGGCCAGCACCAGGGCGATGACCATGTCGAGTACGCTTACGCTTGTCACGTTCTCCAGAAAGCTGGATTTAAAGATATCACTGAATGTCATTTTGTTTTCCTCCGTTTTTTACTTGTGCTGTACGGCGCTCATTCAAAGATCCGGCATGCCGCGTATTTTGAAAAGGCCGTAGCCTTTGTATCCTTTACCTGCACGATATCCCTCACGATGTCCGGCAGGTAATTGTCCCATTTGACTTCCAGGATGATGGTGTCCGGTGAGACTGGCACCGTTACGGCTTTGGGATTCAGGAAGTCGATGCACCGCATGCCACTGCGGATGTGGTGATCCAGGGTGACTCTCACGTTCCCGGCGGGGTAGGTGAATGGATCTCGTACGTAATCCACGATGGTCCTGGGCCGCAGCCCTTCCTCCATGGCCCGGAAGAGCTCCCGCACCAGGGGCTCCGGATGTTCTCTCATCCATTCCGTATCTCCCCGGATCAGTCTCTCGCATTCCTCCTTTGTCAGAGGTGCGGACTGTTTGAAACAGGTGTCCACCCGTTTGCTCTTTTTTTCCAGATGTATGACGGACGTGTCATGATTGTAAAAACGGATCCGGTATTTGTCCCGGTCTCTGACGCCGTCCAGTTTTTCCCGCAGCGCCTTGTCGTCTAAGTCGTCAAAGTAGAGGCTTCTGATGAAGTACTGTCCGTCCGCTCCCACGTGGGCATCCTGTTTCAGGACTGCCCGGAGTCTGGTCCGGAGCTCGTAATAATCCGACAGGCTGATGGGGTGTTTGATCTCGTGTCTTCCCTGCATATCGCACTCCTTTCCGGTTGATTTTCTGCATCATAGCATAGAAAATCGCGCTGTGCGGATTTTCACGGAATTGTCACACAGAGTCTCCGAAGCGTTCACAAACTGAACTTTAACCGTTCACAAACAATCCAGACCAGACTACGGGCCCTGTGTATCTGTGATTCCCGCATTTAGGGCCATTCCAGGTTCACAGTCACGGGCTCCGTGTATCTGTGATCCCCTCATATCAGACCAAATCGGGGATCGCAGATCACGGAGCCCTTCGGTTTCTATGCTCTGAGTTATTCGTATGGTTGCAAACAGGCTGCAGGGCGGCAAAAACCGCAGGGGCCGATTTGACCTGATATGAGGCCACTGCGGTATTTTGCAACTCTGCAGCCGTGAGAGCTACGAAAACAGGCTGAGGGACAGCAAAAACCACAGGGGCCGATTTGGTCTGATATGAGGCCACTGCGGTATTTTGCAACTCTGAAGCCGTGGGAACTACGGAAGCAGGGGTCAAATGCTGCTGGGGCCGATTTGGTCTGATATGAGGCCACAGCACATTTGAACACTGCTTCCGAAAAATCTCACGAAAAAAGGGAGGAGCCTCTGGAGGCTCCTCCCTTGCAATGAACATCTATGTATCGTCTTAGA
The DNA here is from genome assembly GCA_024681775.1 of Lachnospiraceae bacterium. GTDB lineage: Bacteria > Bacillota > Clostridia > Lachnospirales > Lachnospiraceae > AC2028. The sequence continues at coordinate 56,102 of JAILAF010000069.1, forward strand.
ACATCACGTCCTGAATCAATGTAGCCAGCTTCTGGGCCTCCTCCGTGATCACCTTCTGATCCTTGCCCTCGATCATGACCCGTACCAGAGGCTCCGTTCCGGAGGGTCGGATCAGGACTCTGCCTTCTCCTGCGAACTTCTCCTCCAGCGCCTTGATGGCCTCGGAGATCTCCGGATACTCCATGTACTTTTCCTTCTTGTGGTTGGCAACGGGAGCATTCACCAGTGCCTGGGGCAGGACCTCCATGACCCCTGCCAGCTCCGAGAGAGGCTTGCCGGATTCCACCATGACCTGCAGCAGATGCAACGCGGAAAGCAGGCCGTCGCCGGTGGTATTTTCATCCAGGAAGATGATGTGCCCGGACTGCTCGCCTCCCAGGGAGGCGCCGATCTCCTTCATGCGCTCCAGCACGTAGCGGTCGCCCACCGTGGTGCGCTCCAGGCTGATGCCCTTTTCCTGACACATGAGAGAGAATCCCAGGTTGCTCATGACGGTGGATACGATGGTATCCCCCTTCAGCTTTCCCTGTTCCTTCATATGGAGACCGATGATGGCCATGATCTGGTCGCCGTCCACCACATGTCCCTGCTCATCCACCGCCAGGAGTCTGTCGGCGTCGCCGTCGAATGCGAGACCCACCGCAGCCTTTTCATAGACGACTCTGGCCTGGAGCTCTTCCATATGCGTGGAGCCGCAATTGGCATTGATGTTGGATCCGTCGGGATGATTGTGGATGGGCACCACGGTGGCACCGGCCTTCTCCAGGGCTTCCACATTGGTATAGAAGGAAGCACCCTCGGCACAGTCCACCACGATCTTCAGGCCGGAGAGATCCACGCTGACGGCGCGGACGGAATGATTGATGTAGGCGTCCTTGGCATCCAGACGGGTCTTTACCCTGCCCACGCCGGGCCCCAGAGGGAACTGGATATCCGCCATATTGTTGCGGATGTGATACTCGATCTCATCCTCCATCGCATCCGGCAGCTTAAAGCCGTCCGCATCGAAAAACTTGATGCCGTTAAATTCCACCGGATTGTGGGAGGCAGAGATCACCACCCCCGCATCCATCATGTATTTCCGGGTGAGGTACGCCACCGCAGGGGTGGGGACCACACCCACATAGACACAGTTGGCACCCACGCTGCAGGCTCCCGCCATCAGCGCATTCGCCAGCATATCCCCGCTGGCTCTGGTGTCACATCCCACCATAATGGTGGGCTTGTGCTTCTGCTCCTTGGTCAGGACATAGGCTCCCGCCTGTCCCAGCTGCATTGCGAGTAAGGGTGTCAGTTCCTCGTTGGCGATGCCTCTTACGCCGTCTGTTCCGAATAATCTTGCCATGGTTTTTCCTCTTAAAAGACCTGCTCCCCGGAACGGATGCTCCCGGGGAGAGGGTATTTTCCTAATGTATGGATCAGTGTCTGCGATCTTCCTTCACGACCACCACCCGGACGCGGGTCTCTTCCACCTGCCCCAGTCCCTCCGGCAGGGCCAGCTCCAGGGGCATCTCATAGGTGCCCTCCTCCAACTCGGTCAGGCCCTCCTCCAGCAACCACGCACCGATGTCGATGGTGCCGGTGAGATTGCTGTAATCAAAGGTCTCGAAATCCGTGTCCAGCCCGGAGATCAGGACGCTGAAATTCCCACCTGCGGTGGTGACGGAAAAGCCCTCCGGCACATTCTCAAATCCCAGAATGGACTGGGAGAAGGTAAAGCTGCGATACTCCAGCGCCTGGATAGGGAAGGTGATCTGCACCATACCGTCGTACCCGTCCTCCGCCAGAGAGATGTTGGCGGGCAGGTACTGATCCAGGTCCACATTGACGATCACATCCTCCGTCGCTCCGGTCAGATCCACGGGATCGGTGATGTTGATCTTGGAGTAATTCTGGATCCGGGAAGCGGAGCCTGCAACCCGCACGACTGCGGGCTCGATGATCACCTCACCGGTGTATCGGAAGCCGCTTGCGGGAGTGCCGGTGGCGGAGGCGTAGATGCTCACCTCCTTGGTGGAAAGAATCTCCACGCTGACCCGGACGTAATCCGTCTGTTTTTGCACATTGCTGAGGTTCAGCTCGTTTCCGTCCGCATCCAGGAGGGTCACCTCCATGTTGGCAGTCATGTTGCTGGATGCCTCGGACACATCCACGACGACACAGGATCGGCGGACCATGTTCACTGCCGACTGGGGGCCGGAGATCTCGATCAGGTTCTGGTCCAGGGTGACGGAGCTGTATTTATAGCCTTCCGCCACTTCGCCCACGATACTGGCACTCAGCGGAACATACTTCGTGGCCTTGTCCTCCACATGGAGCCGCACAGCTTCGATATTGGCAGTTGCGGAGTAGAATTGATCGTCCGTATTCAAATGGCAGTTGATGGCCACGGTATTGATATCCGTGAGCTTGCTCAGATCCGCTTCCGCCACGATGTTGGACTCGTTCAGGCTGTCCAGGACGCTCCTGGGGGCCTTGATGGTGACCCGGACCGTGTCCGTATTGTCCATGACCTCATACACCTTGCCCTGCTCGCTCAGGACCTGGGCGTTGGTGAAAACCACCTTGATGTTGGAGTAGGTCTTGCTGTCCGTAGGGTCACCGGCCTGGACCACGATGAACCAGATCAGGCAGGCCAGCAGGAGGGAGATCAGCTTCAGACCCAGATTGTCGAAAAAGAGACTCTTCAGTTTCTTCATGCTTTCTTCTGACGCCTCCTTCCGATCCTCCGGCTGTGCTCCTCCTCATCCTCGGGCTTTAAGAGCAGCTCGCCGAGGCGGGTGCGCAGCACATCCGAAGTAACATTTCTCTCCAGCAGGCCGTCTACTGCCAGGGCCATGCGCCCCGTCTCCTCGGACACGATGACGGTGACGGCATCGGTCTCCTCGGACACGCCCAGGCCCGCTCTGTGCCTGGTGCCCAGTTCCTTGCTGATAGAGGTGTTGGTGGACAGATGGAGGTAGCAGGTGGCAGAGGCGATGCGGTTGCCCCTGATGATGACGGCACCGTCATGCAGCGGTGTATTTTTCTCAAAGATATTGATGAGGAGCTGATTGGTGACGGCGCCGTCCACGGTGATGCCGGTCTCCTCGAAGCTCTGAAGGGTCTCCCTGCGCTCGATGACGATGAGGCTTCCGGTACGGACCTTGGCCATCTCGGAGCAGGCCTTCACGATCTCATTTATGGTGGCAGGAGTGATCTGCTCCGTATCCTTGACGGTGTTCAGACTGAAAAAGGCACCGATGATCCTGTTTTTCCCAAGGTCCTCCAGGGCCTTGCGGATCTCGGGCTGCAGCACCACGATGAGGGCGATGACGGCAAAGGACAGGACGTTCCTGGCCAGCCAGAGGATGGTGGTCATGTGCAGGAAATCCGCCAGAATCAACAAAACACCAATGACAAGAAGACCCCGCAAAAGGGCCCACGCCTTGGTGTTTTTCATCCATTTCAGGATAAAGTACAGCATGGCGGCGATGATGAAGATTTCCACAATATCCATCACACCCACCGTTGCGCCGTAGATGTTGAAATTTTTCAGAACATCCTTGATCTGATCCAGTCCCTGCATTTTCCGTTAAAACAACTCCTCAAAATCTCCCGGGTCCTCCGCATCCGCGGGATTCCTCCTGCGTCTTACGGGCGGACGGTCCGGATCCTCGCCGAAGGAGGACATGGTGTCGAAGCCGTAGCCCAGCTCACGGTCGATCTCCTGGCTCCTCCTGCGGGAAAACTCCTCATGGAACTCCTCGTACTCTTCGGTCTCGTCATAGTCGCCGCCCCTGCGGGAACGGGGAGCGTACTCCCGCACGTCCTCTTCTTCCTCGGGGACGTAATTGGTGCGGTTGATGCGCTTGATGGTACGGCTGCTCTGGGGCACCATCATCTTCGGCACCGCCTTGACATAATAGTAATATTCATCATCCTCGAACTGCACCCGCTCGGTGTGGCCGTAGTCCAGCTGGAACCGGAAGAACTCCAGCACCATACCGATGACCAGGGCCAGGAGGGACACGAGGAAGACTCTCACAAAAGAAAACTCCACCAGCTCGTAGAACAGATCCGCCACCAGGAGCAGGACCATGTTAAAAATAACACCTGCGATGATGGCGATGGTCCAGGCGTGATCCACGGGAAGTCTGCGGATCACATAGACCACGATGGTGGTGATGGCAAAGACCAGGATCAGGATCAGCATCTGCTTGTTGGCCAGGAGGGCGTCCACCACCAGCTTCAACCGGACGATGGTCTCCTCATCCGCCATGGTGCTGATGTTCGCCGCGTTGTCCGTCACCACATCCAGAAAGGCATAGGCCAGAACGCCGCATCCCACGCTGATGGCGGAGGCGGGGCCTCCCACCAGGCCCATGACGATGGGGACCAGGTAGGGGATCTTCCAGGCGCAGAGGATGGTGGTACCCATGACCACCAGGCTCTCACCCGGTGCAAACCGCAGGTACAGCAGGTAGATCAGCAAAAAGACCACCATGCCCAGCACTGCCACTTCCAGCGAAAGCGCATACAGGTGCAGCAGGCAGAAGATGGAACAGAACAGAAGGATGGCGCCGGTGGGAAGGAACGCACACATCAGCGCCACGATCATAACGATTCCGAAATTGTCCAGCCTGGGCATGTATCCCATCCTGGTGTTGATCACATTCAGGGAGATAAACGCTGCGAGAAGCTTGGCAACAGGGGTGATGATCCACTCAGCCTTGCTGTAGAGAAATTTGATTTGTTCGCGGATTTCCAGTAGCTTAGTCATACTTCCTCTGCCGGGCCTACTTCTGGTACATGTGGCCCAGCTTTTTCAGATTATTGAAATACAGATGCAGGTTCTTGCGGGCACGGGCATACTTGAAGGTGCACACCAGGTAGGCGATCACCAGGTAGGTCCCTGCGAACCATGCATATTTGGTCAGAACATCCTTCGCAAAAGCAAGCAGATCGATCTGGTAAAGGTTCTCCATGAAGGTCTCGAGATTGTAGTACACATAGATGGCAAAGACCATGCAAAAGGAGATCGTGGCGCTGATAAACGCTTTCAACACCTGGATGGAGACATAATCGCTGCGGAAAAATCTCCCGATCTGCATATTGCGTTTGCCCTCCCCGGCCTCGTAGGAAGCCATGCGGGTCATGAGGGCAACCCGTTCTTCATTCAGCAAAACATCCACTTCCTTCCGTGGGTATTTTCGTGCATTCCGTCAATTGTCCAGAAAGCGCATCTTGGGGTTCTCTCTGGGATCCCTGCTCGGCTGCTGCGGCGCCTTCGGCTTCGCAGCGTTGGTGATGGCCTTCAGGCTGCCGGTGAGCTGACCCTTGCAGCGTTCACAGTACTTGCCGGAGCGGATGGGGGCTCCGCAGGACTCACAGTTCAGCATCAGTGCGGAATCCTCGGTGACCTCCAGACGATCCTCCCGGAGCCACTGGGTGATCTGCTGGGGCTCTACATCACAGGCCTCTGCCACCTCATTGATGCCGACGCCCTTATTCTCACGGATGTAAGCCTTCACTTCCTGAAACTTCGCTTCCATGGCTTCCCTGCAGCTTTGGCACAGCGGAGCACCGCCGATGTAATTGAAGATCTTACCGCATTTTCTACAGTTTCTTACATTCATAAGCATCCCCATTCCGGAGCGATGACTCCCGGTCCGATCCGAAAGCCGATTTTTATACCTGTCTCCTCAGCTGCCTGTATCGCTCCTTCACAGACGTCTGTCAGACTCCGGTCCCCGCGGAGAGCGTCACAAAGGTGACTTCCGAGGCGCCGGCTGCCTTCAGCACCCGGGCAGCCGCGTTCACGGTGGCCCCGGTGGTAAAGATATCGTCGACAAGCATCACTTTGTCTAATTTTACCTCATTTGAGGGTACAATAAAAGCCTTTTTCAAATTATTTTGGCGCTGCAAAGGGCTCAAAAGCTTCATCGGAACGGTGTTTTTCACGCGCTTTAAGAGGTCCTTCCGCACCGGGATCCCGGTGTAACGGGATATGGCCTTTGCGTACTCATAGGCCTGGTTGTAACCCCGCGTCCGGAAGCGCTTTTTGTGGAGCGGCACGGGGATCAGGGCTTCCGCACCCGTACCCTTGATATACTCCCCCAGATACAGGGCGGTCTGCCGGCCGAAAAAGTCCGCATACTCCCTGCGACCGCCGTACTTGAAGCGGTAGATGGGGAGCACCGCCCCCCGGTAATCGTACACCGCTCTGCCCCGGACAAAGACAGGTTCTTCCTTCCGGCATGCTTCGCAAAGGGGCTCCTCCTTCAGGAGCTTTTTGCCGCAGCGCATGCACCAGGGGGGTGCAAGGGGCGGCAGCTTCGGAATACACTCCGTGCAGATCTGCTCCCCGAAGGGAGTGACGATCCTGTCACAAACCGGACAACGGCGTGGAAATAACAGCTGTAATGCAAAATCAAAAGCCTTCCTCATCTGCGGCTTTCCTCCAGCTCCAGGATCCGCTCCTTCAGGGAAGAATAACGCCTGCGCTCTCCCTCCCGGCTGATCATGCCCCGGACGGTTTCGCTGCTGCCCAGGATCACCACGCAGCTCCTGGCCCTGGTGATGCCGGTGTAGAGGAGGTTCCGGTAGCGCAGCATCCTGGGCGGATCCAGCAAGGGCAATATCACCGCGGGATACTCGCTTCCCTGGGCCTTGTGGATGGTGATGGCATAGGCCAGCTCCAGATCCTCCAGAGATCCCAGAGGGTAGGTCACCAGCCTGCGGTCGTCAAACTCCACCTTCATGAAGTTCCCGGACTCGCTGATCTGTTTTATGACACCGATGTCGCCGTTGAAGACGCCCTCTCCCTTGTCGATGACATCTCCGTATTTTCCCAGGATTTCCCACTCCAGATGATAATCGTTTTTGGTCTGCATCACCTTGTCCCCCTCCCGGAAGCGGTTCTCGCCCGACAGGCATTCCGCTTTTGCGGGGGACTCGGGGTTCAGGACGCTCTGAAGGTAGCGGTTCATCTCCAGGCAGCCCAGCTCTCCCTTGCGCATGGGGGTCAGGACCTGGATCTCGCTGCGCTCCGTGTGGCAGTATTCCGGCAGCTTGTCCCGCAGCATCCAGACGGCGATCTGTTTGATGACAGAAGAGTCATTTCTCTCCAGGAAGAGGAAATCTTTGGAGTTGGTATCCAGCCGGATGTCCTCTCCGCGGTTGATCTTGTGGGCGTTGACAATGATATCGCTTCCCGCCGCCTGGCGGAAGATCTCCCGGAGTACCACGCTGGGGTAGACGCCGCTTTCGATGAGGTCCCGCAGCACTTCTCCGGGGCCCACGCTGGGGAGCTGGTCCATGTCCCCCACCAGGATCAGGTGGGTGCCGGGAAGGATCGCTTTCAGGAGCGCATGGAACAAGAGGATGTCCACCATGGAGGTCTCGTCGATGATGACCACGTCCGCCTCCAGCGGATTGTCCTCATTTTTCTGGAAAACGGCTCTGCCGCCGCCCTCTCCCGGGGCGCCCCCCACCTCCAGGAGCCTGTGAATGGTGCGGGCTTCGTAGCCCGTGGCTTCCGTCATGCGCTTGGCAGCCCGCCCCGTGGGCGCTGCCAGCAGCAGATCCATCCCCTGTGCCATAAAGAACCGGATCATGAGATTGATGGTGGTGGTCTTGCCGGTGCCGGGGCCGCCGGACAGCAGGAACACACCGTTTACCGCGGCCTTTTTCACCGCTTCGATCTGCAGCGGATCCGGGGTGATCCCTTCTTCCGCTGCGATGCGCTGCACTTCCCGTTCCACGGAAAGCCCGGCGGTGTCATTCTCCCGGATGCCACCCGCGATGCGGATGAGTCCGGCCGCACAGTTCAACTCCGTGTGATACATCAGGGAGCTGTAGATCCGGTCCTCCCTGCGATAGACCTTCATCTCCGCTTCCAGATCCCGCAGGCCGTCCCGCAGGAGCTCGGGCACCGTACTCAGCTGCTCGGCAGCCCTCCCCAGAAGCTCTTCCTCCGGGAGGTAGCAGTGTCCCTCCCCCATGGACTGCTGCAGGGTGTAGAGGATCCCGCAGCGCAGGCGGAATGCGGAGTCCGGACTGACTCCCATCTCCATGGCGATGCGGTCCGCAGTCTGGAAGCCCACACCCTCGATGTCCTCCGCCAGGCGGTAGGGATTTTCCTGCAGCACTTCATAAAGGCCCGTACCGTACCGGTCAAAGATCTTCACGGACAGATTCTGGGAGATGTGGAACCGCCCCAGGTACATCATGGCGTCCCGCAGATCCCGCTTGCCCTCCAGCTGTACCGCGATGTCCATAGCCTTGCGCATGCTGATGCCCTTGATCTCCGCCAGGCGCTCCGGCTCCTCCTCGATGATGCGGAAGGTATCGTCTCCGAAAGTCTTAACGATCCTGCGGGCCAGTGCCTCCCCCACGCCCTTCACGGCGCCGGATCCCAGGTACCGCTCCATGGAGATGGCATCCGCCGGGGGCACCACGCGGTAGGAACTGACCCGGAACTGCAGACCGTAGGAAGGATTCATCTCGTAGGCGCCTTCGGCCTCCACGGTCTCCCCCTGCTCCAGATCCCGGCAGTTGCCCACGCAGACCACCTCTTTCCCCCCGGTGATCAGGAGAAAGATCTTAAAGGTGCCGTCTGCACTCGTATAGATAAAATGGTCCACCAGACCCTTGATCTCGCGATCCTCAGGTATCTTCACAAAAACCTCCTTCGCGCGTGCACTTACGCGCGGTGCATTCCGCCATTTTCTGGGAAACGGGCGATGTGCCCGACTTGAATTAAGAGAATGAATCGTATCGCAGAGCGATACGTTTGCGCGAGCGCGGTGTCGCAAAGCGACAATCCACCCATCCGCGCGAGGCGCATCTTGCGGTGCTTCTTTTTTGCAAAAAAAGAAGCGTCCTACTGAGTGTAGCACGCTTTTTCTCCCTTTTCAACTGATCTGTGGATCCCGTCATCTGCGGCAGAAGCGTTTCCCGCGTCGGGATCCGGGAGTCCCGGCCTAGGCTTCTTCCGTTTCCGTGACCGCCGTACCGGAAGCGGCTTCGTTTTCCTCCAGCTCCCGGAGGCTCACCTGCTTCTCGGACAGGCCCATATTGACCTTCAGCTGCTCATAGAGCATCTGCGCGATGCCCAGGGACTGGGTGTCAGCGGACTGATTGGCGATCTCCTGCAAGGTCTGGCCCTTGAAAAAATCCACCAGCTGGGAAGTGCTTGCATCCTCGTCCGGATTGGCCTTGATAACGGTGCTCTCCATGCGCTTGAAGACCTGCTCTAAAAGGTATGCCTCGAACTGCTTGCAGACCCCCATGAGTTCCTCTTCGGTGGCATTTTTATCGGTCTGCTGCAGCTTACCGGACAGCTCTGCGCCGGCTGCGTCCTTGGCCATGGTGGTGTAGTAATCCGCGTATGCGCTTGTGATTCCGGAAATATCCATAAGCCCTCCTATGTGACATGTGCGTCACATCAATACCGGGTCATTATCTTCTCAGGTTGTTGGCCTCGTCCAGCATGGTGTCGGAGGTGGTGATGACTTTGGAATTCAGCTCGTAAGCACGCTGGGTGGTGATCATGTTCACCATCTCATCGGCGATCTGGACATTGGAGCCCTCCAGGTATCCCTGGATCACCTTACTCTTCTCCACGTTATTGCTGGTGGCTTCGTTGATGGGCACGCCGCTGGCAGCGGTCTGGGAGTACAGGCTCTCTCCCTCGCGGTAGAGGCCGTTGGGGTTGTTGAACTGCCACAGGCCCACGGTGATGCCCAAAGAGGTGGGATTGTTCTTGTCATCGGGATAGCACACGGTGCCGTCCTTATCGATGGTCACGTTGCTCATGGTATATTGAGGACCCAGGATGATGGCATTGCCTCTGGAATCCAGCACGGGATTGCCATCGGAGGTCGCCAGCATGTTGCCGCCGTTGGCAGCGGTGGTCCACTGGAAATTACCGTTTCTGGTGTAGTAGGTATTCCCGTCCGCACCCCGCACCGCGAAAAAGCCCTTTCCGTTGATGGCAAAAGAGGTGTCCAGCTCGGAAGCCAGGAGTGCGCCCTGGGTGAACACGGTGTTGATGGAGGCATTCCGGACACCCAAACCCACCTGTGCGCTGCCGGGCTTGGTGTCGCCGTTGGCGGAAGTGGTCTTGGTCTGAATGTTCTGATACAGAAGGCTCTTAAACTCCATGGACTGCGCCTTGTAGCCCGTGGTGTTGACGTTTGCCAGATTGTTTGCGATGTTATCAAGGCTGGTCTGCTGTGCCAGCATTCCGGTCGCTCCGGTCCATAAGCTTCTAACCATATCCTGCTCCTTTCCCGGGATTTCCATCATCCCGGTGCGCTGTTCATGCGACGGTCATCGCACGAACCTTATACCTGACCGATCTGATTGACAGCCACATCCAGGGTACTGTCAATGGTCTGAATGATCTTCTGGTTGGACTCGTACTGTCTGGAGATGGAGATCAGGCTCACCATCTCGGAGACGCTCTGCACATTGCTCATCTCCAGGTAACCGCTGTAGACTCTGGCGCCCGAGGGGGTCTGTCTCGCACCGTCGATGGGCACGAAGTAGGTCTCTCCGTAGCGCTCCAGGTAGTCGTAATCCTCAAAGTCCGTCACCTGGATCGTCGCCACCTGGCGGTCATTCTGCCAGATATTGCCCTGCTGGTCGATGGTGGTGTCCTGCAGGGTATCCAGCTGGATCCTGCGGTTGTTCACATCCAGCACGAAGTCGCCGTTATTGGTCACCAGGTACCCTTCTTTGGTCAGGGTGAACTGTCCCTGCCTGGTGTACATGGTGGTGGTCTCACCGGCCTTGTTGGTGAATTCTACGGCGAAAAATCCGGTGTCACCCAGGGCCAGATCGTAGGTATTTTCGGTGATGCGGAAGGAACCCTGGGACCAGTCCACATAGTTCTCTCCGATCTTAACGCCGCGGGAATTGTATCCCTCCCGCTGGACCAGGTCATACCCCACGGTGGAGTCCTTGATCTTCAGGGTCAGAACCTCATCAAAGGCCTGGCTGGTGGTGCCCTCCTTCTTGTAACCGACGGTGGTCACGTTTGCCATATTGTTACTCAGTACGTCCATCCTGTGCTGCTCGTTGAGCATACCGGTATAGGCGGTGTAAAGGCCTTTGACCATAAGGTACTCCTTTCAGGCGATCAGTCGCTCTCTCCGCGGTACTGGGAGATGTACTCCACGTACTGGCCGGTTCCGATGGCCACTGCGGTCATGGGATCCTCGGCAGTCATGGTGGTGATGCCGGTCTTGTTGCAGATCAGCTCCTCCAGTCCTCTCAGCAGGCTGCCGCCTCCCGTCAGGACGATACCGCGCTCCGCAATATCGGCGCACAGCTCCGGAGGGGTCTCCTCCAGAACGGAGTGGATGGCTTCCACGATCTGGGTCGCAGGCTCGATGAGCGCCTCCTCCATCTCCTCGCTGGTGACCTCGATGGTCTTGGGCAGAGCCTCGATCAGGTCTCTTCCGCGAACCTCCATGGTGGTCACCTCGGGCTGTTTGAAACAGCAGCCGATGCGGATCTTTACATCCTCCGCCATACGCTCACCGATGGTCAGGTTGTGCTTCTGGCGGATGTATTTTGCAATTTCGTTATTGAACACATCTCCGGCCACCGGGAGGGACTTGCTCGCCACGGTACCGCCGAGAGAAATGACAGCGATGTCGGTAGTGCCGCCGCCGATGTCCACAATCATGTTGCCGCAGGGTCTGGTGATATCAATGCCTGCACCGATGGCAGCCGCGATGGGCTCCTCGATGATGATGACCTCTCTGGCGCCTACCTGGTAACCTGCATCCACAACGGCCTTCTTCTCCACCTCGGTGATACCGCTGGGTACGCAGACGGCGATGCGGGGCTTCCGGAAGGTCCTGCGTCCGATGGCCTTCTGGACGAAGTATTTCATCATCTTCTCGGTGACTTCGTAATTTGAGATCACGCCCTTGCGGATCGGGCGGTCGGTTTCAATGTTGCCGGGGGTCCTGCCCAGCATCAGGCGGGCATCCTCGCCGATGGCCAGCACCTTGTTGGTGGTGCGGTCGATGGCTACAACGGAGGGCTCCTTCAGGACCACTCCCCTGCCCTTGACATAGACCAGCACACTGGCTGTTCCGAGATCGATTCCGATATCTGTTGCTCCCATATCTATCCCCTTTCAAAATCTTAAGGTCGACGTTTTTCTAAAAATAACAATTAATTATACTAAACTTTTCCCGTTTTTCCTAGTGCCGACCAAAAATTTTAGACATTCCGGAGATCTGCCCGTTCCGGGGATGGAGCGGTAGGAGTGGGACTTCCTGCAGGCGGATCTTCCCGGAAGGGTGCATCTGCCTGCCGCTTTTTGAGACACAAAAAGGGACGTAGCCCCTTAAGCCGCGTCCCTGCGATTTTTCTGTCGGAGTCCGTTCCGAGTCTGTTCCGAATCCTCTCCGAGTCATCGGTCGGAATATATATCGGACGGTCGTTACTAAAACTTAACTCCTGTTCTTGCGGAGTCCGTAGATTTTTTGCACCAGCCGGTTATACCCCGCGGAAAAGCGGGGACTCTCCGCCAGATAATGGCGCAGCGGCTGAAGGGAAACCACCAGGTAGACCCGGAACAGGAAGCGCTGCCACAGGGGCAGATACATCCTTGTGATCTCCCGGTGCTCCTTTTTGGAGCGCATCACATTGGCGGGATTCTCGCTAAAGCCCCCTCCCTCGTAGGAGGAAATGGTGATGGGCATGTAGAGACAGGTCCTGCCGCCCTGAAAATACCACCACAGGAAATGCTCATAATCCGCCCGGACCCGGTAGGAAATGTCGTATTTCCGCTCCCGGAAGCACTCCAAGGAATAGATGCAGCTCTGGTGACAGGGCAGGTTCCGGAAGCAGACAAAAGGCGTGATCTCCGGGGCGGAGAACTCCACGGAGCCGGACTTTCTGGACAGGCGGTTCCCATAGAGGATCCCCTTCGGATCTCCCTTCTCCCGGATAAACCGGTCCACCTTGTTCAGCACCAGCTCGTCCGCGAAATAGTCGCCGCAGTTCATGAAGATCAGATACTGGCCGGTGGCCTCCGCCACGGCCCGGTTCATGGCATCGTAGATGCCGCCGTCCTCACCGGCAAAGTAGCGGATCCGCTCCTCCCCGGAGCATTCCTTTTGCAGCTTTTCCACGGAGCCGTCGGAAGAATTGCCGTCCTTGACGATGATCTCATAATCCCGAAAGGTCTGATCCAGAACGGAAAATACGGTATTGACCAGCTTGTCGCCCGAATTCAGGCATACCACGATCACAGAAAATCTGGGATTCATACAACCTCCATGCCGTGTGTTTTACACACGGCGGCGAGCCGAATTTCATCTTCACTCTTTTTCCCTTCGGATTCCCTTCTTCATCAGGCCCAGGGCCTTGCCGTAGGGGATATCGGTGCACATGACGGAGCGGTTCTTCAGGAGGAACCGCCGCGCCATCAGGGGCGCCAGGGCGCCGTAGAGATAGTGGTACAGGACGCCTCTGTCGTAGAAAAATTTCTCATTGTAGCCGCTAAACCAGGTGGAAGGCCGGGGGATCTCCTCGCCGATACATACCGGCACCGCGCATACCCTCAGGCCCCGCCGGATGCAATCACTGATAAAGAGGCTGTCCTCTCCGTTGGAGTATCTGGCGCCGCCACCAAACCACTGGTGGAAGGACAGGTTCACCTCCTGCATCCGCTCCCGCCGCAGAGCAAAGCTGTAGGCAGGATACCGTCCGCAGTTGTGGAGTCCCACTCTGTGGAAGCTTTCCGTCCAGTAGGTGCGCCGCTGCTCCGCAACCTTCACGTTGAAAAGCAGCATATCCGCCTCCGGATGCTCCGCGAAGGCCTGCAGCACCGCTTTTGCCGCGCCGTCTCCGTAAACGATGTCCTCGTCCGAAAAAAGGAGGATGTCCCCCCCTCCCCGCTGGAGCGCCGTGTTCCGGGACAGGCCCACCCCCCGCTCCGCGGTGTCGATCCTGCGGATGCGGTGACCGGCGCAGGTTCTCTCACCGTAGTCGTAGTGATCCGTCTGGTTCACGATGAGGGCGTCCGCATCCAGGTGCATCCGTTCCGGGAGATCATCCGGTGCATTCACTGCAGAAACCAGATATTCCATGTTTTCTGTTTTTCCGGAATTGCTCATACTCACTTCTTCCTGGTGGCCACTGCCTTTTTCTTTGCAGTTTTTGCTTTTGCTTCCGTTTCGGCGCACTCAGCGTCCTCTGCTGCTTTTCCTCCGGCTTTCTTCTTCGGTGCGGACACCTTCCGTCCCTGCTTTTCCAGCATCTTTTTGATGTAGATGCCGGTGAAGGAATCGGGATCCGCAGCCACCTCCTCGGGGGTGCCGCCTGCGATCTGCAGTCCGCCCCGGTCACCGCCTTCGGGACCCATGTCGATGATATAGTCCGCGCACTTGATCACGTCCAGATTGTGCTCGATGACCACCACCGTATTGCCGCCGTCCGCCAGGCGCTGCAGGATCTCCACCAGCTTGTGGACATCCGCAAAATGCAGTCCCGTGGTGGGCTCGTCCAGAATGTAGATGGTCTTGCCGGTGCTGCGCTTGCTCAGCTCCGTCGCCAGCTTAATGCGCTGCGCCTCTCCGCCGGAAAGCTCCGTGGAGGGCTGCCCCAGCTTGATATAGCCCAGTCCCACGTCATAGAGGGTCTGGATCTTGTTCCGGATGGAAGGAAGGTTCTCAAAGTAGGTCATAGCCTCCTCCACCGTCATATCCAGGACGTCAAAGATGCTCTTGCCCTTGTAATGCACCTCCAGGGTCTCACGGTTGTAGCGCTTGCCGCCACAGACCTCACAGGGCACATACACATCCGGCAGGAAATGCATCTCGATCTTCACGATGCCGTCGCCGGCGCAGGCTTCGCACCTGCCGCCCTTGACATTGAAGCTGAAACGCCCCTTGGAAAAGCCTCTGGCCTTGGCATCGGGAGTACCCGCAAAAACATCCCGGATCATGTCAAAGACGCCGGTGTAGGTGGCGGGATTGGAACGGGGCGTCCGGCCGATGGGGCTCTGGTCGATGCAGATCACCTTGTCCAGGGCTTCCGTGCCGGTGATGGCCTTAAAACGGCCGGGAATGGTACGGGCTCTGTTCAGCTTTCTGGAGAGTTCCTTCTGCAGGATCTCGTTTACCAGGCTGCTCTTACCGGAACCTGACACACCTGTCACACAGGTGAAGACCCCCAGAGGGAACTTCACATCGATGTTCCGGAGATTGTTCTCCTCCGCTCCCTTCACCGTGAGCCAGCCCTTGGGCTTTCTCCTGGTCTCTGGAATGGGGATCACTTTCCGTCCGCTGAGGTAGTCTCCCGTCAGGGACTCCCTGCAATCCATGATCTCCTGCGCGGTGCCCGTGGCGATGACTCTGCCGCCGTGGCTGCCGGCGCCGGGACCGATGTCCACAATGTAATCCGCCGCCAGCATGGTATCCTCATCATGCTCTACCACGATGAGGGTATTGCCCAGATCCCGGAGATGCTTTAAGGTCCCCAGGAGCTTGTCATTGTCTCTCTGATGCAGACCGATGCTGGGCTCATCCAGGATATAGCACACACCCACCAGGCCGGAACCGATCTGGGTGGCCAGACGGATGCGCTGTGCCTCTCCGCCGGAGAGGGAAGCGGTAGCCCGGTTCAGGGACAGATAATCCAGTCCCACATCCACCAGGAACTGCACTCTGGCACGGATCTCCTTCAGGATCTGCTCTCCGATCTTCAGCTGCTGGGCGGAGAGCTTCGTCCCCAGATCCGCCAGATAAGCGCTGAGATCCAAAACCGACATATCCGTCACTTCATAGATATTTTTATCTCCCACGGTGACCGCCAGGGATTCCTTCTTCAGACGCATGCCGCCGCATTCGGTACAGGGGCTGATGCGCATGAAGGATTCATACTCCGCCTTTCCGGTCTCGGAGAAGGTCTCACGGTATCTGCGCTCCACATTCCGCAGGAGGCCTTCAAAGGCCACGGGATAGACGCCGGTGCCCCGCTGACCGGAGTAGTGGACCTTCACCTCCACACCGTCCGTGCCGTAGAGGAGGATGTTCCGGATCTTCTCCGGGTATTTCTCAAAGGGGGTGTCCAGGTCAAAATGGTATTCCTTGCAAAGCGCCTGCAACACCGCATTGGTAAAGCTGCCGGGGGTATTGCAGGACTGCCATCCCAGGACGACGATGGCCCCCTCGTTGATGCTCAGGCTCTCGTCCGGGATCATGAGGCGATAGTCGAATTCCATCTTGTACCCCAGGCCGGCGCAGACAGGGCAGGCACCGAAGGGATTGTTGAAGGAAAAGCTCCTGGGCTCAATCTCTGTCAGGCTGACCCCGCAGTCGGGACAGGAATAGCTGGTGCTGAAGGAAAGGGTCTCTCCGTCGATGACATCCACCATCAGCAGGCCCTGGGTCAGCTCCAGCACATTCTCGATGGACTCCGAGAGTCGCTTCTCGATGCCGGGGCGCACCACCAGACGGTCCACCACGATATCGATGTTGTGTTTGTTGTTCTTCTCCAGAACGATCTCCTCCGAGAGGTCGTAGAGGATGCCGTCCACCCGGACTCTGCCGTAACCGGCCTTCCGCGCCCGCTCGATGACCTTCTCGTGCTGGCCCTTCCGCCCGCGGACCACGGGAGCCAGGAGCTGCATCCTGGTACCCTCGGGGAGCGCCATGATGCGGTCCGTCATCTGGTCCACGGTCTGACGCTCGATGGGACGGCCGCACTCCGGACAGTGGGGGATGCCCACTCTGGCGTAGAGCAGACGTAAATAGTCGTAGATCTCCGTCACGGTACCCACGGTGGAACGGGGATTGCGGTTGGTGGATTTCTGGTCGATGGAGATGGCGGGGGACAGGCCCTCGATGCTCTGCACATCCGGCTTCTCCATCTGTCCCAGGAACTGTCTCGCGTAGGAGGACAGGCTCTCCATGTAGCGGCGCTGTCCCTCCGCATAAATGGTATCAAAAGCAAGGCTGGACTTTCCGGATCCCGACACACCTGTCATAACCACAAGCTTGTCTCTGGGGATCTCCACATCCAGATCCTTCAGGTTGTTTTCTCTGGCGCCGCGGACCACGATCCTGCTTCCGGGGATCATCTTCGCGGTTTGTTTCTCTGTACTCACATCAATCTCTCTTTCTATCCGGGAGGTCCGGACCAAAGGAACGGCCCTCCCGGCACGGCTCAGGCGCCTTTGTTACCGGGCAGGCTAAGCCAGCAGTTCAAAAAGGTCGTCCTCCTGGCCTGCATAGTCGTCCATGATGGACTCGAAGGCATCCAGGAAATAATGGTTGGATTCGGTGAACACGTCCTGTTTCAGGTAAAAGATCACCTTGTTGAGGAAGAGCTTTTTGTCCATCAGCTCCTCCTGGTGCACGAAGAAGGGTCCCAGCTTTTTATTTTCCGCGATACGCTTGTCCTTGGTGATGCCCTTGGCACGTGCGGCGCAGTTCTCCTCATCGATGGCGGTATTGACGATGGCGGCAAAGGTGGGCCAGTTCCGCTTCAGCTCTCCCTTGGCCTGGAGCTTCTTCACCAGCTCTCCAACTCTGCCGGTGGTGCCGGAAAGCACCTCCTCCAGCGGGCGGCTGCCGGCAAAAATGCTGCGCTCCGCCTTCATGCTGTCGGGCAGCACGGAAAAATCGATGGGCACATAGTACAGCTCAAAACGGCGCTTGAAGGCACTGTCCATGACGAAGATATTTTCATCCGCCGTGTTCATGGTGGCCAGGATGTTGAAGTTCGGAGGCAGCCAGATCTTGCCGTCGGTGAAGATGTTCTTCATCCAGGGATCCAGGCAGAAGTAGGCGCCGATGTCCCGGTTGATGATGGGATATTCGCTGCGGCCGCTCTCGCCCCGGTCCAGGAGCTGGAACACGTCTCCGAAGATGGAAGGCGCATTACCGCGGTTGATCTCCTCCACGATGAGGTAGTACTTCTCCGAAGGATGCAGGAAAGCCGCCTTCAGGAGGGCGGTGAAGGGACCTGCCACGAAGGAATAGTCCAGCGGGCTGTCGGCGGATACCATGGGCTTGATGCATCCCACAAAATCGCCGTAGGTGTAGGCAGGGTGGAAGATGGCACGCTTGATGTGGGCGTCACGGACCTTCTCATCGGGGTACTCCGCCTTCAGCAGCTCGTTGACGCTGTGGGACTTACCGGTACCGGGAGCGCCGTAGTACACCCGCTGGATGGGGCGCATGTTCTCCTCGGTAAAGTAGAAATCCTGTCCTCTGGAATCGGGCGCTGCCGTGGATACCTCGCCGCCGGACCGCATGTAATAGGCCGCGTGCTCCTGGGGATCCGCAAAGCGCTCTCCCCGCTCCAGCAGAAGCTTATACAGATGCATGCTGACCTCCAGCACGCCGTGCCCCTCCTCGTTCACCGAAGCGAAGTCCGGATGCCGCATGAGCTGCTCGCAGGTCTCGTTAAAGCCCTTTGCATCGGAGCAATAGAAGAGGTTGGCCATGGCGTTGTTTTCCACCTTGGTGGCTCCTACCCGCAGCGCATAAGCGTAAGCACTGATCTCGTTGTCGGAGTAGGTGCGCATGCCGTCCTCCCGCGCCTGGCTCTTCAGCCAGTCACGGAACCGTTTTTCGTTTTCGCCGTCCAGTTTACCCATTTTTCTCCCCCCTGTTCTCTTTTTCTATTTTTTCCAGCTGCTCTCTGAGATCCCGCATCTGATCCCGGAGCTGTGCGGCGGACTCGAAATCCAGTTCCGCGGCAGCCTTCTTCATCTGTTTCTCCACCTTCTCGATGAGCTTCCGGAGCTCCTTCGGATCCATGGACTCCGGATCCTTCTCGAAGGCCATATCGCTGCCGGCGATCTCCACGGAGATACTGATGAGATCCCGGATGCTCTTCTCGATGCTCCTGGGCGTGATGCCGTGGGCCTCGTTGTACTCCGACTGGATCTGCCGGCGTCTGTTGGTCTCGTCGATGGCGGCCCGCATGGAATCCGTGACGGTATCCGCATACATGATGACATGGCCGCGGACATTTCTCGCGGCGCGGCCGATGGTCTGCACCAGGCTGGTCTCGCTCCGCAGGAAGCCTTCCTTGTCCGCATCCAGCACCGCCACCAGGGTGATCTCGGGAATGTCCAGGCCCTCCCGCAGGAGGTTGATGCCCACCAGCACATCGAAGACCCCCAGACGCAGATCCCGGATGATCCGGGTGCGCTCCAGAGCCTCCGTATCGGAATGCATGTATTTGACCTTCACGCCCACCTCGCCCAGATAGCGGGACAGGTCCTCCGCCATGCGCTTGGTGAGGGTGGTGATCAGGACCTTGTGTCCTCCGGCAGTCTCCTTGCGGATCTCTCCCAGGAGGTCGTCGATCTGCCCCTCCACGGGGCGTACCTCCACCGGCGGATCCAGCAGGCCCGTGGGACGGATCACCTGCTCCGCCCGCAGCAGCTCGTGCTGTGCCTCGTACTCTCCCGGGGTGGCGGAGACGAAGAGCATCTGATCGATGTGGTCCTCGAACTCTGCGAAATTTAAAGGGCGGTTGTCCAGGGCGCTGGGCAGACGGAAGCCGTAGTCCACCAGGGTCGTCTTCCTGGAGCGGTCTCCCGCATACATGGCCCGGATCTGGGGCACCGTCATGTGGGACTCGTCGATGATGATGAGAAAATCATCCGGGAAAAAGTCCATGAGGGTCAGGGGTGTGGCGCCGGGCTTCAGGCCGTTCAGATGTCTGGAATAGTTCTCGATGCCGGAACAGAAGCCCGTCTCCCGCAGCATCTCGATGTCGAAATTCGTCCGCTCGGAAATGCGCTGGGCCTCCAGGAGTCTGTCCTCTCCCTTAAAGTACCGGACCCGCTCTTTGAGCTCCTCCTCAATGTGGTCGCAGGCGATGTTGATCTTGTCCCGGGATACCACGTAATGGGAAGCCGGGAAGACGGCGATGTGGTTCAGCGCCGCATGCAGCCTGCCGTTTACGGGCTCCACCTCTGCGATGCGGTCGATCTCGTCCCCGAACCATTCCACGCGGATGAGATAATCGCCGCCCTGGGCGGGGAAGATCTCGATGATGTCGCCGTGGACCCGGAAGATGCCGGGCTTCACCTCCATGTCATTGCGCTCGTACTGCATGCTCACCAGGCTTCGGAGCACATCGTCCCGGTCCACCCGCTGTCCGGGGCGGAGAGACAGGATCATATCCTTGTACTCGTCAGGGCTGCCCAGACCGTAGATGCAGGACACGGAAGCCACCACCACCACATCCCTGCGCTCCGCCAGAGAGGCGGTGGCGGAGAGACGGAGCTTTTCAATCTCGTCATTGATGGAGGAATCCTTGGCAATATAGGTGTCGGACTGGGGCACGTAGGCCTCGGGCTGGTAGTAATCGTAGTAGGACACGAAATACTCCACCGCGTTCTCCGGGAAGAATTCCTTCATTTCCCCGTAGAGCTGCCCCGCCAGCGTCTTGTTGTGGCTGATGATCAGCGTGGGCTTATTTAACGCAGCGATCACGTTCGCCATGGTGAAGGTCTTACCGGAGCCGGTAACCCCCAGCAGCGTCTCAAACTGATTCCCCGCTTGGAAGCCTTCCACCAATTCCTTTATGGCCTGCGGCTGGTCGCCGGTAGGCTGATATTCCGAATGCAGTTTAAAATCCATATCCATGAAACCCTGTGATCGGTCTTTTGCTACATAAAACAAGAATGGTACACAACCTTTAGTGTACCATTCTTTGGAGGGTCTGTCCATAGGATTTAGAACATTTGTTCGTGCTAAAGCTGAGATATATTTTGTCTGTCTCCACAGCGTTTTATTCTTCTCTTTTTGCGTAAATCAGCGCCGCATTTCTTCCATATTCCGTCAGATCATAGTCCATCTGTTCACTTTCCATGAACTCCTCAAAATGCTCTGCAAGAAAAACGGCGGTTTCATCATCGGATTCTCCGTATAAGGCATCCCATAAATCCTCAGGCATCTGTATGTATGCTATGGGCTCTTCGTTGTCTCTGATCAGCGGATCTTCGCATCTGTCTTTCAGATATTCCATTAATGAACCGATATTTGAAGAGCACTGATTCATCAGAGGATCAAAGTTTTCGCTCCATACTTGGTCTCGATCCGGTATCTCATCGAAAAATTGATACAGATCTATTCTCGTATCTTCATAAACAAATCCGCCATAAAGAAGGCTGGCATAGAGTTCATCAACATCATCCTGCATTTCTGCCAGAAATTTCATATAAGAGTATCCAAATCTGAATTTTCCGTATTTATCCATCTTTCGCCTCCCTATTTTTGATCAGTTACGAGCCTATTCCTTCATTTTTGAGTGTCCGAACGCAGTTTTCCGTTGCAAATCACTTCCCCCTCGTATCTGTTTGCCCGATCCATAAGGTCACGGAACTGCTCATAGCTTAGGCCCGATTTCTTCTCTGCCTCTATGAGGCTTGCCCCTTGATTCAGCATCCTGAGAGCTGCCTCTTCCGCTTCATTCTGTGCCACATCCGTGATCATCTTCTCATATTTCTCGGTCCAGGGATCTGTCATGGTCTTAACACCTCCGTTATACACCCTCCGCGCAGCACCGGCGCGCCTTTATCCAAATACTTCTCTATTTCTTTTCGATAGTTTTCAAAAATCTTCTCTTCCATTTTTGACTCCTCTCAAACGATCCTCTCCTTCAATTCCTCTCTGATCGGCAGTTCCCGGAAGGCTTCCGCGCACTCGGTATGCATGGGATAAATCCGGTCCTGCGGATCCACGGCGTTAATGACGGCGGCGAT
Source organism: Lachnospiraceae bacterium (assembly GCA_024681775.1). Taxonomy (GTDB): domain Bacteria; phylum Bacillota; class Clostridia; order Lachnospirales; family Lachnospiraceae; genus AC2028. The sequence goes on from JAILAF010000069.1 coordinate 77,847, forward strand.
CATCTCCGGAGTTGCATGGCCGGAGGTATGGAGATGCTCCACATGGATGCCTTTTGCCTCCTGGCGTTTGATAAAACTGATCCACTTGTCATTTTTTGCTCTGTTGGGATATTTCTTCCCGTCTTTTCCGGTGTATTCCTCCTGAAGGTATCCGTCCCACATGGACCAGATCAGCACGGGCATCTTTTTGATCCTGTCTTCACGGTAGGCCTCAACAAATCTGTCGATGTAGGCCTCCTGATAGTCCTCCGGCTTGATCACCGCCAGGAATCCGAACTGTTCCATCATCTCTCCCTGCGAAAGGGGAGAGTCCAGCCGTTGTCCCGGAGGCACAAAATCAAACGCAGGAAGCAGCGCCACTTTATCAAAGCGGTACACCTCGGCCCAGTCCCCCGCAGTCTCGGTGAAGAGCTTCAGCTGCTCCCGAAAATAATCGTTGTACACGTACATATACCTGCCGTAGCGGAGGTTTGTAGACTGGGCAGCCTGATAGAAGCTGGCCAGGGAATCCAGATTGGTGGAGGAGCAGACCAGGAAAGCCCATTTGTGCTCCTTCAGGAATTTGGAAGCTTCCCGCTGCATCTGCGGCTCTGTCAGCACCTTCTCTCCGGGCCGGCTCATCATGGTTCCTTCGATCACCAGAGCATCCACCCTGCGCTTTCCGTAATCTCGCACATATTTATAGATGACTCGAAGCATCACTTTTCCGCGTCTCCCATGGCCTCTGAAATCTCCCGTGTGCAGGATCCGATACCGGCCGTCCGGAGAGTCCGCGTCCTCCGCTTCGATGAGAAACATGTAGGCGTCGTAGGCGGAATGATCCACACTGTATGGCTCTATGGTAAAGCCCGGAAGGGTGATGTGTTCATATGTGCGCTCTCCCCACCGAAAGACGTGTACCCGGGAGTCATCCTTCAGGAGCGCTGCTTCTGCCCTGTGCAGCGCCGCATCCTGCACATGCTCGCTTTTTCCGAGAGCATCCTGGATGTTGATCATGACCTGCCTCGCGGTGACACCCATATACAGAGGGACATTCTCCGGAATCTCCATGAGCCTGCCGACGTGATCCCCGTGATAGTGGGTGAAAAACACTGCGTCCACCGGTTCCTCATCCCAGGGATATTGAAAATCCTTTTCTTTACCGCTTCCGGGAAGAAACGAACCATAATCTATCATGATCCGGTGTATGTCCCCTTTGTATTCTGTTGAAATGACAGTGACGCACCCGCCGATCTGATTCCTCTGAAAAACTCTGATATCTGTCATATACCCACCATATTAAGAATGATGACATAGTCCGTTTTATCATTTTTTACTTCTGAAAAAAAAATCATCAATTCCGTCAAGCCAGTTTTGCAGGGGCACTTCGGGTCGCGGCAGTTTCACTCTCCATTTATCTCGGTCATCGATGCTTAGAGAATTCATCGTGCCGGTTTCAAACTCATAAGTAAACTCTCTGCCATCCGATCCTGTACCTGCAATGTTAACACGCAGTGACGCGTGCCTCCAGTAAAGCAGAACGGGAAGGACCGCATAGAACTCCCGTTCATAGTACAGCCATCGGCAATCCACAGGATCGACAAGATCAAACATCATCTCAGGAATCCCTGTTTTCCTGAATTTCTTTAGCGCCTGATAAAAGTTTACATCAAATACTGACCCCCTCTTATCTGTCGCATCAAACAGGAAATCCTCATAACGCAGCCATTTTTCGTCTGTTTTACTGTTTACAATCCATAACTCGGATTGGAGTACTCCATCTGAAAGTGCTACAGATCCGGTATCCTCATCTACGTCTGACTTATATTCGATATAAAGGTCCGGTGTTATATCGATATGGTAGTTGAACGCAATATGTTTCATCTTCATCGTTCGTCACCCTCTCTGAATCATCAGTTATTCTTACAACGCACAAATTGTGATTGTGTTGATGCAAATAGTGTTCTATAGCATACTACAGTAAAAAATTCAATGCACGCTTTTTGGCACATGCTATTTTGCTATTTTCGGACAACGGAGTCACTGGGAAATTTCAGATCTTCGACAGAGGTAAACAACTCCTCCCGCAAAATTACATTCTCCGGGCCTTCCGCAGCCAGGCATATCGCTTTTTCCGCATTTGCCAGGAAAGACTCATCCAGCCCACATTTTTTCAATTCTTTGCGGTACATATCTCTGCAGCCGATCAACGACTTCCGCGCCAGCCGGTAAGAATTTTCCGTGAGATTGTCACTCCAACGTACGCCCACTTTCGGACTGTTGGTAAAAAGGAACAGAATTCGGATGTTACGGGCATATTCCTGCAATTCTTCCGAAGGCAGTTCCTCGGATCCGTCAGCCGCTTTGATGGGCTCGCCGTTTCGAAGCGCAGCCAGATAGTTGTACTCCCGAATCAGCACTCTCACAAAATCCTGATTCCCGCAGGCTTCCAGCGCTGCGAGGTAATCCTTGAAATGGGCTGCTACATTCTTTTTCTCGGCGGTCTCCTCTCCTTTGGAATTCTTCGGCCGAACGTTCCAACCCTTCAGGGAATCCTCCAATCCGCCTGTCACAGCCTTATCCTGGCATTTGTACTCGATGAGAAGAATGCTTTTCTTCTCCGGACAGATGGCGATGAGATCGATTTCTGCCTGTTTGCCCTCCCCACGGGTAGTGCCCTTCAGATCTCCCTTGGGAATCGCAGCTTCCATATCGCAGATTGAGTAATCCCCCGGCAAAAATGTCTGATGCCGCAGGGCGATCACCTGCTCGCTCTTCCGCTCCTTGTCTCGTTTCAGTCCCTCCCGAATACCGGCTTTGATTCCTTTTAACGTTTGAGGTTGAAAGTAAAAAACCTTCTTATCGGTTCTGGGCTTCCAAAGGTCATGCTCCTCAGTAATCTGTTCCATGACATATTCCTTGTACGAACTCGGGAATCTGTACCATTTTTTCTTTTTCACGGATCCAAGAGGTTTCCCCTCATAGTAAAACCGCAGGCAGTCCGTCCCCGGCATTGCAAGAATTTCTCCTCCTGCAAAGGAATCCCGGGATGCTTTTGAAATGTCCCTCTTCAGATTATGATTTTCCTTCAGACAGAGGAAACTTTTAACATCGTCCAAAGTCTCCTGATCATCGTAGTTCTCCATGTTTCTCGTAAATTCCATATCTTTACTCCTCAGTATCTCAGACGATCCTCTCCTTCAACTCCTCTCGGATAGGAACCTCTCGGAAGGCTTCCGCGCACTCGATATGCATTGGCCAGATCCGGTCCCGGGGATCCGTGATGCATCCTCTCATATGCATCTGCACATTCTAGCCGATGGCGGCGAGTCCCTCCTTGTAGGCATCGGCATAATGGATCTTGAAGTATGCCAGCCGTACTGCCATCATGGCATAGGCCACTGCATGTGCTTTCGGGAACAGGTAGCGGACCTTCCGGCAGACATTGAGGTACCAGTCCGGCATTCCCGCTTCCGTCATGAGAAGTGCCTGCTCTTCCTTCAGTCCCTTGCCCTTTCGTACCTGTTCCATGATCCTGTACGCATCCTCCCTACCGATGCCATATGACAACAGTGTCAGCATGACATCGTCTCTGGATGCGATGCATTCCTTCAAGGTGATGGTGCCCCTGCGGAAGAGGGGCTCCTGATTATCCATCCACACATCCGTTCCGTGGCACAGTCCGCTGATCTTCACCAGGTCCTCAAAGGTCCGGGCACCGGTCTGCGCAATGACGCGCCTTACATAATCTGCTCCGTATTCCGGGATATCCCGAATCTCCGGAATGCTCTCGTCGCAGAGATAGGACAGAACCTCCTTCTCCTCCAGGGGGATGTCCTCGATTTTGACGCCGGTGTGATCCTGCAGGAAGTGCAGCAGTTCGTAACTGTCATGTCCCAGGATATCCAACTTCAGCAGGCTCCCCCACAGTTCGTGGTATTCAAAGGCCGTGGTCACGGCCTTTCCATATTCGGGATGAATGAGGGGCGTAAAGCTTGCCAGTTCCTCTCCCTCGGGACAGACCATGATGCCGCCGGGATGGATCCCGTTCACCTTCTTCGTTCCCGCCAGGTCCTCCGTCAAAATCTCCATGAGCTCCCGATCGGGCAGATTCCTGTTCTTCCCATCATAGTATTTCTTGATCATGGCCTCCGCCTGCTGTCTCGTCCGAACCCCGATGGTCCCCGCATGGCAGGTCTCTCCCACACCGGGGAGCTCCTTCACGGTCTCCTGCACGGTCTCCCTGATGGAAGGAGCAAAATTGATGTCGATGTCCGGCTCCTTGTCCAGGTGGAATCCCAGGAAAGTTTCGACAGGAATGTCATATCCGCCGCAGGCAGCGGAAAGGGGATTGATCTCTGTGATGCCGCACAGGTATGCCACAAAGGAAGATCCAACGGACCCTCTGCAGCCCGCGGGATACCCTGCCTCCAGAGACTTCTGCACCAGCTTACGCCACATCAGGTAATACCCTGCGTAACCGTTTTTGCAGATGCCGGGCAGCTCCCGGTCCAGGCGCGCCCTCACCTCGGGATCCGGGGTTTCTCCGAAGAGCTCCTTCACTCTGTCCTCACAGATCCGGGTAATCTCCTCCTCCGCATTCGGCCATACCGGGCGGAATTTTCCCTCTCTGAGAGGAGCAATATATTCGATCTGCTGCTCGATCAGCTTCCGATTTTCAAAGAGCCGTTCTGTGATCCCCTGTAACTCCTCCGGATCTCCCTTGGCAGGAGCGTAAAAATACGAATAGTAAGGCTCATCCTCATCCATCAGCTCGTGAAAGACTTTATCCTCCTCTGCCTTGCCCGCTTCGGAGATAAGGATTTCATAGGAAAGCCGGTCCTTCTCGTTAAAATACTGGGCATCGGATCCTGCCACCATGGGTACATCCCCCAGCTTCACCGAGCCGTAATACAGGTAAACGGGATCGTGCGTCTCGGAAGGAGTCACCTCCAGGAAATCATAATAGGCCGCTTTTTTCTTCAGCTCATCCAGGGCATCCTCCTCCATGGTCTCATTAAGGGAGGACACTTTCCCACGGATCAACTCCCGGATTTCTCCGCCAACACCTGCGGAAACTACCAGCAAGCCTTCCCGGTACCGGTCCAAAAGCGCCCTGGAGATTACCGGATATTTGGGATCTGCAGCTTTCAGACAGGCCTCCGTGATCATGCGATAGAGATTCCGGAGACCCGTTTCATTTTTCACATAGAGCAGTACGGAATAGATTTTTCCGTCCTCTCCCCGCATGTCCCCCTCCATACCATAGATCAACTTCAGGTAATCCTCGATATTTGCCTGTTCTCCGCCATCCTCACACTGCTTCCGATAGGCGTCCCAGAGCTTCTTCCATTCAGCATATGCTGCAGGAAACGCCTGAACCGTCATATGATCCGTGATAGCCAGTGCTCTGTAGCTGCAGACCCAGGCAAACCTCACCAGTTCCCGGGGATCCATGAGTCCACGCCCCTCCGACATGGTGGTGTGACAATGCAGTTCGATGATTCCGTTCTCGTTCATATTTTCCTCCTCGCTGTCCCCGATCCGGTGAGCCGATACAGAGAGAGCATATCATAAATCAAGTACAAAAAACTTCCACCAATATTTTCAAAAAAAGCACCTCGGCAGACCGCAATCCGCCAAAGTGCTTTTCCCATACTGATATTTCTAATACTCCAGGCTGTCCAGGACGCCGTCGTGGAAATGATAATAGGACCGCAGACTGTCGCGGCTCATGGCATCGGCTTCTTCCGTGCTCTTCCAGATCACCCGCTCGTCTTTTACGAAATCCCGGCTGATCCAGTCGGCAACAAAGATCTGGGTATCCGCACCCCAGTCTGCGGGATTGATCCCGGCGATGCTGCTCCGGTCCAGCCCGTAGGCGCTGACCATGATCTGAATATTGTCCACCTTCGCAACAAGATCCTCAAAGGTCCGGATGTCCTTGCCCAGATGCTGGCCGGGACGGCCGTACCAGGCCACCACATAGATGCTCTCGCACCCGAGTCTGCTCCGGAAGTACTCGTCGATCCGGGCGGCATACTCTTTTTTCATGTAGTTGTCACCGTTCAGGGAAGGATCCGCTATGGAAATCTCCACATCAAAAATACGTCCCTCCGACTCCATGGTAACAGTGCCCCCGTCCCCGGCGGAATTCAGCTTCACGCCCTTCACGTCGGGTGTGATCTCGTATTTTTCCCGTATGTAGTCCCGCGCCAGATCCTGCACGATCCTCTCGGCACTGTAGCCGCAACCGGCAAACAGTCCCAGGCAGACCGTCAGGGCGGCCAGCAGAAGGATCCTCATCCAAGTCTCTCTCATCCTGTCCTCCCTGATCCGTGATGCGCATCGCATGATCCCGATATCGGTGCCGGTGACGACGCAGCTTCCCTGCATCAGAACCGGATCACTTCCGGTGCCTTGGTAAAAGAGAAGAAGGTCGCCGTAGCGTCCTCGAAATACAATACCTCGGTATTGCCGTCGTCTGCGGAATACATGCCCTGCAGGGAAGGATAAGCGTCCAGCATGGACTGTCTCGCCTCTCTGCGGTCGTCCTCGATGAGTCGGCCGGATACCCGGAGCCAGTCTCCGCCCTTGCAGGCGCAGATCTCTGCCTTGGGATTGGCGTGCAGCTGCTTCGACACGTCTTTGGACTTGCCGGTCTGGATGTAGAGTTTTCCTTCAAAAACATGGGCCGTTCCGAAGGGTCTGACTCTGGGCTGGTCACCGTCGACGGTAGCCAGATAGTAGACTTCCGCTTCTTTCAAAAACTGTACGACTCTTTCCATTTTGAATCCTCCTTCTTCGATCCCCGTCGACCCTTAAGGCGCTTCGCCCTCAGTGAAGGGGCGGAATTCCCTGAGCGTAGAGAATCTCATTTTTCAATGTACCGGGCACGTCTCTGCCCATGTTGACGATCTTCTTGGACAGCGTATCCAGCCTGTGGAGGCGCTGTGCCTCTTTGAACCTGTAATGCTCAATGGGCTCCTGATAGAGCGGATTGACCATGAGCTTGTCGCAGATCTCCTTGCGGAACGGACAGTAGGTAAAGAGGATCGACTTGGAGACCTTGTTTAATCTGGGAGAACCTGCCGCCTCGAAGAGGATCCAGATCAGGTAGTCCCTGACGAACATTTCCTTGAAGGAATTCTTGGCGCGCTGGAGACTGTTTTTCACCTTCTCCTTCGCCTCGTTGCTCAGGTCCCTGTTCTTGCGATAGAACTGTACATAGTCGAAGTATTCGCTGGTAAGGCTCTTGTCGGTGATGTCGTTCCATCTTGCGCCCTGCACACGCTTGCACATCTCCCAGCGGAATTCGCCGGCGAGACGGATCATGGTATTCTGCAGGTCGTCCATGTGGAAAATGGAGACACACATACGGGCCGGACTGTTGCGGACCTTGCCCTCGATCTCCTGCCACATGACGCCGCGGACACCCACGTTGGGCATCAGGATGATATCCGGCAGATACTCCAGATGGATGGGCTCCTTGGACATGACATCGATGTTTTCCTTGTCCAGGCTCTCGCGATAGAAGGCGGAGAAATCGATGGTGCGGATCTTCTCGATGGCAGCCCCCAGGGATTTGGCGGTGACATAGGTGGACTCCAGGTCCTTCAGCACATTCTGCTTTGCAAAAATAGGGCAGAAGGTGGTGATCCTTCCGAAGGTCATACGGTTCACCATGGGGAAGAGATTCTTCATCTCGTAACCCACACGGCCCATGGGGTTGGACGCCAGCTGCTGCAGCTCCTGGGGTGTGATATTGCCCGCCACCTGCTGCTTGTGGAGATAGTCGTTGTAATCCGACTCAAACTCGTCGCGGCTGGGATTTTTCCTGCCCTCATAGATGGCAAGCAGCCAGTCGTAGAGGGTATAGACACCGGCGCTGCCGTCCGCCTTTATGCTCCGGGCCAGCTTCGCCAGGATCTGACAGTTCTCGGGGCCCGCCAGCTCCTCGTCGCAATAGCCGAAATACAGGAACATCTTCACCGGTAGCGGAGGATTGGGATCCTTCACCGCCTTGATGAACAGCACCGTATAGAGGCCGTAGAATTCCTGGGTAATGGCCTTGCGGAGCTTCACGGTGTCGTCGTCCATGGCATCGATGTCCTTGAGCTTACGCAAGGTGGAGATATGTCTGCGGAAGGAGTCCGCATCCTCCCAGTCCGCACCGGCGTAGATCAGGATCTCGTTTAAGGAGTTCACCAGCTCCATGGGAGCATCCGAGGCCTGTTCCTCCTCCTGATCCGGATCCGTCTTTTTCACATTGCTGGTGAGCTCTGCGATGCGGTCCTTGTGCATGGGAAGTGACAGATCCGTCACTTCGGAATACTGCTCGCAGATCCGCAGCAGTTCCTCGTAGAGGTCCTTCGCTTCCCGGGAGCTCTGATCGATATGATAATACAGGCCGGAGATGCCGCCGAAGAGATCCTCCCCGTCCTCGGAAAAATACACGCTCGCCATCTGCTGTCTGTACTGCTCATGTCCCTCCAGGATCTGGAAGGCCTTGCGGCAGTCCAGGCTGCCCTTGCGGATCATGCCCAGAGACACGTTGGGCTCCGCCACCAGATGGGGTGCCAGCCCGCCGGAATACACCTTGATCAGGCTGCTGTAATAGTCCGCCAGCCACAGGTCGGGGGCTTCCTCCACCAGGTAGGAGGTGCACTCCTCATATCCCCTGACGCTGTTTACCTTCTGCCGCATCTGGGTGGACAGGGAGGTATAGGTTCCCATGTCCTTGACCAGGTTCCGGTACAGCTCGCTGCAGCGGACCTCGGAATTGGAGCACTGCTCCAGCAGGAAGGAATTCTGACGGAACAGGCTCATGAGGCACACTCTCGCCAGCTCCGGCTGTTCTTTCAAAAGATCCTTCAACTGATCCAGGCTGCGGAGCGGATATTCCATGTAGGTGACCTTTTCCAGCGCCGCATAGCCCAGGAAATGAACCTCGTTGCATACCTCGCAGATCCCCAGCACATCGCCCTTCTTCAGGACGAATTTTCCCCCGGGATAGGTGACCTCCACGGTACCTGCCAGCACCAGCCGGATGTGGGTCAAGGGATAGCCCACTTTTGCGATCACTGTTCCTTTTTCAACTTCGGTTGCTGCCATATTTCCCCCGTACTCCCCGAAGACTTCCGACTTCGTTTCCTGTTTTCGTTACAGACTGACATCCTGCAGCTTTCTTACCAGCTCCGACTCCTTCACGGGCTTCGTGATGTAGGCGTCGATCCCCACGGAGTGAAACTTCTCCCGGTCCACGGAATAGGCGTCCGCACCCACTGCGATGATGGGCACTCCCGCCAGATCCGGGTCTCCCAGATTGCGGATCCTGCGGGCGGCGCCGAAGCCGTCCAGACCCGTCATCTTCACATCCATCAATACCGCATTGTAGTAAAAAGGATTGCTCCGTTTCACCATCTCTGCGCCCACGATACCGTTGGCGGCCGCTTCCACATTCGCACCGTATTTGTGCAGGATGCGGCTCATCTCCTCCAGGCACTGCATCTGGTCGTCCACGATCAGGAAGCGTCTGCCTTCGAACATGCCGTGGAGCGCATTTTCCTGCTGCCGCAGGCTCTTCTCGTTCTCTGTCTTCCGGCGGATGGGATCCTGGTCGGAGAGGTGGAAGTCCACCACCACATGGAACACGCTTCCCACGCCTTTTTCACTGGTAAAGAAGATCTTGCCCCCCATCATCTCCACCAGCTCCTTGGCCAGGGCCAGTCCCAGACCGCTGCCGGGGATGCCGTTCTCCGAGGAGCCGTACTCTCTGGAGAAGGGCTGGAAGATCTTTCTGGCAAATTCCTTGTCGATGCCGATGCCATGGTCCTCCACCATGAATTCCAGGGTCACATAGCTGCTTAAAGGGGTGCGCTGCTCCTGGACCGTCAGGGTGATCTCCGTCTTCTCGTCGGAGTAGATGGAGGCATTGGTCAGGATCACCATCATGATCTGCAGCATCCGAGCCCGGTCGCACAGGAGGATCCTGTCGGGGGTCTCCATCTTCACGCGGAACTTCTGCTTCCGTTCCTTGCACATGGGGGTAAATTCCGCCCGGAGCTCGCCTACGATGGACTTTAAGCTCTCCTCGTTCTCCACGATGTGTTCCCGGCCGCTGCGGATCCTGGTGATGTCCAGCAGATTGTCCATCATCCGCACCAGCTCGTTGCTGGCGGACATGATGCCCTGGAGATAGCTCTCCAGCTCACTGCCGGGCTGGGCCTGAGTCAGCGCCAGCTGGGTGTACCCCATAACGGTGTTCATGGGGGTCCGGAAATCGTGAGACATGTTTTTCAGGAAGACGGCCTTGGCCTGGTTGGCCGCATTGGCCTCCCGGAGCGCCATCTCCAAAAGGCCGCGCTCCCGCTCGGCCTCCTGACGCAGACGATAGGTGGATGCTCTGTCGTCCTCCACCTTGCGGAAAGCGAAAAAGACCTTTACGAGGACACCACCGGCGAACTCGCAGGGGAACCACTCCGTCTGTCTCCACTTGCCGTACTTGTTGGTGTAGGAGGTGCTCAGCACCTTCCCGGGGGCCAGATTATCCCGCAGGAAATCAGGGCTGCCGTAGGTCATCTGCTGGTCCTGGTATTCCGTATCCACGCGCTCGGGGATGTAGCTGTTCAGGAATTCGGAGTATTTCATCGCCTCCTTCATGCCGAAGGAGCCCTGCTCGTCGCCCTTGTAGATACAGGTGATCAGATCCTTCTCCAGATCGATCTCGTAGATCAGCAGATAACGGGACAGTCCCGCCATGATCAAACCGTCACTGTAATGTTCCATGCCGCCTCCCAAAGGAATATGCTCTTCGGGCGAAATCAATGGATTCCGGTTACCTCGTAATCCTTTTCTTCCACCGCTTTTTTCAGGATATCATCCGCCACATCACTCCCCAGAGTGACCACAGCGGTGCCTTTCTCATGGCTCACCTGCGCGCTCTCCACGCCTTCCAGGCTCTCCAGAGCCTTCTTCACGGATGCCTCGCAATGTGCGCACATCATGCCTTTGATTTCAATCGTTTTCTCCATTGTACTACTTCCCTCCTTATTTTCCAAAGTTTTCTCTAAAGGTTTCTCGTTTCGTTTTTCTTCCGGAGTTTCCCTGTAAGGGTTCCGGTCCCGGGAAGGATCATAGACCTTCACCAGATTTAAGCGCAGAGCGTTGCTCACCACACAGAAGCTGGAAAGGCTCATGGCAGCCGCACCCAGCATGGGATTCATGGTGACGCCAAAGTGGGAATAGAGCCCCGCCGCGGCAGGGATCAAAAGGGTGTTGTAGATGAGGGCCCAGAACAGATTCTCCATGATGTTCCGGTAGGTGGCCCTGCTCAGGCGCACCGCTGCGGGTACGTCCGCCATCCGGCTCTTCATAAGCACCACATCCGCCGCGTCAATGGCAACATCGGTGCCCGCTCCCACGGCGATGCCCAGATCCGCCTGGGTCAGTGCGGGTGCATCGTTGATGCCGTCTCCCACCATGGCCACCTTCCCGGAGGCCTTCAGCTCCCGGATCACCGCTTCCTTGCCGTCCGGCAGGACGCCTGCGATGACGCGGTCGACGCCCGCCCGGGCGCCGATGGCTGCGGCGGTGCGCTCGTTGTCCCCCGTGAGCATCACGACGGTGATGCCCTGCCGCTGCAGCTGCCGAATGGCCTCCGCACTGTCGGGGCGCAGGGTGTCCGCCACTGCGATCAAACCGATGGGCGTGTCATTTTCCAGGAAAAAGAGGGGCGTTTTTCCTTCCCCGGAAAGGCGCCTGCTCTCCTGCAGCAGGTGCATGGGAAGGGGTGCGAAGCTTTCGGCGAAAGCAGCATTTCCGCCCACGAGGAGATTGCCCTTCAGCCGCGCCTGCAGGCCGTTGCCGGGCTTTGCCAGGAAGTCCTCCACGGGCTCCGGGATAAGTCCCTCACTTTCGGCATACCGCAGCACCGCTCCCGCCAGGGGATGCTCACTGGGACGCTCCAGGGCTGCCGCCTTCCGGAGGAGTTCCTCCTCCGTGACACCCTCCGCGGGGACCAGATCCGTCACCCGGGGGATTCCTTCCGTCACGGTGCCGGTCTTGTCCAGCGCCACGATCCGGATGTTTCCGGTCTCCTGCAGGCTCTCTGCGGTCTTAAAGAGAATGCCGCTGCGGGCGCCCACGCCGTTTCCCACCATGATCGACACAGGTGTCGCAAGTCCCAGGGCACAGGGACAACTCACCACCAGAACGGTGATGCCTCTGGCCAGAGCGTATCCCGTCTCCGCTCCCAGCAGGAGCCAGATCACGAAGGTCACGATGGCGATCAGGATCACCGCCGGCACGAAAATGCCGGAGATCCGGTCTGCCAGTCTGGCCACGGGAGCCTTGGTGGCAGCGGCGTCGCTGACCATGGAGATGATCTTCGCCAGAGTGGTATCCTCTCCCACCCGGGTAGCCTCACATTTCAGGAAGCCGGACTGATTTAAGGTAGCGGAGGTCACTTCCGCGCCGGGCTCTTTGTCCACGGGAATGCTCTCTCCCGTCAGGGCCGCTTCGTTCACGGCACTGGTTCCTTCCCGAACAATGCCGTCCACGGGGATGGTCTCTCCGGGGCGCACCAGGAAGAGATCCCCCACCCGCAGGTCGGACACGGAGACGGACACCTCCTGCCCGTTCCGAAGCACCGTGGCGGTCTTCGGGGTCAGACGCATCAGGCTCTTTAAGGCGTCGGTGGTCTTTCCTTTGGAGTAGGCTTCCAGCATCTTCCCCAGGGTGATGAGGGTCAGGATCATGGCGGAAGCTTCGAAATACAGTTCATGCACATAGCCGTGGGCGGTATGCATTTTGCCCTGCAGCAATGCATCGGACATCAGAAAGAGGATCACCACGGAGTAGACGTATCCCGTGCCGGAGCCCAGTGCGATGAGGGAATCCATATTGGGGGCTCTGTGCAGGAGCGCCCGGAAGCCGCTGACGAAGAATCGGCGATTGATCACCAGAATGATGGTGGAGAGCAGGAGCTGGAGCAGACCGATGCTCACGGGGTTGTCCGCCAGAAAGGCAGGCAGGGGAAAGCCAAACATCCCCGCTCCCATGGAGACATACAAAAGCAGCAGCAAAAATCCCAAAGAAGTCAGAAGACGCTTCCGCAGCGCAGGGGTCTCCCGGTCCTTCAGGGCATCCTCCTGGGCGGAGAGCTTCTGCAGGTAATCGGCGGATGGGCCTGACGCATTCCCCGTATCTTTCAGGGAGGCGCCGTAGCCCGCTTTTTCCACGGCGGAGATGACGGCGGAAGGATCCACGGATCCCTCCACGCCCATGGCACCGGTAAGGAGGCTGACAGCGCAGGATTCCACGCCGGGCAGTGCCGAGACCGCCTTCTCCACCCGTGCCTGGCAGGCCGCACAGCTCATGCCGGTAACGGTGTATTGTTCCATAAACGGGTCCTCATGTTGTTGACAATATGTCAATTTTGTAAGGATACTACGGATTGCTTCGTTGCTACGCAACTCCCGCAATCCTACAACCACTCACAATCCGCTGATTTTCTGCATTCACAGAAAATCGCCTCTTGCTCGTGTTTGTTCGGGCCATGAAGTCATTCATGCTGACAATAGACCGCTTCGCGCTCTATTGTCAGCATTTGAAAGGAATAAGCCCTTTGGGCTTATTCGGGCTCACTCATGCAAGCATGGTTCGCAGAATGACTTATGCCCCTTGTATCATTTCACGTAATAGTGCCGCGCGATCCAGCTGGAGAGACCGCCGAGACCGGGATACATGATGCGCTCGCTGATGTTCAGCTGGTCCAGCATATCCCGCACCCGCCAGCGCAGGTTCCGGTCGATAACATATTTCACGGTTCCGTTTGTCCGGGCGTCCAGGAATCCCTCGATGTCCGTCATCTCCATGGGCACCACGGAGAAGAAGGAGTACTGGTTCACGATGCGTGTGTTGACGGAAGGGGGCTCGATGACCACCATGGCATCCTTTCCCATGTCGGCATCGTATTTTTCCAGGCTGTTGCCCGTGATCTCCTTCAGCATGTCCACGGAGTAGATGGTGGACATCTTCTGGTTCAGGAGGATGCTGTAGTCCTCCGGCAGGATGGCGTGCATCTCGTCCATGTTGATCTGCCACACCACACAGTCGTGGGCGTCCATCTCCGCCATATCCGTCTCCGTGACGGCAAAATGCAGTCCGGTGAGGGCCGAATGGGTCCAGTCCAGGAGCCTGGTGGGAAGACCGTAATGCTGTCCCAGAATCATCTGGCGCCAGACGGACTCCGCGATGGTGGGATCCCCGATGACGGCGTATTTTGCAAAAGTCTCCAGGATGGCAGGCTCAAGCCGCTTTGCCAGGTGCTTGCAGTTCCGGCCCAGGCTGGTCTCCATGCGGTAGTTCACATCCGGCATGCCGCGATAGAGATAGTTGTTGCGGTTCCGGTTCAGATCCTCCCGATACTCCTGGTCCGTCAGGAGGGGCATCAGTTCTTCGATCTTTGTGATCCTGACTTCTTTGATCATAACTCTCACCTCGAATGGAAAAAATCCCGCCCCGCCGGGAGCCTCCTGCATGCGCGCATCCGCATCAGCGCAGGATCGTCACCTTCGTGGGTCTGCGACAATAGGGACAGTTCAGATAATTCTGGGGACCGGACTGGTACAGATCCAGCCTGTCCGCTACGGCGGGAAAGCTCTGTCTGCACACCGTGCACTCCACCTTCACCCGGCTCCTGCCCAGCATGCCGCTTCCCATGCCGGAAGCCTTGGGTTTACGGCTGTTTTTCCGGAGCTGAAACAAAAGCAGCACCATCACCAGGATAAAAATGAGTCCTACGCCCAGCATCGTCCCTCCTTACCCGAGCCCGGCCCGGATCCGCCGGATCTCCTCTCCCGTGCCCAGCACCGGAGAAAAGGCGGTGGCAGCTCCCGCGGCGATGCCCGTCAAAAGCGCTTCCTTCGGATCTCCGGAGGACCGGATCTCCGCCAAAAATCCCGCCAGCATGGAGTCTCCCGCACCCACCGTATTTACCGGCACGCCCGGCGCAGCGGGGGCAGAAAACTCCCTTCCGTCCTCCGAAAGGAGGGCAGCTCCGTCGGGGCCCAGAGAGATCAGCACATGCCGTGCCCCCATCTCCTGCAGTCTCCTGCCGTAGGAGAAGAGCTCCTCCCGGGGGATCTCCTCTGCTCCGAAGAGCTCGCAGAGCTCCGCCAGATTGGGCTTGATGAGGAGCGGTCCGTAGGGCAGGGTCTCCAACAGCAGTGCTCCCGTGGCATCCACCGCAAAGTCGATCCCCCTTCCCGCGATCCTCTTCAGGATCCCCGCATAGGTATCCGCAGGCAGGGAAGCGGGGATGCTGCCGGAAAGGATCAAGAGATCTCCCTCCCGGAGCTCCTCCAGGATCTGCAGCAGCGCTTCCCGGGACGCTTCATCAATGGCAGGGCCCGCCGCATTGATCTCGGTTTCGGAATCCCCTTTTAATTTCACATTGATGCGGGTCATGCCCTCCGGCAGGCTGATAAAGCGCGTTCTGACACCCATGTCATGAACACCCCGCTCCAGCTCCCGGCCGGTAAATCCCGCGACAAATCCCAGGGCGGTGCTTTCCACCCCCAACTGCCCCAGCACGTAGGAGACATTGATCCCCTTCCCGCCGTAACAGATCTGCTCTCCGGAGCTTCGGTTGGTCTGTCCCGGCTGCAGCGGACCTTTTTGGTGCATCACATAGTCCAGTGCCGGGTTAAAAGTCACTGTGTAAACCATGAAATCCTCTTGCCTGCGCTTTCGTCTGCGGCGCGTCAGGCCTTTTTGCCGGCTCCTTCATCCTTCTTCGGAGCGGCGGCGTCTTCTGCGCCCTTCGCATCCGCAGCAGCCTTCTCTGCCGCCAGCTTTTTCAGCTCTTCCTCTTCCAGGACGCGGTAGGCCACCTTGCCCACTAGGGTCTTGGGGAGTTCCTCCCGGAACTCGATATCATAAGGCATCGCATATTTTGCGATGTTCTTCCTGCAATACTCCATCAGCTCACGGCGGGTCGCCGCATCTGGCATTACGCCGGGCACCAGCTTGACGAAGGCCTTCACCTTCTGCATCTTGTAGGCATCGGGCGCACCGATGATGCAGCTCATCTGTACCTTCTCATGGGCATCCAGGATATTCTCCAGCTGTCCGGGATACACATTGTAACCGGAGGTGATGATCATACGCTTGGAACGGCCCCTGAAGTAGACAAAGCCCTGATCATCCATGGCACCCAGGTCACCGGTGCACACCCAGGTCATACCGTCCGCGTGCTTCTGCAGGGTCTGCGCCGTCTCCTCGGGATGGTTCATATACTCCTTCATGACGGTGGGACCTGCCAGCAGGATCTCGCCCTCTTCACCGTAGGGAAGCTCCTCCTCGGTGCCGGGCTTAACGATCTTGATGTAGGTATCGGGGAAGGGCACGCCGATGCTGCCTTCCTTAAACATATGGGGAGGCGTGAGGCAGCATGCCGTCACGGTCTCCGTCGCACCGTACCCCTCGCGCACCTGAATGGTGGCCTTGTGGTCGTAGAGGAAACGGTCGAATTTCTTTTTCAGCTCGATGCTTAAGCTGTCGCCGCCGGAAAAGACGCCCTTCAGGCAGCTCAGGTCGGCACCCTCCATGCTGGGCAGACGCAGCAGCGCTTCATACAGGGTAGGGACACCGGCGATGAAGTTGCAGCGGCATTTTACGATGAGTCTCGCGTAACTCTTGGCGGTGAAGCGGGGCACCAGGATGCAGCGCCCTCCCTGGGAGAGCATGGTATGGATGCAGACGCCCAGTCCGAAGCCGTGGAACAGGGGCATGGCCGCCAGCATTTTGTCCCCGGGACGGAACATGGGGTTGGCTGCCACCACCTGCTGCCCCAGGGCGTTAAAATTGTAATTGGTCAGGACGATGCCCTTGGTGGTGCCGGTGGTACCGCCGGAGTACAGGATCACCGCAGGATCTTCGCTCTTTTTCCGCACGCGGAAATTGTAGAAGCAGTGGTTCGAAAGCCGCATGAAATCCTTCCAGCGGATGACAGGGGCATCCTTGGGGATCTTGCTGACCTTCCGGCCTTCCGTCAGCATGTAGCCTGCCTTCACGGGGCGGCTCAAAGCGTCCTTCACGGAGGCGATGATGATGTTCACCACACCGGTATTTTCCCGGACTGCCTCAAACTTGTGATAGAACTGGTCCAGGGTGATGGCGGTGACGGACTTGCTCTCGTTTAAGTAGAACTCAATCTCCTTCTCCGCGGAGAGGGGATGGATCATGTTGGCGATGGCGCCCACCATGTTCACCGCATAGAACATGTAAATGGCCTGGGGACAGTTGGGCATTGCGATGGTGACCCGGTCATCCTCCCGGACACCGATGGTCTTCAGCGCCTTAGCGCAGCGCTCGATCTCGTGCATCATCTGGCTGTAGGTCGTCGACTTTCCCATAAAGTCAAAAGCAATGTAATCGGGATATTTCGATGCGATCTCCTCGATCCTGTCCACCATGGATCCTTCAAAATAATCCAGGTGCAGGGGGACGTCTCCCACATAGTTTGCCCAGGGGGTCTTTACTTTCTGCTGATCCATTCTAGTATTCCACCTCTTCTTCCAATGTTTTTTCAAGGAGCTCAGGCTCTTCCAGTAATTTCTTCAGGAGCCGTATGGTCTTGGAGCAATAGTAGCCGTCGGAGATGCGCTCATCCACCGTCAGGCCCAGATCCACGCTCATGCGCATGGTCACGTTTCCCTCCTCGTCGTAGAAGGGACGCTTTTTCATTTCACCGATGACACAGAAGACGGAAGTCGTCCCCCAGTTGGTCAGGTGATGGTAGCCCGCATGGAGCTTGATAGAGCCCAGGTTGCTCACCACAACGGAGGCGTAAAAAGGGTCCGTTGCGATGATAGCCTTCGGCATGAGGCCGTGTCTGTCCAGACATCTGGCAATGACGCCCACCAGCTTTAAGAGCGGGCGGGGGATCTTCTGAATGATGTCCATGGCCGCGGTGGACTGATCCTTGTCGGTCTCGGACTTGCACAGGGACACCTGGCGGTACAGTTCCTCGTGGATGGTGTCGATGGTGTCGGTGGGCTTGCTGTGGATGAAGGCCAGGGCCTCACCGCCGTTGTCGGAAAAGATCTTCTTTACGGTAAATGCGGCGGATACTTCGTTCCGCTGGTAGATGGATTTGTTCTGGATAAATCGGTTCAGCTGCGGGCGCAGGGTAATGGTCTTGAGCATGGCCGTTACCATCACCTGGAACAGATTGTATTTGTAGGCGGGTCCGTCCGCATTTTTGCGCTCCAGGTACGCCATCACATTGGTCAGGTCGATGCACTCCGAAATGAACGCTTCGTTGTCGCAGCGGTTGGGGTACATGAGCGGCATGATGGTGTGCATGGAGTCGATCTTTTTCAGATAGACCCCGTCTCTCCGGTCTCCGAGCTTCTTAGCCATAATTCTTGTTTACTCTCCTTCCACAGCAGAGCGCAAAGCGCTCTGTTGCCAGCATTTGTATGGAATAATCCCCCGGGCTTATTCGGCCTCATATGACGGTTCCGTCGTTTTTGAAAAACGGGGAACCCAGTATTTTCTGCCGAAAACGATGATCTCCGCCACCAGGCACACAGCGGCGGCACCCAGGATATCCAGGGCGGAATGCTGCTTAACGAAGCACACCGCCAGGCAGATCATCACCACCACGAAGAGCAGTCCCGCTCTGGTGACGGGCTTCAGCTGCCGGTCCTTCAGTCCCACGGACAGCACCGCCAGGGAAAATGCCACATGCATGGAGGGGAAGACGCCGGTGTTGGTATCAAAGGCGTAGATCATCCCCATGATGGCGGTGAGAATGTTCTGTCTGGGGAACACCTCCGGCCGCAGGAGCTGCACGCTGGGATAGATGAGATAGATCACCACACCGATGACCTGGGTGATGATGATATAGGTCTGCATCTCGCGGAACCGCTCCACATCGTAGAGCAGACCGTAGAGCAGGGCCCCCGCGATGAGCAGATACCATCCTCCGTAGAAGATGAGGAAAAACTCATTGAAGGGGATCAGGTCGTCCAGTGCGCAGTGGATCACGTGGAAGCGCTCTGCGGGGATCAGATTCTCCGTGATGAAGAAAAAAAGAAAATACACCGGCCATCCGATGATGAGCAGCAAATGGGAAAAACGCGGATCCTTCAGCGTCCGAAGGGACAGACCCGTATAATCAACTCTCTGTTTTTTCATTCCGAACCTTCTCCACGGGCAGGCTTTCTTTGTAATATTTTTTGGACATATTGGGGTAGGGGATCACGATGTGCTTCGGCTGCTCCGCGGCCATGGCCGTGATGCGCTCCATGAGCTCTACAGCCACCGCCCTGCGCTCCTCCTTCCCCGGCACCGCCATGTCGTAATACACCGGCTCCCCGTAGGTGACGGTTTTTAAGCTCGGCGCCAGATACATAGGGACAAAGGCCAGATCTTTCCCCGTCTTCTTCCGGTAGGTGCGGGCCATATCGATGAATTTGTCCTGGAACTCATAGACGATATTGTTGTAGGGTGTGTAATGCTCCGGAAAGATCACGATGCGGTATCCCTTCTCCAGCCATTCCTGGGACTCCCGGAAGGTCTCTATGACACGCATGTCATGATACACCGGGATGCAGTGTGCGTTGCCGAAAACGCAGACCGCCAGGGGCGGGATCAGGTGACTCAGGAGCTTGAAAAAAGGCCTGGCAGCGGGCTTCGATCCGGACCAGAAATCCCGGTAGGAGTAAGCCGCCACCTCCTTAAGGTTCATCATTTCTCCGGCACACCAGATGTAGTGGGGGCCGGGGGTATAGAGCTCCGCTTCCATGGGGCCGTACATGTGGCAGTGATTTCCCACGATGACACAGGCTCCCTCCGGGAGGTGCTCCGTACCGCGGATCTCATATTTCGGGGAAAAGACCTTCACCCCGAAACGGATCAGGCGGTAAAGCAGGCTGATCTTCTTGTCTTCCATAGTTGCTCTTGCTTTCTGCAGGTACTTGATATGCCCATAGCACATCACTCTATATCATACGCTTTTTCATAAGAAAAGTCACTTTAAGAAATTCATAAGATTTTCTCAACAGTCCCCCGGAAGGCCGACGAAAAACCGCAAAAAAGCAGGAATGCGCACGATACGCACCCCTGCTTTACCGGGCGGCAGGTTCGATCTACTCTCCCGTCGCCATACCGTCAAAATATTCCCACCACAGATCAAAGATCCTGCGCCCCAGCGGGTTGTTGGCATCCAGCACCGGAGCCGCGGAGTAAACGGGCCCCCCGGTGAGGGTGTGTCCTTCCGCCGGCGCAAAGAGCCGCCCGCAGGGACACAGATAGCTTTCCCGGATCCGAACCTCCTGCGCTCCGGCAAAGCCTGCGCGGAGCTGCTCCGAATGCCTCCCGGCAAAACGGGCCCGGTACATGTTTTTCCCGCAGGAGGGACATCTGCAGCCGGAAGCCGGAAGGCTCCCCTCCACAGGTCCGAAAACCCCCGCCGGCGCGGGTCCATCAAAGGTAAACAGACCGGGCAACTGTTCCGGGGGAACCATCACCTCAAACCACAGGGTCCTGCCGCGCAGGATCTGCCCCAGACGCTCCGGGCTTCCTTC
This sequence comes from Lachnospiraceae bacterium, assembly GCA_024681775.1. Lineage (GTDB taxonomy): Bacteria > Bacillota > Clostridia > Lachnospirales > Lachnospiraceae > AC2028. The sequence continues at coordinate 98,426 of JAILAF010000069.1, forward strand.
ATAACGCAGGTCTGCGGGAAAGTCCGGCGTGCTCTGCTGCCACTCCGCAACCACCTCTTCAAAAATGCCGAAATGCCGCAGATACCCTTCGGCAGTCCTTCGCATGGCATCGTCCTGCAGCGGGTCCTGCGCCAAAAACAGATAATCCTCTTTCAGACGCACATAATCCGACCCTACCATGTACGCCACATCCAGGAGACTGTCCCTGCCCAGGACGCCTTCCAACGCCAGGGCCTCCTCCATCGCCCGCTCCAGATACCTGCGTGCCTGCAGGATATTCTCCTCCGGACCGATCTGCCCCAGGCGGATCATGGAAAGGAGGGTCCTGCCGTAGTAGGCACAGACCTCAAAGAGCATCATGCGGGAACGGACATCATGCAGGAGTTCCGCATTTGCCCGCAGCACGGGCTCAGCCTTGGAAAAGGCGGTCTCGGCGGACTCCGTATCCCCGCTCATGAGAAACACCTGGCCGAAGCGCAGATTTAAAGTGCCGGGACTGATCAGGGAGGATTGCTGTCCGCTCCGCAGAGAATACTGCAGCACGGGGACCTCCTCCGCAAGGAGCTCCGAAGCCTTTCTCCAGTCCTCCTTTTGCATATAATACCTGAAGAGATCCTCTCCCAGCTTGAAAACAGTCGGTGCAATGGAAAAGACCTTCTTCTCCGCGTCCGGGTCCGTCACCGCCTTCCGGCACAGCCTCTCAAAGGCCTGCTGCATCCAGGGGATGGCTGCCGTCTCCTTGCCGCTCTCCTGCAGCTCCCGGGCCATGCGGACGATCCCCCAGATATACTCCAGACGGGCGGACTGCTCGAAGCAGTGTTTTGCCAGGGCCCGGTCGCGCTCGGTCAAGACCCCGGAGGCATAGGCTCTTCCCAGCCGGAACCACGCCTGCCCGGAGAGCTCGGGAAGCCTGCCCCCTGCTCTGCCAAAGGCTTCGTCAAGCCGCCCGCGGATCTTCCCGGGATCTCCGGAAAAGCACATCTCCCCGATGCCGGGGAAGGCTTCGACGAGGACAGCGGGATCCGCTTCCTCCATCATCACGGGCAGGATGATCTTCCCGGCACGGACCGCATCGGGGTATTCCTGTCTTATGACATAGTTGCCGTTTTCCAGGAGCCTGGGGGTGACCACCAACACAAAGACATCGCAGGCTTCCAGCTGCGCACGGATCTGCTCGTTGTAATCCTCTCCCGCCACCAGCGCATCGTCGTACCAGACCCCCACATCCCGGAGTTCTTTCCAGCTGCGCAGCAGGGAGAGAAATTCTTTCAGTCTCACCAGGTCCTTTTTCCGGTAGCTGAGGAAGATCCTGCCCCTGACCACGGGCTTCGGCGCTTCCTCCCAGACGGTCACATCCGCGTAGAGATTCACATACCGCTCGATGAAGCTCTCCAGCTTCCGGGAAAAATCGGGAGCAGCGGCGCTCATCAGATGCAGGGACCCGAAGCGCTTCGTAAAGGCCGATCCCAGCCCCTCCTGCAGCGCAATGGGGAGCAGCACGCAGCCTGCGGCCTGAGCGGCGGGCAGCACCACGTTCCCTGCGACGCCGGGGTCTGCCAGAAAACGGGCGGTGACCGCGATGACCACCGCCTTCATTTCACTCAAAACCGCCTGCAGCTCCGCAGGATCCGCTTCTGCCTCCCACCCCTTGGAGATCCGGATCTCCGCATGGAAGGACTCCCGGATCCGGGATGCGATCTCCCGCATGATCTCCAGATCCTCCGGATGTCCGCAGAGGTAGACGACCTCGTTTTTCCCCGGGTTCATCCCCGCCTCTTCCAGTGGATTCGGTATGACAAAATACGCTTTTTCTTCCATAGCCGCTCCTTTATGCCGTCGCTCTTTTTGTCATTTTTTCTTCTTTTGCACGGAGTAACCGAATTTTCCGATGTAATCCCCCAGGGCATAGTACTCCCCGTGGGAGTAAGCGATAAGGTCCGTGGCCGCCAGGTCAAAACGCCCGCTTTCATCCATGTACGCCCCGCTGACGGTCACGCCTTTGATCTTCCCCAGGAAGAGGTCGTGGGACCCCAGAGGCAGGATCTGTGTCACCTCGCAATACAGGTTCACGGGACTCTCGGCGATGGCCGGCGTCTCCATGAATTCCGAAACATACTCCGTCAGATGCATCTCCCGGAACTTGTCCACATCCCGTCCGGACTTGACGCCGCACCAGTCGCAGGCTTTGGCCAGATCCCGGTTCACCAGGTTCACTGCGAATTCCCCCGTGTCCCGGATGATGTCATGGGAAAATCGGGAGGGGCGCAGAGATATGGAAAGCATGGGCGGGTCGGAGTTGATGGTGCCGGCCCAGGCCACGGTGACGATATCGGGCCTTTCGCCGGGCCGCATGCAGCTCACCATCACCGCAGGAACGGGATAGAGCATGTTGCCGGGCTTCCAGATCTCTTTGCACATTGCAGATGGATTTTCAGACATAAAAAACACTCCTTCCGACCGGTCCCGGGCCCTTTTCCGGACGGATCCGGCCATATCGGAAAATTTGTAGAAAAAACAAATGACAGCAAAAAAGCAGCCGTGCTATAATGCTTTCAATTGGTAAAGCATTAAAGGGCCAAAGTGTGCACCGTACACGGAGGAAAAGCCAGCCCCAAGGAGCCGCACACACGGCTTCTCTATGAGGAGGAAGGGAGAATTTATGAGCGATTTTATGACGAACCTGACGCAGGTCAACGATGCGATCAACTCTTTCGTATGGGTAAAGATCGGATTGTTTCTGCTCCTGGGCACCGGCCTGGTGACGACCTGCATCACGAAATGCTTTCAGATCACCCATCTGAGGCATTGGTGGAAGGAGACCATCGGATCGGTCTTCTCCAAGGATACCCATCAGAAGCTGGGTAAGAAATCCGGATCCGTTTCGCAGTTCCAGGCGCTCTGTACTGCGCTTGCAGCCACCATCGGTACCGGCAACATCGCGGGTGTCTCCGCAGCCATCTGTCTGGGCGGCCCCGGCGCCGTGTTCTGGATGTGGATCGCAGCCTTTCTGGGCATGATGACCAACTACTCCGAGAACATCCTGGGCATCTACTACCGCAGGAAGAATTCCGAGGGTGAGTGGAGCGGCGGTGCCATGTACTATCTGAAGGACGGCCTGGGCTCCTACAAGGGATGCAAAAAGCTGGGCTCCTTCCTGGCAGCCCTGTTCTCGGTCTTTGCGGTGCTGGCTTCCTTCGGCATCGGCAACATGGGACAGATCAACAAGATCACGCTGAACATCAAGTCCGCCTTTTTCTCCAACATCAACGCCACTGAGATCGCAGGCGTCAGCTTCGTGAACTGGGCCATCGGCTTCTGTCTGATGCTGGTGGGCGGTTTCGTCATCATCGGAGGTCTGCAGAGGATCGCAGCCTTCGCAGAGAAGGTGGTACCCTTCATGGCAGTGCTCTATGTCTTCGGCGCGCTCATCGTATTTTTCATGCACATCGGCACGGTGGGAGCCATGTTCAAGGCCATCTTCCGTTTTGCCTTCGGTATCCGTGCGGTTGCCGGCGGCGCAGCGGGCGTAGCCATTTCCCAGGTCATCACCCAGGGATGCAAGCGCGGCGTCTTCTCCAACGAGGCCGGCCTGGGTTCTTCCGTTATGGTCCATTCCAACTCCAACGTCAAGGAGCCCGTAAAGCAGGGTCTGTGGGGCATCTTTGAGGTCTTTGCGGACACCATGATCGTCTGCACCATGACTGCTGTGGTGGTCCTGAGCTCCGGCGCCATCGATCTGGAGACGGGACTGGTGCGAGAGGGAACCGACGATGCCACGCTGGTGGCGACCGCCTTCGGTAATGTCTTCGGACAGCCCGGTCAGTGGTTCATCGCCATCGCAGTGCTGCTCTTTGCCTTCACCACGGTGCTGGGCTGGTCCCACTACGGCTCCAAGGCCATCGAGTATCTCTTCGGTGTCAAGGGTGCCAAGGTCTACCGCATCATCTTCGTGCTGATGATGATCTCCGGTGCGGTCATGACTTCCTCCCTGGCATGGGACATCTCCGATACCTTTAACGGTCTCATGATGATCCCCAACCTCATCGGTGTGCTCTCCCTGACGCCCCTGGTGATCAGGCTCACCAACAACTACGTGGAGCGCAGGATCAAGGGCAAGGATGTGGAGCCACTCCTCTCCTACGATCAGAAGATCCAGGCGGAGTATGCCCCCATCGTAAAGGCAGAGCAGGAGGCAAACTAACCGTTCTCAGCGGGAGCCTTTTCTGTAGCGCTTGTTCTCGTACATTCTTTCATCGGCTTCACGGTACATCTGGCGATAGTTGATGCTGTCCTTCGCCTTGTAGAAGCCAATGGAGAATTCCAGTTCCACCATGACCCCGTTTTCCAGCTCCGAGAGATGGCCGTTCTGACGCAGGCGCAGGTTCTCCAGCACCCCGTCCAGGAGGTTTTCGCTCTCGTAGCCGTACAAAAACAGAACAAACTCGTCTCCGCCCGTTCTGGAGCAGAGCGATTTCCGGACGCCTGCACTGTTCAGGGTCTCAGCGATCCTGTTCAGGTAGGCGTCTCCGCAATTATGGCCGTAGGTATCGTTGATCTTCTTCAGACCGTCCGCGTCCGCCATGATCAGGGCGCAATATCCCACAAACTCGCCCTTCGCCAGCACCTCATCCAGGCGGCGCTCCAGGCCTCTGCGGTTCAGGAGTCCCGTCAGCAGATCCATGTCACGTTCCTTCTCGATCTGCTTCCGGGATGCGGTCAGGGAGCTGACCATCTCGTTGATGTGGGTGCTGAGCTCTTCAAACTCCTGGTAATCGTTCACCTTCACCTCGGTGGTCAGGTCACCGTCGGTGATCTTGCGCAGGCTCTCGTTGATCAGGAAAATATTGTGGATCACGGCGCGCTCCATATAGTTGCTCACTGCCACCAGGACCATGGCGGCCACCGCCAGAAGGCCCAGGGCGAACCACAGACAGGAACTCATGACAGGGGCAAACATCACGGAGCGGTTGACCACGTAAGCGATCATGGTGTTCTGCACTTCCGAGCAGATCACGTAGCTGGGGACGCCGTCCACCTCCGCGAAAAATCCCGCGTTCAGGCGGATATCCTCGTAGGCGGGGAAGCCTGCCCGCTCCATCGTCCGGTTGTTCATGGAGGTGTTGGTACATCCCAGGATGGTCTGAGATTCCGGATCGATGGCAAAAAAGTCCACGCCGTAATTGGTCTTCAGCAGGGAAAAGATGTAGGAAAGCTCGTTCTTCGCTCGAGCCCGCAGCACCGCCTCGGGGTACATGCCGATCTGCAGGATGAACTCCCCGTCGGGGCTCCAGACGGCGGAGTACTGCACCAGCTTGCCCTCCGCGGTATTTTTCTCAATGCCCTGAACCAGCTTCAGGGTCTTGTCCGTGACCATGGGCTTAAAGAAGGAGATCTGCTCACCGTCGTCCACGCTGTAGCCGTAGTACTGGGGCTGGGTGCCGAAGATGATGACACCCTCCTTGTTGAAGATGTGGATCTCGTTGATCTCCACCATCTCCGCGATCCGGAAGAGTTCTTCGATGTCCTCCTTCTCCAGGATCTCGGGCATGGACTGAAGGATGTATGCTACGGTCTCCGCATTTGCCAGACAGCTCCGGGAATAATCCCGGCTGATCTCCTCCAGGTCCTCCTCGTTCTGCGACAGGATATTTCCCACCTGCTCAAAGGCAGCCTGGGCGTCCTCCGCCCTCCGGACCGTCACGTTCCGAAACTGCAGCGCCAGCATACAGATCATAGTGATGACCATCATGGCGATGACGATGGTGATCAGATATTTGAATACTCTTTTACGAAGATGAGGTATCATAGTCCGTTCTCCTTACAGATGTCAGGGTAATATTTATATTTTACCATATTTTATGCATAAAAAAAACGGATACCCGAAGGTATCCGCTTTTTCGTTACTACCCGTAAACACTGCCTTTCCGGAGGAAGCAGGCTATGCCAGTTTCCAGCTGACGGCCTGCTTTCTTCCCAGGATGAAGTTCCGGTAGATCCCATCCTGCCGGAGGAGTTCCTCATGCCGACCTCGCTGCACGATCTTCCCGCGGTCCACCACAAGGATCTGGTCCGCATTCCGGACGGTCTTGAGCCTGTGAGCGATCATGATGATGGTCTTGCGTCTGGTGAGATTCCCGATGGCTTCGGTCAGCTCCTTTTCGTTCTCGGGATCCACATTGGCCGTTGCCTCGTCCAGGATGATGATGGGAGCATCCTTCATGATGGCGCGGGCAATGGCGATCCGCTGTTTTTCTCCGCCGGACAGGGTGGCTCCGCCTTCACCGACGACCGTGTCATATCCGTCCGGCAGGGCGGAGATGAAGTCGTGGCAGGCAGCCTTTTTCGCCGCCTCGATCACCTCTTCCATGGTGGCGTCCGGCTTGCCGAAGCGGATGTTATTGGCGATGGTATCTTCAAAGAGATACACCTTCTGGAACACGAAGCTGAAATTCTCCATCAGGGAGTCGAAACTGTAATCCCGCACATCCCTTCCGCCCAGGGTGACCCTGCCCTCCTGCACATCCCAGAAACGGGCGATGAGGGAGGTGATGGTGGTCTTGCCTCCGCCGGAGGGACCCACAATGGCGGTGGTGGTATTTTCCCGGATGTCCAGCGTCACATCGTCGATGATCTTCCGGTTCTCATAAGCAAAGCTCACATGCTCCAGATGAATGTCCCTGTTCGCGGGGCGTATCTCCTCCCCATTGGTATCCATCTGTTCCACTTCCAGGATCCCGTTTGCCAGATCCACGCCTTTTCCGATGATCTTCAGCAGTGCCGTAAAGGTGCCGGCCAGATCCAGGGAGTCAAAGACCATATAGGAGCACAGCAGCATGGTGATGGTATAGACCAGGTCCATGGAGCCGTCAAAATAAAACCGCAGGGAAGCGCAGGCGATGGCCACACCCATCAGCTTGGTGATCAGGTTCTGCAGCCCCACCGCAGGAATGGCAGCCAGCTCCGCGCGGATGTCCGCATTTTTCTTCCGGTCGATGGCCTGCTGCAGACGGGAACGGTTCCGTCCGATGATGTTGTAGTTGCGGATCTCCGCGATCCCCTGGATATACTCCAGGATCACGCCCACCATGTCCCGGTCGGCAGCGAGCTTTTCGTCCGCCACCTCTGCCACGCTTCTGTTGGTGCGGCGATTGACCAGAAGGAACAGCCCCAGGCCCGCCAGGGAGATGATGCCGATGCGCACGTCAAAGAAAAACATGAAGACGATCACAACAGCCGTTGTGATGCTCCCCTGCAGGACCATCATGATAGCCCTGGTGGCGATGTCTCCCGTCTGCTCCATGGTATTGGTGGTGACGGAAGTGATATGTCCCAGACTCGTGTCATTGAAATACCCCATGGGCAGGTAACGGAGATGCTCTCCGATCTCGATACGCTTTCCGGCACAGGTGTCATATCCCGCCTCGGTCTGCAGCATGGAGGAGAAGCGGCTCACTACCATTTTCCCTACAGTGCTGAGGAGCATGAGGCCGATGACGATCAGGAAGGTGCCCGCAGTGATTTCTCCGGACAGCACCGCACCGATGGCGAAAAACGCTGCCGGGATCTTCATGGCGGTAAAGAGGGCTTCCAGTACCCCCAGTGCGACGGACTTGTAGAATTTTTTCCGGTTCTTCTCATTGCAAAAGTCAAAGAACTTCTTCACCATCTTAAGCATTGACAGCCTCCTTTCCCAGCGGCGCATAGCCATCCGCGTCCTCATCCTCGTCTCTGGAGAGGGTGTGGGCTTCCCACATCCTGCGGTAGAGATCGCAATCGGAAAGGAGCTCGTCCTGGGTGCCGCAGGCCTCCACCCGGCCGTCCCGGATCACATAGATCCGATCCGCATCCACGATGGTGGAAAGTCTGTGGGCAATGACGATCAGGGTCCTGCCGCGGACCAGTCTGGCCACGCTGGACTGCACCAGCGCTTCATTCTCGGGATCGGTGTAGGCCGTCGCCTCGTCCAGGATGACTACCGGCGCATTTTTCAGCATGGCTCTTGCGATACAGATCCGCTGCCGCTCGCCGCCGGACAGATGTCCTCCGGCGCCGCCGACAATGGTGTCATATCCCTTCTCCAGTCCCAGGATGAATTCGTGGCAGCCGGTGGCCTTGGCCGCTTCCACCACTTCCCGGTCCGTGGCGCCCGCTCTGCCCAGGCGGATATTCTCCTTCACGGACAGATCAAAGAGGTAATTGTCCTGGGCCACATAGGCAATGCGGCTCATGTAGTAGTCCAGCGGGAGATTGCGGATGTCCACACCGCCGTAGGTGATGGTGCCGGAATCCGGATCCCACAGAGAGTCGATGAGTCTGGCGATGGTGCTTTTTCCGGAGCCGGAGGGCCCCACGATGGCGATCATCTCTCCCTGCCGGATCTCCATGTCGATACCGTGGAGCACTTCCTTGTCCTTGTAGGTAAAGTGCACATCCTTCAGCAGGATGTCCGTTCCTTCGGGCTCCCGGGTCAGGGTGTCCGGGCGGACCATATCGGGACGCTCCAGGATCTCCGTCACCTCTCCGAAGATGGTGCCCATCTTCAGCAGGTCATCCATGTAGGAAAATGCCACCACTAACGGCGTGATCAGGCCGGCGGAAAGGATGATGCAGGTGATAAAGTCCGAGGGAGCCAGGGAGCCGTTTTTCACCAGCAGCAGTCCCACGGGGAGCACTCCCAGGAAGGTGGCGGGCAGGAAGGTCAGGGTCCCGGACTGGGGCCAGATACATCTGCGCATCCAGTCGATGAAGACATCCGCCCCTTCTCTGGCAGCGATGACAAATTTCTCATAGGAGCTGCCGGTCTTGCCGAAAGCCTTGATCACCTCGATGCCGCCGATGTACTCCACTGCTGTGTCATTCAGCTTCTTGGTCTTCTCCACGGAGAGCTCATACCCGCCGCGGCTCTTGTAAAACATGATCATCATGAACACCAGACCGATGCCGGCGCCCACAAAGTTCGCAAGCCCCACCCGCCAGTCGATGCTCAGGATGTAGATGAACATGACGACGGGAAGCAGGAGATTGGAGGTAAACTCCGGGACGATATGGGCCAGGGTCGTCTCCATGGAATCCACCCGCTCCACGATGATGTTTTTGTAGCTGCCGCTGTTGTCGTCCAGCACGGAGCCCAGGGGAATGCGGGAGAGTTTCTCACAGAGCTGCTTCCGGATCGTTCCCAGCACGGTGAAGGTGCCCACATGGGACAGGGATGTGGACAGCGAATGCAGGGTCATCCGGATCACCCAGAAGATCCCCATCCAGATTACCGGGCGGATGTAGTCCCCCCACTCCCGGTTCCCGGAAAGGAGCCGGGATACGATCGTCGCGGTAAGCAGGTAGGGAACGAAGGAGGCAGCGACCCCCAGCATGGCCAGGATCACGCTTCCTCCGAAATAGGCCGCCTTCCTTCCGGCGAACTCCAGCACCCATGACAGCAAACTTCTTTTTTTCATTTTTTCTTTTCCCTCCTCATGATCGATTTTGCTGTTCTGAAGGTAGATATAACTTGCTTATGTTAGCAAAAACTAACCGTCGGCCGTTTTTTAGGGGAAACGCCGCAAAGCGTTTCCCCGACATTCCTGTCACAATCCGAACAGTGCCTTCCACGCAGGCAGATAAAACTGCTCCAGCGTTTCGGCATAGTGCATGGCTTCTTTTTTGTCAAAATCGTGGATCACCGCCTGAAAAACGGCCTCCAGACTGGCAGTCACCAGGAGATGGAACTCCCTCTCGTCCACTTCCCGCACCGGATGCCCGCCTTTTTTCAGCTCCTGCATATAGCGCAGGGTGACCTCTTCCTCCAGCACTGCCAGTTCATGGGTAAACTCCGCATACCGGGTTCCCCGGGAGTTACAGATGATCAGCCGGAAGGCGTCCTGATGATCGTAGATGTACTCCATGAGCTGAACCATCTCCCGCTGGTCCGTCCACTGATCCCCGGGATCCCGCTGCTCGATCCCGGCAAAGTAGCTGCTCTCGATCTGCCGATACCGCTCCATGAGGCCCTCGATGGCGGGATCCACCAGGGAAGCGAACATCTCCTCCTTGCTGGAAAAATGCTTGTACAGGCCGCTGACCTGGATCCCGGCTCCGGCGGCGATCCTCCGCAGGGAGGCATCCGCAAAACCGTACTCCAGGAATTCCTTCCGGGCAGCATCAATAATTCTGTTGTGGCTTTCCGTCTTGTCTCTCGGCATGGATCCCTCACAGCGAAAAGAGAACAGTGTTCTCTAACAGGGATCAGAGTACACTGTTCTCTTTCGGATGTCAAGGTTTTGGAGCGCAATGAGTGATTCTCTCAATAAGCGTCTTTATTTATACAGTTTTTCATGCAAAAAAATGCAATTTTGTGTGAAAAATACGCTTCTCCGAATTGACAACCCCACGCTCAGTACATAAAATAAGAAAGAAATTTAGAACCGATATACTCGGTGAGGAGGATTGTTTGAAAAAACGCATTGATATGCCGTTTTTTCAAACGCAGTTTGGTCCGAGCCCAAACTGCAGGATGTGCCATGAGAAATTGCATTCGCAAGTTTCTCATGCACCACCTCGCTAAAAACGCTCGGTGAGGAGGATATTATGAAAAAGTTCAAGAAAATCGCAGCATCACTGCTGGCTGTCGTTATGGCATTTACCGTAACGGCCTGCGGCTCCGGTGCAAAGACCGAAGCGGATAGCGCCGCTTCCGGCAAGACCTACAAGATCGCAGTGATCAAGCAGCTGGATCATGCATCTCTGGATGAGATCGCCAATGCCATCACCGCAGAGCTGGATTCCGTTGCCACCATGAACGGTGTCACCATCCAGTATGAGGTATATTCCGGACAGAACGATCAGTCCACTTTAAAGCAGATCGCGGATCAGGCCGTGGCTGACGGCGTGGATGCCATCATCCCCATCGCTACCCTGGCTGCACAGGTGGCTACCGTATCCGCCAAGGATACCAAGACGCCCGTGATCTTCGCAGCCATCTCCGACCCCGTCACCGCGGAGCTCACCGGCATCGACTATGTCACCGGCACCAGCGATGCGCTGAACACCCCCTACATCCTGGACATGATGTTCGCGCAGAATCCAGACATTCAGACCGTGGGACTGCTCTACTCCCTGTCCGAGTCCAATTCCGCAACCCCCATCGCTGAGGCGAAGGCTTACCTGGATGCCAAGGGCATCGCTTACAGCGAGCAGACCGCCAACACCAACGATGAGGTGGTGCTGGCAGCTTCCTCTCTGGTAGCTGAGGGCGTGGATGCCATCTTCACCCCCACCGACAACGTGATCATGGCTGCTGAGCTGGCCATCTACCAGACCCTGGCAGAGGCAGGCATTCCTCACTATGCGGGCGCCGATTCCTTCGTCCGCAACGGTGCGTTTGCTACCTGCGGCGTGAACTACACCGCTCTGGGCACCACCACTGCTGACCTGGCGTTCCAGGCCATCACCGGCGGCATGGCTTCCATGGAGGACTACTACCTGATGGACGGCGGGATCATCACCGTCAACACCGAGACCGCCGCTGCCATGAATGCGGACTACTCCGTCTTCTCCACCATGGGCGAGCTGGTAGAGGTTACCACCACCGAGGAGTAATGTTTTTGTGACCTGCGGGTGGGCGCCACGCGCCCACCCTATTCTTTTCTATGGAGGAAGGATCCCCTTGCTGTACATTGTTAAGACTGCTCTTGAACTGGGATTTTTATATGCACTGGTGCCCATGGCGCTCTTCTTAAGCTTTCGCGTCCTGGACATTGCCGACTTGACCACCGACGGATGCTTCGTGCTGGGCGGTGCGGTCTCCGTGTCCTTTGCCCTCGCGGGGCACCCCATCCTGGGGATCCCTGCCGCCATGATCGCAGGTGCCTGTGCAGGATTTGTCACCGCCTTTTTGCATACCCATCTGAAGATCCCGGCGATCCTGGCCGGTATCATCACCAATACGGGGCTCTACACCGTGAACCTGATGGTCATGAAATGGAGCTCCAACCTGAGCATCCTGAAGACGCCCACCATGTTCTCCATGCTGAAGGACACGGGCTTCGGCGGTGCCTGGTATCAGGTGATCCTGGCGGCGGCCATCACCGTGGTCATGGCGCTGCTTTTGATGTGGTTTTTGAGTACCCGCCTGGGGCTTTCCATCCGGGCCACCGGTGACAATATCGACATGGTCCGGGCTTCCTCCGTCAACCCCCGCTTCACCATCACTGTGGGGCTGTGCATCGCCAACGCCCTCACAGGGCTCTCCGGCGCCATGGTGGGACAGTATCAGAACACCATCGACATCAACGGCGGTACCGGTATCGTGGTCATCGCCCTGGCCTGCCTCATCATCGGCGAGACCGTGCTGGGACGCCGCTCGCTGCGCAAGGGCGTCTGGGCAGCCATCACCGGCTCCGTGATCTACCGTATCATCTATGCCGTCGTGCTGTATACGAAGGTGGTGCCCGTCCAGGGTCTGAAGCTCATCACCGCCATTGTGGTGGCACTGGCCATCGCCTTCCCCACCATCAAGGAATGGGCAGCCTTCCGGAAGGCAAAGAAAAACGGCAACCGGAAAGGAGGGACTGCAAATGCTTGATCTGATCCATATCTCCAAGACCTTTAATCCGGGTACCGTCAACGAGAAAAAGGCCGTCTCCGACCTCTCCGTTCATCTGGACGACGGTGATTTCGTCACCATCATCGGTTCCAACGGTGCGGGAAAGTCCACGCTTTTCAATGCCGTGGCAGGCACCTTCTATGTGGATTCCGGCTCCGTCATCCTGGGGGGACAGGATATCACCTACCTGGAGGAGCACAAGCGCAGCCGGGTCATCGGCCGCATGTTCCAGGATCCCCTGAAGGGCACGGCACCCTCCATGTCCATTGAGGAGAACCTGGCGCTGGCATACCTGCGCTCCTCGGAGGGGACCTCTCCTTTCAGCAGGATCGGCAGACGGGACAAGGAGCTGTTCCGGGAGAAGCTGGCGCTGCTGGGGATGGGACTGGAGGATCGAATGAAAAATCCCGTAGGTCTCCTTTCCGGCGGCCAGCGGCAGGCACTGACCCTTCTCATGGCCACCATGGTCACCCCCAAGGTCCTGCTGCTGGATGAGCACACCGCAGCCCTGGATCCCGCCACGGCAGACAAGGTCATGGAGCTCACGAGGCGCATCGTTTCAGAGTCCCACATCACCTGCATGATGATCACCCACAACATGAGTCAGGCCCTGGAGACCGGAAACCGTACCTTCCTCATGTCCGACGGTCGTATCGTTTATGATGTGAAGGGGGAGGAGCGGTCCAGGCTCACCACCCAGGATCTGCTGCGGAAGTTCCGGGAGGGAACGGGCAGAGATCTGGACAATGACAGGATCCTGCTGTCGGAGTGATCCGGACGACCAATTCCTTTCCCATATGGCAAAAGAAAAAGGCGTGGCCACTCGGCCACGCCTTTCGTATCTCGTTATGTCCCGCTTCGGATCAGCCCCACAGAGCCTTCATGAAGTTCGGGAAAGCATCCTGCACGATCTGGACCATGCGGATCATGAGCTCATAGCACTCCTCGCCGCAGGTATCCAGCTGGATGACAACATCCTCTCTCGCATTGAGCTGTCCGTCCTCGGTGTCCAGAACGAACTTCACGTACTTGTAGGTGTCGTTCACCTCGTTCAGAACCTTATACATGGACTCGTACTTCGCCTCGGGAACCTTGATGAAGTCCAGTCCCTCGAGATGTACGTGCGTATCGGTATCATCAAAGTCGAAATAAATCTGGATGCTACCGCCGTTGAAGTCCCAGCCCACTCTCAGGAGATCCTCCTTGAGCTGATTGACCTTCAGGTCCTGCGCCTCCATGTAGGATTTCACCATCTTTGCAGCCATTCCTGCCATATTTATACCCTCCGTCATATTTTGATTCCGGCAATCCGGTTTTATGTGCCTGATATCATCAGAGCCTATGCTGATATTTTATCATCTATCGGCGAACAAATAAAGGAAATTTTCCTGTCCTCCGAAAAAGGAAGAAGAGGGCTTTCGTCCTCTTCTTTTTCTCCTGTCAGGATCTCGTCCACGTCCGTGTGGAAAATCGCTTTCAGAACCAGCAGATTCTCTACGGAAGGGACGCTCTCCCCGCGCTGCCACTTGTAGACAGCCTGCACGGACTCGAGACGCAGGATCTCGGCCAGCGCAGCCACCGACAGGTGATGTGCCTCGCGGAGGTGCTTGATCCGAGCGCCGATGGCGACGGGATCAAGAACAGGGTAAACCATTTCCGTAACGGGATAATCCATATGCGGCCTCCTTGTAAATGTGTTGCGGTTAACTGCTACAACGACTTACAGCATCCTCTCGCACTTACGATCGGTACCTCTACCTCCGGGGGATGCAAGGCTCTTTTTCCGCTCTGTAAGAAGCGGCGGGATTGTAGTATATCGCCTCGAAACAGGTTTGTAAAGAGCTTTTCGACAGGTATTTTTGAATGTCTGTATACGATCCGGAACTTTAGCGCAACACCTGCATGAGTCCCTCCAGACCGGCGCTTTTGTAGATGTCCTTGTAATAGGCCACCTCGTCCCGGATGATGTCATCGATGACCCGCATGCCCAGGAGCTCCACCGGCGCCTTATCGTCGGTCATCACACGGTCTCCTGCTTCGTAGGGCACGAGCGCTGCGGTGACGCGTTCCATGGCCGCCTTCAGGTCCGCATTGTCCTCCAGGGCGATGTTGCGCTCGCAGATCTGCATTACCTCCGGATCGTCGCAGGCGAAGAGCTCCCGGTTGGTGGAGCCTGCCACATCCGCCGTCATCACGGTGCCGAAGACGGAGGCGATGGTATCGGAGAGATAGGCGGTGATGTCATCCTCCGCTTTTCCCTGCATATTCATGTTTACCACCATGATCCCGCCGGGCTTTAGGTGGTTTTTCACCAGGGTGAAAAACTCTACAGAGGACATCTGAAAGGGAATGGTGATATCCTGGTACGCATCCACCATGATGACATCGTAGAGATCCTCGCTCGCATTCAGGAAGGCTCTGCCGTCGTAGGTGGTGACGGGGATGCTGTCGGACATATGAAAATAGGTCCCTGCCAGCGCCGTGATGTCACTGTCGATCTCCACGCCCTCGCATATGACCCCGTCAAAATACCGCTCGCACTGGGTGGCGAAGGTGCCGGTACCCATGCCCAGGACCAGGATCTGCGTCTCTGCTTTTTCATTGACGCCGGCCATCAGGGGCGCCGCCATGGCATAGTCATAGTACATCCCTGTCAGGGTGTCGGCCTTCCGGTAGACGGACTGGACGCCGAAGAGGACATTGGTGGAGAGGTAGACCGCGTTCTCATCCTCCTTTACCTGGAGGTAATTGTAGACGGACTCTCCCTCGTAGAGCAGGTCGCTCTCCCAGAAGGCAAAGCTGTCGGAGGCCCCGGTGAGGCACGCCAGGATCAAAACGGTGGTACCAATGACGGGAGCAGCGGACTTTACTCTCCCGGAGAGGAAGTAGGCCACTGCCAGGATCAGCAGGATCCCTGCAAAGATCAGGAAGGTGACAGAGGTACCCACGGAAGGAATGGTGATGAAGGTGGGGACAAAGGTGCCGATGATGCTGCCGATGGTGTTGGAAGCGTTCAGGAGTCCCACGGTCTTTCCACTGTCCTCCAGATCCTCCACGGTGTACTTCACCAGGGAGGGCGTCACGGTCCCCAGCAAAAACAGCGGGAACACAAAGATCACCATGCAGGCCGCAAATGCCGCCCAGATCAGATACGCGGAGTTCACGGAAAAGATCATGAGCAGAGAAATGCCGATGATGATGTATTTTCCGACCACGGGGATCAATGCGATCCAGCAGGCCGCCACGATGATGCGCCGGTAGAGCTTATCCGGGTTCGGATTTCTGTCCGCGGAGCGTCCGCCGTAGATATTTCCCAGCGCCATGGCGATCATGATGGTGCCGATGATGATGGTCCACACGATCTGGGAGGAGCTGAAGTAGGGTGCCAGCAATCTGCTGGCGCCCAGCTCCACCGCCATGACGGACATGCCGGCAAAAAACTCGGTGAGGTACAGGTACCACTTCCTGCTCAGGATCTTTCTTTTTCCGTTTTCCATTGTCTCTCTCTGTGGGGATGCCGCATCAGGTCTGCAAGGTGATGAAGCTTCCGCCTGTTCTTTCTTTCTTAACGATGATCTGCGAATCGATCTTGTTCTTCAGGTCCGCCACATGAGAGATGATTCCCACAAGTCGATTGCCCTCGCTTAAGGAGGTCAGTGCGCGATAAGCCTGGTCCAGGGAGTCGGGATCCAGAGAGCCGAAGCCCTCATCCACAAACATGGTATCCACCTGAATGCCACCGGCGCCGGACTGGACTTCATCCGAAAGACCCAGGGCCAGGGACAGAGAGGCCATGAAGGACTCACCGCCGGAGAGGCTCTTCACACTGCGTTCCGTTCCATTGTAATGGTCGATGACATTCAGTTCAAGTCCGCTTTGGGATTGATTGTTGCCATCCTCTGCACGCTTCAGTTCGTACTGGCCGCCGGACATGGTCATAAGCCTTACATTGGCCTTCCCCAGGATCCGGTCAAAATAGGTGGCCTGGATGTAGGCTTCCAGCGTGATCTTCTTCTTGCCCGTCAGGTCCGCATTGGCGGTTCTGGAAAGTGCATCCGCGATCCGGAGCTGCTTTTCGATGTCCTCGGCTTCGGACATGCCTCTGCGGATTTCCTTCAGTTCCGTATCGTTGGTGCTGATGCGGGTGGTGAGGATACGGAGTGTCTCCTGCGTCTGCGCCCGGAGCTGCGTCTTTTCATCCCGTTCCTTCGTTACCGCTGCAGGATCCTCCGTGCTACCGGAGGCAAGCTGCTCCCTGTATCCCTTGATGAGGCCCCTGCTGGACTCCACGGCCTTCTCCCGGCTACGGAATGCGGCGTCTGCGTCATCGAAAGCCTTCTGAAGCGCTGCTGCTTTGCGGTCACATTCCGCGATCAGGGCGTTTGCTTCTTCCAGGGTGGGAGGGGTCAGCGTCTTTTCCAGATCTGCCAGCTGCTTTTCTTCCGCCACGTTTGTGCTTTCCGCTGAGGCAATTTCCGTCCTCTGCTTTTCGATGGCCTCGTTCAGATTTGTGACAGCGCCGTCATATTCTTTGGATTTTTTCTCAAGTTCCGCCTTGCGGGAAATCCTGGCTTCCTGCGCCTTCAGTTCACTCTGCGCTTTCTCCCGGTCCTCCCGGACCCTCTTGATGGTCTGATCCACCTGAGGTTCATCGGTATCGGGATCCAGGACCATGTAGTTTTCATTGCCGAGGGAAATGATATGATGCTTCTTCTCCTCTAGGGCCGCTTTGATCGATGCTGCATTCTCGGATGCTGCGGTTGCAGCCTTTCCGGCTTCCTCCGCCTCCGCTTTTGCCACTTTCAGTTCCTCTTCCGAAGGCACCTCTGCAGGCTTGCATGCGGGAGCAGGATGCTCTATGGCGCCGCATACAGGGCAGGGCACGCCGGGCTGCAGGCGCTCTGCCAGAACCCCTGCCTGACCGTCCCGGAAAGCATTGTCCAGGGTTTCGTAGGTCTGGCGGAGTCCCCGGTAGAGTTCATCCTTTTTCAGGTAATCGGCCTGTGCCTTCTCCAGTTTTTCTTTCTGTGCGGCGTAGAGACCGAACTCCTTTTTCAGATTCTGCAGACTCTGCAGATTTTTATCGATCCGCTCCAGTTCAGCCGCAGCCTTCTCCTTGCCGGCGCCGGCATCCTTCAGGGTATCCAGCTCCTCTGCGATGATTTTCAGGTCATCGTTGCAGCGCTTCAGATTCTGCTCGTTGGTCTGCAGATCCTGCTTTGCCTGTTCCAGTCGTTTCCGGCGGTCCTCCGTATTTTTCCGCAGGGTGTCCGCCTCCTGATAGCGGGGCAGGAGGGTGCGCAGAGCGGTAGCTTTTTCCGTATGACCTTCCTTCGCTTTCAGATCTTCCTTTGCTTTCTCCAGAAGGGGCTTCTGCGCTTCCAGGGCAGCCTCCAGCGCTTTCAGGTTCTCTTCTTCCTTTGCAAGGCTCTGCTTAGCCTTTTCCAGCTCCTGCAGGCCGCCGATGCGCCGGTTCAGATCCTCCAGAGCCTTCTCCAGATCCGTGTCCTGTTTTCTGACCTCCGTCTCCCGCTTCCGGTCTCCTTCCAGGATCTGCTCGATGAGTGAAGCCGTTTCCGGCAGTGTCATCTCCCGGGCTTTTGCCTTTGCCAGCTCCAGAGAAAGGACATCGGTCTCATCGCAGGTAACGCGGCTCACCGCATGGTGGATGCCGGTGGTCTTCCCATCGTATTCGGTACGAAGGCGCTTCGCCTCCGCCTTCAGTTTTTCCTGGAGGCTCAGGTAGTGGCCGGTCTCAAAGAGCTTCCGGAAGATCTCCTGGCGCTCCTTGGTGGTGGCCAGAAGGAGCTTGCGGAACTCTCCCTGGGCGATCATGGACACCTGGGTAAACTGCTCAAAGGAAAGACCCAGGAGCTCTTCCACCGCTGCGTTTACCTGGTTCTTTTTGGTGATGGCCTGTCCGTCCGGCAGAGTGAGGGAAGCATCCGCAGGAGTGGTGGTCATGCCCTCGCCGCGCTTGGAAGGGCGCATGTATTCAGGGTTTCTGCGGATGGTATACTCCCTGCCGCCATGCTCAAAGACCAGCTCCACCTCCGTGGGGGTGCCGGGCTCTGCGTACTTGGAACGAAGCATGTTGCCGTCCCGCAGCTGTCCGCCGGTCTTGTCATAGAGTGCATAGCAGATGGCATCAAAAATGGTGGTCTTGCCGGCACCGGTATCGCCGGTGATGAGATAAATGCCGCTTCCTCCCAGCCGGTCCATGTGGATCTCCACGGTCCCGGCGTAAGGGCCGAATGCTGACATTTTCAGATAGATCGGTCTCATATGTTCCTATGCCTCCCAGATGCTGACGATCATGTCATTTACCACTTCCCGCTGGTCTTCGCTCATCTCCTGATTGTTCTGCAGTTCATAGAACTCGGAGAAAAGCTCCAGGGGCGTTTTATGCTCCACGTCCACCGCCCCGGTCACCTCTGCATTGGTGCGGGTGCGCAGGTTGTCGTAGGTCAGCTTCATGATGTTGGGATAAACGGAACGGAGTCTGGCCATGGCATCGGGCACATCCTCCTCATCCGTCAGTACGGCGTGGATGTAATCCTCGGTATCGGTCCCCTCGTAAAAGGACCTGTCCGTAAGCTCCATGTAGCTCCCGCGGATTTCCCGCAGGTCGTGCTTCGGCACCAGCGGCACGGTGCGGACCGTCACATCCCCCTTTTCTCCCAGCTCCACCACGGTGACGGATTTGTGATGATCCTTCTCGGAGAAGGAGTATTTCAGCGGGCTGCCCGCATAACGGACGGTTTCCCTGCCCACCTTCTGGGGACCGTGGAGATGGCCCAGGGCCACATAGTCGAAAGCGTCAAAAACATCCACGGACACATTGTCCAGGCCGCCGATATTTTCCTCGGATTCACAGCGCTCTGCCCCTGCCACGAACTGATGCGCCACCAGGACGTTCCGCTCCGCAATGTCCACAGCAGCCCGCCCGATCACCAGCCTGCAGGCATCGGTGTAGTCCCGGATCTCCTCCCCCTCGAAGAAAGGCCGCACCATGGCGGGCTTGATGAAGGGAAGAAGGTAGATGTGGACGGGGCCGTGAGCATCCTCCACAGTAAAGGAAGAAAGGGAGCCCTCATAGCCCGGTGCCAGATGGATCCCGGTGACATCCACCAGCTTCCCGTGGTCCGCAAAGCGCACCGCGGAGTCATGATTGCCGCTGATGGCGTACACGGGGATGCTGCGCTTCGCCAGGCGCACCAGGAAGTCGTCCCACAGCCGCATGGCATCCTCGCTGGGAACGGATTTGTCATAGACATCCCCCGCAATGAGGATGCCGTCGGGCCGCTCTTCATCGATGACGCCCAGGATCTTCAGCAGGATGTACTCCTGGTCCTCGATCATGGGGAATTCGTTAACCCGCTTTCCAAGATGCAGGTCTGCCAGATGGATCAGTTTCATGGTGGCTCCCTTCCGTTGATTTCCGCCGTCGCATTCGTCCGGCAATTTACAATCGGTACACTACATCAGTATAAAATGATTCCCGGAGATTGGAAAGCAACTGTCAGTTCAATCCCTGCCGGCCCGGTCATCCCACACTCTTACAAGATTTTACTTCTTCTTTTGCGGAATCTGTTTCCCTCAAAGCAGTGAAAAGCGTTTGTTCGGTTTCTGCTGCGCTGATTGAAAACCGAAACCCGAACAGATATAATGGGGAAAGTGTACATGAAAGAAACCTCAAAAGGAAACCCTTCAGTGAATAAGAGCAAAAAGAAAACCACTCATTGTAGCAGCTGTGGCGGCGTTTTTGACGCAGTGCTTCCCAATTGCCCCTTCTGTGGAACCATGAACGTGACCGGCGCGGAAAAGCAATATATGGATCGGCTCGGAGATATCCATGACAATCTCCGGGAACTGTCGGATTATTCTGCTGCGGAAACGGGACGTCAGGCCAGAAAGACCTGGAGATGGCTCATTTTGGCCGTCGTTCTTCTTCTGGCAGTCGGTGGCGGCATATTCCTGCATAACGAGATGCGGGAAAAGGCGTATCTCGCCAAAGAGAAGGCAGAATTCTTTTGGCAAAAGGAGGCATTTCCAGAACTGGAAGCCCTTTTTGAAGCCGGCCAATACGAGGAACTGCTGCGTCTGTACGAACAATACACGGAAGAAGGTCACAGTCTTTGGGATTTCCAATATTACCGGTTCTGCGAATACATGCAGAATCTGGAACAAGCGGAACATTCGATGACAGACTTCACCGACATGGGGCTTCTCAAATATCTGCTGGCCGACGAATTGGAGGTTATGGCGATGGACACGTCGAAGCTGCCGGAGGAGGCAGGCGCATATCTGGAGCAGAGGAGAGCACCCGTCACGGAAGATTTTTGGCAGCGTTTTCAAATGAACAATGAGGATTTCCAGCTCTTTATGAACGAATACAAAGAGTTGGGCTACATCAGTTATTCGGAATGCGAACAGTATCTGAAGGATCATCCGGTCAACCCGTGAGTCCTGTTAGGAAGAGAGAACATGAAATGTGAAAACTGCGGCGGAGAGGTCAGTTTAGAGCAAAAATTCTGCCCTTTCTGCGGAAAAGAGAATACCCAGGCGACCGAGCACCAAAGGGATATGGATGCATTTAAGCGGCGCTATGAACAGACCGAGGCATCGGTCAAACACAAAACCCGGAAATATGCCATGGTTACCATACGCGTTGTGGGAATCGTTGTGCTGCTGATCGCCTGCATCATTATGTTCGCTGTGGCGGAATCGGCCTATTCGATGCCCGGCGATGCCAGAAGGCGCGCCTCGCAGCGCAATCCCGAACCCTATAAGGCAGCCCTTGAGAAATACCTCGAAGAGGGAGACTACCGGTCCTTTTGTTCCTATGGAGATTACCATAATCTTCGCTGGTTTTCGGATTCCCCCTTCAGGGAATACCGCGATATTTATATGGTCTGTCAGGACTACGATGCCGTCATGCGCATGGCCGAAAACCTCATCCTGCACGGGGATGAAGAAAAGTGGCGTACCTATTCCATGGAATCCGATATCACACACTTCGTAAACTACCTGGATTCCTTTGAAGAACGGATCGACCGAAATTACTCGGAAGAGGCGTCCCGCTTTGATATCTATGTATCGGATATGCAGGAAAATGTGAATCTCGTACTGGAAACCTGTTTTGGAATGAGTGCGGAGGAACGAGAAGAATTCATGAGTCTCTCTGCCGGAAAAAAGAGTGTTGTGATCGAGGATGCATTGATCGGTGAAGAGTGAGCGAGGAGACAGACAGATGAATGATCACGAAAAAACAAATCAAAATCTCGCAGGCATGGCTGATGGCAAAAAGCCGATCTACATTCTGCTCCTGGATATTGTGCTGGTCATTGCGGCGATTGCCTTTGTGGGTATTTTTTTCCATATGGTGGGAGAAATCCGGAGGGCCTACAATCGTAGCCTCTACAGTTCAGGCTATACCTACTATCTAAAGGATGGGGACTACGGAGAGATCGCGGACACCTACTACAGAACCCATGCCGATGTGGTCGCGGTAGACGAGGAATCCATGGAAATCCTGCGCATCGGAAAGTATGCAGACGAAGCCTTTTTCAAGCATGTGTTTGAAGCAGGGAACGAGCCGGACAAGGCAAAGCCTTATGAGAGCCGGATGGCAACGACGAGAAGCCTTCTGGGGGAGTATTCCTTTACAGCGGATGAAATCGATCGCGTCCTGGAAAGGTACATCCGATAAAGCACTGAAACGCCGAAAAAGGGGGTTGCCACCATGGCGGTGGCAGCCCCCTTTAATATCCATACTACTCGTTTTGCGAAATTGTCAACCTTCTATAATTCAAGGTTGACAATTTGCAAAACAGGGGTATGATAAGAAGCGTGCATGCATCAAACCACAGAAAAGGAATGAACTGAACAATGTCAGAAATACAGACGAAAGAACAAAACCGCAGTCAGGGCTCAAAAGTCGCTGACACCTGCAGGATCGGGCTCTTCACGGCCCTGATCTGCGTGATATCTCAGCTCCCCGGAATCCCCCTCCCGGGGGGCGTTCCCATGACGCTGCAGACCTTGATCCTGCCGCTGGCAGGGATCATCCTGGGACCGGTAAACGGTACCATCGCCTCCCTCATCTACCTGCTGCTGGGGATCGTGGGACTTCCGGTATTCTCCGGATTTAAGGGCGGCTTCGGCGTCCTGATGGGCGCCACCGGCGGCTTTATCATCTCCTTTCCCCTGCTGCCCCTCTTTGCAGGGCTGGGACTGAAGATCGGCGCAAAAAAGCAGGGCGAGAAAGGCGTCTTTTACTACGTCTCTCTGACCGTCGGCCTGGTGCTGGGAGCGGTCCTCAACTATGTGGTAGGAACCTTCTGGTTCGCAGGTGTCTACCTGGGCGGGATCACCGCCGAGAATCTGGGGAAGGGCTTTGCCGCCTGTGTGCTGCCCTTCATCCCCACCGCCATCATCAAGATCATCCTGGCGCTGCTGCTTGGCACTCTGCTGCGCAGGACCTTAAAAAAGGCCTCCCTGCTGTAACCGGGAGGCCGGAAGAAAAAAGAAGCGCCTCCCGCCAGTGTGGTCGGGAGACGCTTTTTCTTTCTTTAATCCAGTTCGCCGTTTTTGTATCTGGCCACGATGTTCTGGATCCTCTCGCTGGGATTCAGCAGATCGGAAATGGAGGAATCGTGGTTCAGGGTGTCAATGATGTATGCGATGTACTTGCTCAGGTCGCAGTTGATGTACCACTCTCTCTCCAGCAGCTCCGGAGTCTGGTAGATCAGGTTCGTGGTCAGGATCCGGTCGATGATGTGATCCTCGTATGCCTTGTCGATCACATCCAGGCCACTGGTGAAGAGACCGAAGGTGGCGAAGACAAAGATCCTGTTTGCCTTCCGCTCCTTCAGCGCTGCCGCAACCTCCAGCATGCTCTCACCGGAGGAGATCATATCATCGATGATGATCACATCCTTGCCGGCCACGTCGGAACCCAGGAACTCGTGAGCGATGATGGGATTGCGTCCGTTGACGATCCTGGTGTAATCTCTCCGCTTGTAGAACATACCCATGTCCAGTCCCAGGACATTGGCAGTGTAGATGGCACGGGACATACCGCCCTCATCGGGGCTGACGATCATCATGTGCTCCGCATCCAGGGACAGGCCCTTCACGTTGCGCAGCAGACCCTTGATGAACTGGTATGCGGGCTGAACGGTCTCAAATCCGTTCAGAGGGATGGCGTTCTGTACACGGGGATCGTGGGCATCGAAGGTGATGATGTTGTCCACGCCCATCTTGACCAGCTCCTGCAGTGCGATGGCACAGTCCAGAGACTCTCTGGAATTGCGTTTGTGCTGGCGGCTCTCATAGAGGAAAGGCATGATGACGGTGATGCGTCTGCCCTTGCCGCCCACAGCGGCGATGATCCTCTTCAGATCCTGATAGTGATCGTCCGGAGACATGTGGTTCTCATGTCCGCAGAGGGAATAGGTCTGGGAGTAATTCAGGATATCCACCAGGATGTACAGATCATGTCCGCGGACGGATTCCAGGATCTGTCCCTTGGCTTCTCCGGACCCGAAGCGGGGCACCTTGGCCTGCAGCAGATAGGAGTCTCTCTGATATCCGGCAAATGCCAGCGAGCCCTTGTGCTCGCTCTCTCTCTCGGCTCTCCATCTGACCAGGTACTGGTCTACCTTCTCCCCCAGGGGCTTACAGCCCTCCAGAGCGATGATGCCGAGCGCGCCTACGGGAATGCTTTCCAGGTTGCGCTTTTCTTCGTGTTTTGCCATGCGTATTCTCCTCTTTTCGTTACAATCCTTATCGGTCGGTTTCGGTAACTGATGACAGGAATTGCTCCCTTTTATTTCTTTTCTGACCCTGTCATCAGATCAGTGTGCGCAGATCCGGTCCCGTCAGCCTGATGATGTCATACCGCCCCAGGATCCTGGAAGCGATGCGGTCCGTGTATCTCTTCTGGAGATCCCCGAAGCTCAGGTTGGTGGAAAGAATGGTGGGCCGTTTGCGCAGGTCCCGTTCGTTCATCAACGCAAAAAACTGTGTCTCCACAAAGCCGTTGGTATATTCCGACCCCAGATCGTCGATGATCAGCAGATCACAGTTGTACAGAGAAGTCTCAAAATCCTGACTGCGGTCCTCCTGAAATTCGGGGCGGAACCGCTGATCAGCCAGCGTATCAAAGAGCTTCTGGGAACTTAAGTATACCACAGAATGGCCGCTGGGAAGAAGCTCCGCCGCGATGCAGCAGGACAGGAAGCTTTTGCCGGTTCCTACTGTACCATAGAACATGAGATTTCGATAGTTCGTTTCGAAAGAATTCACAAAATCTTTACACAGGGCCACGGCGCCCTTCAGATGCGTCAGGTCCTCACCCTTGTGGTACTCGTAGGTCAGATTGGAAAAGTTGCACTGTTCCAGAAGCCCCTGCAGATTGGACTGGTGATACAGGATCCGGGTCTCCTTCATCTTAAAGCAGCGGCATTTGCGCCTCGTGCCGTCCGGCTGGGGGATAAATCCCGTGTCGGAGCACATCCTGCAGGCATAGTCCGGCTCGAAATCCTCCTCGGAATACCCCTCCGAAGCAAGGAGAGCGCGGAACTGCCCCCGGGCTTCCTCCAGGTCCTCCGCCAGTGCCTCCGCTTCCGGCGTATGACCTGCCAGCTGCTGCTTGGCCCGCTGCACGGAAAGAGTGGCAATACGCTCTTCCAGAGGCTGCAGTCCCGGGAGCTGTGCATAGATCTGCTCCCTGCGCTCGGCCACACGGGCCTGTGCCGCACTCTGAAGCTCGCCGTATTCCTTCATGATCTCCTGGTATTGGCTGTTGGTCAGTGGCATAACCTATAATCCCCTATGATCCCCTCTATTAATCTCTTATTGACTCGCTATGCTCCTCAATAAGCTTGTCTTATTGACTCGCTTTGCTCCTCAATAAGCATCGCAAAACCACTCCGGTGGAGTGGTTTTGCTCAGTTTTTGACGCGCTTTGCAGCCAGGTCATCATAATCGATGCCGGACTCCTGATAGATATGGAACTGACTGCGGCCCCCACGGCCGGTATCCTGCTTCGGGCTTCCCGCTGCCGCCCGGTGCTCCTTGTCCTGCCGCTCCACGTCCGCCAGGGTCTTTACCTGATCCTTGTGCCAGGCGGAAAGGATCCGGTCCGCATACTTGATGCGGTTGGAATCCGTGGCGATGACGGTGCGCTTGCAGGCTTCCAGGATGATATCCAGGGAAAAGGCATATTCGCCGGTCCAGCGGGTAATATACTCCAGCTCGGGCTGGGTGGGAACGCCGGAGCGTCCCAGGCCGTTCATGATGCTAGCGACAGTCTTGTCATAAGTGTTGACATGGGCCCTGGCCTGCTCCACGGTGGTGATCCCCTCCGTTGCCCAGCCGATGGCCACTTTCTCTATATAGCGGAAGGAGCGCTTGCCCCGCTCCGCGCAATATTGCAGCAGATAGTCCGTCAGATCCGTGGAAAATCCCAGCACGTCCCCGATAAAGTAGAGGGAATCGATATCTCCCGCCGTCAGGATCTTGGACAGGTAGGTCTCCGCCAGGAAAAGGATCTGACCGCCGGATTCGGAGTTCCGGAAGGCCTGGATCTGATCTCTGGAGTAGGAAGCCTTGGCAGGGATCCGGGGCGCCGCGGATGAAACGGCAGCGTCCTTCACAGGTGCCTCGGCCGCCCCGGCAGCGGTGCCGGCAGTCTTTCCGGAGGAAGCCTTTTTGGGCGCAATGCTCTCCGGGATCACCTCCGGCGCATGGGTCTCCTCTGCGGATGGCTGTGACTGGGGCAGGCTGCAGAGATTCTTCATATGGATCCCCGTCAGCTGCTGATCCTCACCGTATTCCAGCGTCAGCAGACCCGCTTTTTCCCAATACCGCAGCGAGCGCATGACGTCCGATTCCATGTAGTTGAAACGTTCGCAGATATCCGTGATGCCCGTCTTCAGATGGGCGTTGAGCATTCTGAGAAGATAGAGATAGATCTTGAGCTGTGCCGCATTGGCATCCAGCATATACTCATCGATGAAGCGATTGGAAACAATGGTCGCTCCGATGTAACTGTCCTGATAAATGGTCAATTCTGCCATATCCGTGCCCCGCTTACCGGTACCCCCTGCAAAAAAATACATTCTAAGGTATAGCACAGATCCGGTCAAAAACAAATGGACAAAGTGCCCATAATCAAAACGGGGTCCGGGGCGCTCTGCTTTTGTGGAAAATGTGGACAGTGTGGATAACGACGGAAAAATCCGAAAAAACGCACCCGGTTTTTCCACCCCGGAAACAAAATCATCCACAGCCTTCGGAAGAAATCCTTCTTCCGGGAGACTGTGGATGATGTGGATAAGATTTATGAAAGGAGTGCTTCGCCGATTTTATACACATCTCCGGCACCCATAGTTATCAACAGATCACCCTCTTGGCAATTTTTCCGAAAGTAATCTTCGATTTCTTCGAAGGAAGGAAAATACTCACATTCCTTTCCCCGGGCACGGATGGCATCCCGCAGGTCGGCGGAGGAGATCCCCACCGTGTTTTTCTCTCTGGCGGCGTAGATATCCGCCAGCACCACCCGGTCTGCGGCGGAAAGTGCCTCTGCAAACTCCGGCAGCAGTGCCTTGGTGCGGGTATAGGTGTGGGGCTGGAACACCACGAAGAGACGCTTGTGATCCACTCTGGACGCAGCCGCCAGGGTGGCGCTGATCTCCGTGGGATGGTGGGCGTAATCGTCGATCACGGTAACGCCGGCGAAGGAGCCCTTGTGCTGGAAGCGGCGATCGGTCCCGCCGAAAGCAGCAAGACCCGACAGGATCTGTTCCTCCGTCAGTCCCAGGGCGCGGCAGCATGCGATGGCGGCCAGGGCATTCAGGATATTGTGGCTTCCGGGAACGGAGAGCTTCACCTGCATCCGCTCGCTCCCGCACACGGCGGTAAAGGAAGCACAGCCCAGCTTATCATAGGTGATCTCCTCGGGATACGCATCCACGGGGGCACCGTACTCGTCTGCGGGCTCCGGTCCGAAAGTCAGGATCCGTCCCTTCACTCCTTCCGTCAACTCCCGGTAGCGGGGGATGGACGCGCCGATGACCAGAGTACCGTCCTCAGGGAGCAGCAGCGCAAAACGGTGGAAGGAATGGCGGATATCCTCCAGGTCCTTGAAGAAATCCAGATGATCCGCTTCCACATTCAGGATCAGGCCGATCCTGGGGAAGAAATCCAGAAAGCTGTTGGTGTATTCACAGGCCTCCGCCACAAAATACTCCGAATGCCCGATCCGGAGATTACCGCCGATGGAGGGCAGCATGCCTCCCACGGAGAGGGTGGGATCCAGATCCGCATCCATCAGGATCTGACTGATCATGGAAGTGGTGGTGGTCTTGCCGTGGGTACCGCTGACCGCCACGGGCGTGCGGTAATTCAGCATCAGCTGGCCCAGGAGCTGCGCTCTGGTCAGGGTGGGAATGTTCATTTCCCGAAGCGCTACCGCCTCAGGGTTATCCGTGCCGATGGCTGCGGTCAGGATGGCCACATCGATGTCCGGGGTGATATTTTCCCGGCGCTGGCCGATGAAGACCGGGATACCGTGGGCCTTCAGCCCTTCCGTGAGCTCGCTCTCGCTCCTGTCGGAGCCGGATATGGTAAAGCCCGCGTCCTTCAGGATCAGGGCCAGTCCGCTCATGCTGATGCCGCCGATCCCCACAAAATACGCGTGGACGGGTTTTGCAAAATCTATCTTATACATACAGGTCGCCTCCTTAAGGTCGAACCTATTATAAAGAATTATTCTCAAAAAGTACAACCCGATTTTCGGCGCTGACTGCTGTATTTTTCACAGGGTTATGTTATCATCTTAAGAAAGATCAATTTTGTACGGAGGTACTTTTTTATGGAAGACAAGGTATTAAAAAGATCCGAGATCCCCGAGGAGCTCACCTGGAGACTGGAGGATATTTATCCGGAGGAATCCGGACTGGAGGCGGATATCAGCGAGGCCATGAAACTGGCGGACGAGCTGGCGGCATTCGAGGGAAAGCTGGGAGAGAGCGCCCAGACCATGCTGAACGCTTTCGAGCTGTACGAAAAAGGATATCTTCTATTGAACAAGGCTTATCGCTATGCCCATATGCGGGGCGATCAAGATACCGCCGATTCGAAGTATCAGGCCATGGAGCAGAAGGCGCTGTCCGCATGGGTGCAGACCGATGCCAAGATCGCATTTCTGAGCCCCGAGATCCTGGAGATCCCCGAGGAGACCATGGAGCGCTTTCTGAAGGAAGCCCCCGGGCTGAGCCGCTATGCGGTTACGCTGAAAGAGATCCGCCGCATGAAGCCCCATACCTTGAGCAAGGAGATGGAGACTCTGCTGGCATCCGCGGGAGAGGTCATGGCTTCCCCCGAAAAGGGCTTTTCCATGCTTTCCGATGCGGACATGAAGTTCCCTTCGGTGAAGGATTCCGCAGGAAAAGAGGTACCCCTTTCCCACGGCCGTTTCGTTCCGACACTCATGTCGGAAGACAGAGGTCTCAGAAAGAATGCCTTCGAGGCCTTCTACGGCAGACTGGCTGAGTTCCGCAACACCTTTGCGGCTCTGTACGATGCCGAGGTCAAGACCCGGGTCTTCCGTTCCCGCGCCAGAAAATACGGTTCCTGTTTTGAGGCGGCGGTAGACGGCAACGATGTGGACCCGAAGGTCTGCGACAGACTCTTTGAGGCAGTCCACGCCGGAATGGATCATATGTACCGCTATGTGGCCCTCCGCAAGAAACTGCTGGGTGTGGACGAGCTCCACATGTATGACATCTACACTTCCATGATCGCAGATCAGAGCATGAAGGTGTCCTACGAAGAAGCGAAAGCCATCACCCTGGAAGCCCTGAAACCTCTGGGCGAGGACTATCTGAACACCGTGCGGGAAGCCTATGAGAACCGCTGGATCGATGTGCTGGAGAACGAGGGGAAGCGCAGCGGCGCATACTCCGAGGGCGTCTACGGCGTGCATCCCTATATGCTGCTGAATTACACCGATACTCTGGATGATGTGTTCACCCTGATCCACGAGATGGGCCATTCCATGCATACCTGGTACTCCGACCACGCCCAGACCCTGCTGGATTCCGAGTACAAGATCTTCGTGGCGGAGGTAGCTTCCACCACCAACGAGGTGCTTCTGTACTACTACCTGAAGGACCATGCGAAGACAAAAGAGGAAAAGGCATACATCATCAACCATTTCCTGGAGAGCTTCCGCACCACCCTGTACCGCCAGACCATGTTCGAGGAGTTTGAGCGCAAGACCGCCGAGATGGCAGAGGCCGGGGAGCCTCTCACCGCAGATTCCATCGAGGAGGTGTACTACGGTCTGAACAAGCTCTATTTCGGCGACGGCATGACCGTGGACGAGCTCATCAAGAACGAGTGGGCCCGGATTCCTCACTTCTATTACAATTTCTACGTCTACCAGTACGCCACCAGCTTTGCTGCCGCAGTGACCATCGCCTCCCGGATCCTGAAGGAAGGCGAGCCAGTGGTGAAAAAGTACAAGGAATTCCTCAGCAGCGGCTGCACCTCCGATCCCGTCAGCCTGCTGAAGATCGCCGGTGTGGATCTGACCACCGCGCAGCCCATCGAGGATGC